>CAMLFK010000038.1 GCA_946479255.1 uncultured Oxalobacteraceae bacterium
ACGAGATGGCCGACATCAAGCGCATGTTCACGCCGGAGTTCCGCAACCGCCTGGACGCGACCATCAGCTTCCGTGCGCTGGACGAGGAAATCATCCTGCGCGTGGTCGACAAGTTCCTGATGCAGCTGGAAGAGCAGCTACACGAGAAAAAGGTCGAAGCGGTGTTCACCGAGAAGCTGCGCAAGTTCCTCGCGCAGAAGGGTTTCGACCCGCAGATGGGTGCACGGCCGATGTCGCGCCTGATCCAGGACATGATCCGCAAGGCCTTGGCCGACGAGCTGCTGTTCGGCAAGCTGGTCAGCGGCGGCAGGGTCACCGTCGATATGGACGAGAAGGACAATGTCTTCCTCGACTTCCCCGAGTCCGATGCAACGCCTCCGGCGGCCGCACCGGAAACGGTCGAAATCGAGTAAGTCGATTCCTTCAACACCAAAAGCCCGCGCAAGCGGGCTTTTTTTTGCTCAGCCGCAGCGTTGAGCCACCAAGTTTTACATTAGTCCCTGCCGTGCAAAAAGCGCCCGCATTTTGCCAAAAAACCTCCATTCGCTCATCCCACCAATCACACGTGCCGCTCATCAATGGATTAATTTCTTTAATTCACATCCCATTTCTGTGCAAAGAACGCGCCATATTCACCTGTCAACCCGCGCGCGCAAATCAAGTAAATAATGTCGTTTAAACATTGATCCAAATCAAGCAGATAGTAGATAAAACGCCATCTAATGGATTACCGTCCTCATCAACGCGACGGCCCCCACTGTATAAAAGGAGACTTCCATGCCCGTCGCAGTGAGCTATCCAGGTGTTTATATACAAGAGGTATCAAGCGGCGTGCGGACCATAACCGGGGTGGCGACATCGATCACCGCGTTTGTTGGCCGTGCCCTGCGCGGACCGGTCGACGAGCCGGTCACCATCACCAGCTATGCCGATTTCGAGCGCGTCTTCGGCGGCCTGTGGATCAACAGTTCGCTCGGCTTTGCCGTGCGTGACTTTTACTTAAATGGCGGCAGCCAGGCCATCATCGTGCGGCTGTATAACCCGCCCGCCGCCGTAGAGGGCGTGGTGCACAGCCATGCCGCCATCTCGGCCGACACCCTCAAGCTGCAGGCGCGCTATCCGGGCACCTGGGGCAATGCGCTGCAAGTGCGCATCGACCACGACATCGTCCCTGCTGACCCAAACAACTTCAACCTTTCGGTGCGCGATTCCAAGACCCGCCAGGTGGAGGTGTTCCGCAATGTCTCGGTGGCGCCGGCCAGCGCGCGCCGCGTCGACCTGGTGCTGGCCAGCGAATCGAAGCTGCTGGCCACCGCTCCCGGCGCGCTGCCCGGCGCGCGTCCCGCCAAGAACGCCGATCCCACCGTCGGCCAGGACATCTGGGACACGACCCTCGCCACCAATACGCGCGTGCTCGATGCCGGCAAGGCCGGCGACGAACTGGCGTTGACCCTGGCCAGCTTCAACGGCCCCGGCACCATGCTAAACAAGCGTGGCCTGTACGCGCTCGCCAAGGCCGACCTCTTCAACATCCTGTGCATCCCGCCGTATATCGCCAACAGCGACGGCGATATGTTGAACGGCAGTGTGGACGCCACCCTGGTCGGCGAAGCCGCCCAGTACTGCGAAAAGCGCCGCGCCATGCTGATCGTCGATCCGCCGCCAGCGTGGGATGAAGTGGCCGATGCGGTCAGCGGTGTCGGCGCCATCGGCACCATCAGCAAGAACGCCGCGCTGTTCTTCCCGCGCCTGCGCGAAGTCATCAGCCTGCGCGACGACCAGATCGGGACCCTGGCACCATGCGGCGCGGTTGCCGGCGTGTTCGCCCGTACCGACACCGAACGCGGCGTGTGGAAAGCCCCGGCCGGCATGGACGCGCGCCTGATCGGCGTGCCGGCCCTGTCGGTCGCGCTGGACGACGCCGAGAACGGCCTGCTCAATCCACTCGGGATCAACTGCCTGCGCACCATGCCGGCGGCAGGAAGGCTGGTATGGGGCGCGCGCACCATGCAAGGCGACGACCGCAACGCCTCCGAATGGAAGTACATCCCGGTACGCCGCACCGCGCTCTACATCGAGGAGAGCCTGTACCGCGGCACCCAGTGGGTGGTGTTCGAGCCGAACGACGAACCGCTGTGGTCGCAGATCCGCCTGAACCTGGGCGCCTTCATGCACAACCTGTTCCGCCAGGGCGCCTTCCAGGGAAAGACCCCGCAGGAAGCCTACTTCGTCAAGTGCGACAAGGAGACCACCACGCAAGACGACATCAATCGCGGCATCGTCAACATCGTGGTCGGCTTCGCGCCGCTCAAGCCGGCCGAATTCGTGGTCATCAGCCTCCAGCAGATCGCTGGCCAGATCCAAGCCTAATTCAGAACAGGAGACGTCATGGCCCAGTTCAGCGTCAACGCGCAGCGTTTCGATCCCTATAAAAACTTCAAATTCCGCATCAAGTGGGACGGCCGCTACGTGGCCGGCGTCAGCAAGGTGGGCGGCCTCAAACGCACCACCGAAGTGGTCAAGCACCGCGAAGGCGGCGACCCATCGTCCAGCCGCAAATCGCCTGGCCGCACCGAGTACGACGCCATCACCGTCGAACGCGGCGTCACGCACGACACCGAGTTCGAGAAGTGGGCCAACAAGGTCTGGAACTTCGGTTCCGGCCTCGGCGCCGAGGTCGCGCTCAAGGACTTCCGCAAGGATGTCATCATCGAGGTCTACAACGAAGCGGGGCAGCTGGCGCTGGCCTACAAGCTATATCGCTGCTGGGTGTCGGAATACCAGGCGCTGCCCGACCTGGACGCCAACGCCAACGCGGTCGCGATCCAGCACATCAAGCTGGAGAACGAAGGCTGGGAACGCGACTACGAAGTCGCCGAGCCATCCGAACCGACCTTCGTCGAGCCAGGCGCCTGAGATGCCGGGCACCTCGCCGCTGCCCGCGGACGTGCTGCTGCAAGCCTGGGAGCGCGGCTGCGGCCTGTCGCCCACCGGGCGCGCGCTGACGCTGTTACAGGCGGCCGAGCCGCACTGCACGCACGCCGAACTGGCCGCCATGCCGATCGGCGCGCGCGACGCAGCCCTGTTGCGCCTGCGCGCCCGGCTGTTCGGCGACGAGGTGGCCGCACTGGCGCATTGCCCGGCCTGCCGCGAACCGCTTGACGTCGCCTTCCGCACCAGCGACGTCACGCTCGGCGCGCCAGGGCAGGATGAGCACCGCCTGTATCTGCCCGACGCGTCGATGGAGATCGTCTACCGCCTGCCCAGCAGCGAAGACGTGCTGGCGGTGGCCCGGCATGACGATGGCGCCTGCGCACTGCTGCACCGTTGCGTCAGCAGCATGCGTATCAAGGACCGGGATGCCGGCCTTGACGCGCTCTCGCCGGATGCCGTGGCGGCGCTGTCGGCCGCCATCGGCGAAGCCGATCCGCAGGCCCGCATCGACTTGGCCCTGCATTGCCCGGCATGCGGCCACGGCTGGAATGCGCTGTTCGACATCGCCAGCTTCCTGTGGACCGAAGTGGCCGCGCTGGCCCAGCGCCTGATGCGCGACGTGCACACGCTGGCGCGCGCCTACGGCTGGCGCGAGGCCGACATCCTGGCGATGAGCGCACAGCGCCGCCAATGCTACCTGGACCTGGCCCTGTCATGAACAGCATCCTCGACATCCACGTGCAACGCGAACGCGGCCAGGCCGTGACCCTGGCGCCGCGCCTGCCGTCGATGTTCGAGTCCGCGTCCGGTCTCGAAGATAGCGCACCGGTGTTTGAACAAAGCGTGCCCGCGGCGCCGCTCGCCACGGCGCCTCACGGCATGCCAGAAGCGCCACGCCCGGCGCCATCGGCGCCGATGCAGCCGGCCCGGGAGCCGCTGCGGCGTGCCGCTGCGCCCCCGCCGGCGCCCGTCGCCCCGGCAGCGGCCGCACCGGCGCAGCTGAGCGTCGCGCCGCCGGCCAGGCGCACGCCGCCCGCGCCTGCGCATGTGCCGGGCCCGCAAATCGTACGGATCGAACGCGAGACCGTACTGATGCCGGGCGCGCCGGTTCGCAAAGAGCTCACCCCAGCGAGCCCGGCGCCAAGGCGCGCAGCGGCGGCCACGCCACCAGCACCGGTGTTGCCGGCGGCACAGCCTGCCGTAGCTGCAGCAGCGCCCGCTCCGCTACCGGCGGCGCCGAAAATTGAAGTGCGCCCCGCGCGCGCGGCCGGGGCCGGGGCGGTGCGCCCATCCACCGGCCAGGTGGTGCCCGCACCGCAAGCGGTCCGGGTTCCAGCATCCAGGCGCGCACCCTCACTGCCCGCGCCAGTCATGCGCGCGCCCGACGTGCACATCACCATCGGGCGCATCGAAGTGCGCGCCACCACCGCAGCGCCGTCCCGGGCCGCGCGCGACAACGGCGCCGTCGCGCCCATGAGCCTGGACCAGTACCTGAGCCAGCGCAACCGCAAGGGGAATCCATGAGTGACGCGCTTGCCATCGCCGCGACCACGGTCGCCTTGCGCAACCTGCTGAACAAGCAGGTGCCGGCGCTGCTGGAAGGCTCATACAGCTTCGACGTCACCACCAGCGCGCCCGACATTGCGGGCAAGGACCTGGCCAGCCTGCGCATCAACCTATTCCTTTACCACGCGGTGCAAAACGCCGGCTGGCGCAATATGGACATGCCGCGCCAGCTCAAGCCCGGCGAATCGGGCAGTCCGCCGCTCTCGCTCAACCTGCACTACCTGCTGACGGTCTACAACGGCACCGGCATCGACGCCGACGCCACCAGCCTGCGCGCGCTTGGCGCCGCCATGAGCGTGCTGCACGACCATCCGGTGCTGGGTGCGCAGGAACTGCGCGACACCCTGTTCGACGACGCCATGCAGCCGATCAGCGATGTGGCCGACCAGATCGAACGCCTGCGCATCACCCAGCTGCCCTTGAGCATCGACGACACGTCCAAACTGTGGAGCGCCTTCCAGTCCAACTACCGCATGTCGGTGGCCTACGAGGTCAGCGTCGTGCTGATCGACAGCCGGCGTGCCGCCAAGGCCGCGCTGCCGGTGCTCAAGCGCGGCAACGAGGACCGCGGCCCGCAAGTCGGTGCGCGCTCCTTGCCGGTGCTCTCGCAAGTGCGCGCACCGCGCCTGCAGCAGGCCGCGCGCCAGGGCGAGGAACTGGTCTTCAGTGGCAGCAATCTGGGCGCCAGCGCGCTGGTGCGCCTGAGCAGCCTGGCCGTCGAAGGGCCGGGGCCAATCGAGCTGAATGCCTTGGGCGGGCAGGGCGGTACCACGCTGACCCTGACGCTGCCCTCGCTGCCCGGCGCCGCCGATGCGCTCAAGGCCTGGACGCCGGGTTTCTACAGCGCGGCGGTGGTGGAGCATCCGCTCGATGCGCCATCGATTGCCAGTAACGAAGTGGTGTTTGGCCTCGCGCCCTCGGTCACCCTGAGCGCCAACAGCGCCAGCGCCGGCGACACCTTGACCATTCACTGCAGCCCGCGGGTACGGCCCGGCCAGCGCGTGCTGGTGCTGTTCGGCGACCGCCAGCTGGTGCCGGAGGCCATCGTCAACCCGCCGCCGGCCGACCTCGGCACGCCGAGCGCCATCAGCATCACCGTCCCCACTTCAGAGCCTGGCGACTACCTGGTGCGCCTGCGTGTCGATGGTGTCGACAGTATTCCGGTCATCCAGGCCGGCACGCCGCCGCTTCCGCAATTCGACCCTGCCCAACAGGTGACCATCTAATGCGCGACTCTCCGAACTGGCTGGCCACCAACGACCATTACCTGGCCGAAGCCCTTACATGGCTGCGTGAGCGGCTCGAAGGCATGGCTGAACTGGACGACGCGGGCACGGCTTCGGCGCCTGCCCACGCGCCAGCCGCGCCGCGCGGTTTCATTGCCAGGCTGCGCACGGGCGCCGCTCCCGACATCGTCGCCAAGCCCGATCCCAAACCCGCCCCAACGCGCAACACGGCACCCGGCTGGGATGCCGCCCATCCGCCGGCAATCATCGAACTCGCGCGCCACCTCGGCCTGTCGGATTTTGAACGTGAAGTACTGCTGCTCGCCGTGGCGATGGAGCTCGATACCCGTGTCGGCGCACTGTGCGCGCGGGCCCAGCGCGACCACGGCAAGCCATATCCCACCTTTGCGCTGGCCTTCACGCTGTTCGACAACGCCGCCTGGGATGCGATGTCGCCGGAACGCCCGCTGCGCGCCTGGCAATTGCTCGAACTCGATCCCAATTCCCAGGTGCTGACCGCGGGCGCACTGCGTGCCGACGAACGCATCGTCAACTACGTCAAGGGCCTCGACTACCTGGACGCCCGCATTGCCCCGCAACTGACACCGATCGAGCGGCCGGGCGGCGATGCCATCCTGCCGCCCTCGCAGGCGCGCGTGGCGGCCATGCTGGAGCGCACCCTGGCCGCAATGGATGGCGCCGAACTGCCGGTGCTCGAACTGCTGGGCATCGACAGTCCCAGCAAGGCCATGGTCGCGCATCACGTAGCCAGCGCGCGCCAGCTCAAGCTATACCGCCTGCCGGCCGACGCACTCCCCGCCGCCGTCAGCGATGCCGACCGCCTGGCCCTGCTGTGGCGCCGCGAGACCTTCCTGACCCCGCTGGCGCTGTACATCGACGCCTCCGAAATCGACCGCGCCGACGCACGAGCGGACGCGGTGCGCCGGCTGGCCCAGCGCGCCGGTGGGCTGGTGTTCCTCGACCTGCGCGAAGCCTGGCCCGGTTTCGAGCGCGGCACCATTGCCTGCGACATCGCCAAGCCCACGCCCGCCGAGCAGCGCGACGCCTGGCAGGCCGCCCTCGGCTTTGATGCGGGCGAACAGCCCGCGCGCCTGGCCGGCCAGTTCAACTTCAACCTGGCCGCGATCCGTGCGATCGCCACGCGCGCCCTGGCGGACGGCGGCGGCAAGCTGGCGGACGTGCTGCGGGAACAATGCCTGATGCACGCCCGTCCGGTGCTCGACCAATTGGCCCAGCGCCTGGAACCCAAGGCCACCTGGGGCGACCTCAAGCTGCCGGCCCAGGAGGAAGGCCTGCTGCGCCAGGTAGTCGCCCAGGTAGGCTGGCGCGACGCCGTCTACGAAGGCTTCGGCTTTCGCGCGCGCATGAACCGTGGCCTCGGTATCAGCGTACTGTTCGCCGGCGAGAGCGGGACCGGCAAGACCATGGCGGCCGAAGTGATCGCCAACGAACTGGCGCTGCTGCTGTACCGGATCGACCTGTCGGCGGTGGTCAGCAAATACATCGGCGAGACCGAAAAAAACCTGCGCAAGCTGTTCGACGCGGCGGAAGACGGCGGCGCCATCCTGTTCTTCGACGAGGCCGACGCCCTGTTCGGCAAGCGCAGCGAAGTGCGCGACAGCCACGACCGCTATGCCAACATCGAAGTGAACTACCTGCTGCAGCGGATCGAGTCCTATCAGGGCCTGGCCATCCTCGCAACCAACATGAAAACCGCGCTGGACGCGGCCTTCATGCGCCGCCTGCGCTTCGTGGTCAATTTCCCGTATCCCGGCGCGGCCCAGCGCAAGGCCATGTGGCAGCAAGCCTTTCCGGCCAAGACACCGTGCATCAGCCTCGATTACGAACGGCTGGCGCGCCTGAACCTGTGCGGCGGGAACATCCAGAGCGTGGCGCTCAACAGCGCCTTCATGGCCGCCAGCAGCGGCAGCCCGGTCACCATGCCCATCCTGCTCGACTGCGCCCGTGCCGAGTTCCGCAAGCTCGACAAACCGATCAACGAGAACGACTTCCGCTGGCAAGGCGGGGAGGGCACGGCATGACCGTACACCTGCATATCGAGCGCGTGGTGCTGACCGACGTGGCCCTGGACGCCTTGGGCAAGCGCGGCCTGGAAGCGGCGCTGCGCGAGCAGCTGGCCGGTGCGCTGGCGCAAGAATGGCTGGCGCGGCAGCCCGGCGCGCACATCGCCCGCGTGGCCGCCGGCCCGCTCGCGCTTGGCGCCCAGCCGGATGGCAAGGCACTCGGCAAAGCCATCGGCGAGGCGGTGACGCGCACACTGGGCCAGCCATGAGCAGTTTTCCCAATTCGCCACGCCTGCTCAAGGGCGGCATCGTCCTGATCGACCCGGTCAGCGCGCGCGTGGTGCGCATGATCGCGCTGCAGTACAACCCCGACACGCTCACGCGCAGCCTGACGGTGCAGGGCGTGGAGGGCGGCGACCGCGCCGACGCGCTGCGCCTCAAGGGGCCGCCGCTGGAAACCATCAAGCTGGACGCCGAAATCGACGCCACCGACCAGCTGGAGTTCCCGGCCGAGCATCCGCATGCCGGCACCCTCGGCATCTTCCCGCAGCTGGCCGCGCTGGAAACCATCATCTACCCGACCAGCGCCCAGCTGCAGGCCAATAACAGCCTGGCCGGCGCCGGCACGCTCGAAATCCTGCCGATGGAAACCGCGCTGGCCCTGTTCGTATGGAGCCAGAACCGCATCGTGCCGGTCCGCCTGACCGATTTTTCGGTGACCGAAGAGGCCTTCGACGCCAACCTCAATCCGATCCGCGCGCGCGTGGGCCTGGGCATGCGCGTGCTGTCGGTGAGCGACCTGGGCTTTGCCCACAAGGGCGGCAGCCTGTTCATGAGCTACCTGCAGCAAAAAGAACGGCTGGCCGGGCTGTTTGCCGGATCGGCCGCGTCCACCTTCGGTATCACCGGGATTCCTTAATGAGCCAGCACTTTCCACCCACCAGCCGCTATGCCATGACCCCGACCACGCTACTTTCGACGGCCGATGGAACGACCATCATCTACCTGACCCGCCGCTTCGTGCCGCAGCCGGAACGCTTCGCCCTGCTGCAGGAACACGTGGTGACCGAAGGCGACCGCCTGGACAATGTCACCTTCGCTTACCTGGGCGACCCGGAGCAGTTCTGGCGCGTGTGCGACGCCAACCGCGGAATGCGTCCGGATGACCTGATGGACATGAGAAATGAGTTGGGACGGCGGCTGCGCATCACGCTGCCCGAAGGGATTCCGGGCCTGCCCCATGCTTAAGGGCGTCCACCTTACCCTGATGGTTGGCCCGGCCGTGCCGGTGCCGGTGCCGCGCGACGTGCTCGATGCCTTGACCGCCATCGAAGTCACCGCGCCGGACGAAGGCGTGGGCGGCTTTTCGCTGTCTTTCACCCTCAGCAACCGCTCGCTGCTGCCGACCATTTTCATGATCGCCGGCGGCAGTCCGATTCCCATCGTGCGGGTGATCGTCATCGCCACCGTCAACGGCATGCCCGAAGTGCTGGCCGATGGCGTGGTCACCAATACCCAGGTGGTGCCGGGCAGCGACGCCGGCCATTCGACCCTGCAGGTCACCGGCGAGGACCTCACCACCATCATGGACAAGATCGAGCTGGATGGCCTGCCGTATCCGGCCATGCCGGGCGAGGCGATCGCCGCCTTCATCCTGGCCAAGTACGCGGCCTTCGGCATCGTCCCGCTGATCATCCCCAGCATCATGCTCGACGTGCCGATTCCGACCAACCGCATCCCGGTCCAGCGCGGCACCGACCTGGCCTATCTGCGCTACCTCGTCGAACGGGTCGGCTATGTGTTCTACATCGAGCCGGGGCCCGCGCCTGGGATGAACATCGCTTACTTCGGACCCAAGATCAAGGTCGGGGTGCCGCAGCCGGCCCTGAACATCAATATGGACGCCCATACCAACGCCGAACAGATCACTTTCAGCTTCAACGCCCAAGCGCGCTCGCTGCCGGTGGTCTACATCCAGAACGAGCAGACCAAGGTGCCGATCCCGATTCCGATTCCCGATATCGGCCCGCTCAATCCCCCGCTCGGGCTGCTCCAGCCGATCCCGTCGCGCTTCACCCAGCTGCCCGAGACGGCCAAGCTGTCGCCGGTGCAGGCTGTGCTGCGCGGCCTGGCGCAGGCATCGCGCTCGGCCGATACCGTGACCGGCAACGGCAGCCTGAACGTGCTGCGCTACGGCCGCGTGCTCAAGGCGCGCCAGCTGGTCGGCGTGCGCGGTGCCGGCCTGGCCTTCGACGGCCTGTATTACGTCAGCCAGGTCAAGCACGCCATCAAGCGCGGCGAATACAAGCAGACCTTTACCTTGTCGCGCAACGGCCTCATTTCCACCGTCCCCATGGTGCCGGCATGAGCGAAGCGCGCAAGTACTACGGCAAGTACCGTGGCACGGTGCTGCAGAACATCGACCCCGAACAGCGCGCGCGCATCCAGGTCATGGTGCCCGATGTCTCTGGCCTGCTGCCATCGTCTTGGGCCATGCCCTGCGTGCCGATCGCCGGCAAGTCGATGGGCACCTTCATGGTGCCGCAGATCGGCGCCGGGGTGTGGGTCGAGTTCGAGCAGGGCGACCCCGAGTACCCGATCTGGACCGGCGGCTTCTGGGGAATGGCCGCCGAAGTGCCGGCGTTGGCGCTGGCGGGCAATCCGGCCAGTCCCAGCCTGGTGTTCCAGAGCGGTTTGCAAAACACGCTGTCGATCAGCGACCTGCCGGGACCCACCGGCGGCATCATGTTAAAGAGCACCACCGGTGCCATGATCGTCGTGAACGATCTCGGCATCACGATCAGTAACGGCAAGGGTGCGACCATCGTCCTGGCCGGTCCCACCGTCACCATCAATAACGGCGCGCTGGTCGTGGTTTGACCGCCGCATATAAAAAAGGAGACAGCATGCCCGGCTTTCTGCTGCATGTCGGCGCCACCGTCCTGTGTTCGCACAGCGGCCAGGCCCAGCCGACGGTGCCCAACCCGCGCGTGACGGTCGGCGGCCAGCCCACCGTCACCCTGTCCGCGCCTTATGTGGTGGCCGGCTGCATCCTGCCGCCGCCATCCAACGGCCCGTGCGTGACGGCGCAGTTCGTGACCGCCGCCACCCGGGTCACGTCCAACGGCCAGCCGCTGCTGCTGATGGACAGCCAGGCCATCTGCGCGCCGAGCGGCTTTCCGCTGCTGGCGCTGGTCACGCAGGTAAGGGCGAGCGCGATATGAACATCGACTATCCATTTTCGATCGACAGCCGTGGCCGCAGCGCCACCACCACCTACGACGAGCACGTGCGCGACATGATCGAGCAGCTGCTGTTCACCCAGCCGGGAGAACGGGTCAACCGGCCGGACTTCGGCAGTGGCCTGATGCACCTGGTGTTCGGCCCGAACAGCGGCGCCATGGCGGCCACCCTGCAGTTCACCATGCAGGCGGCGTTGCAGCGCTGGCTGGGCGATGTCATCGATGTGCTGCGGCTCGAAGTCGACAGCGTCGACGCCACACTGTCGGTGGTGCTCGATTACCGGGTGCGGCGCACGGGGGAACTGCGCAGCGATACCTTCACCACGGACCTGCGCCATGAATGAATTCGAGCTAGCCTGCGCGGCGCAGCTGCGCCGCGACGCCCTGTTTGCCCAGCGCGACAGTTTCAATGGTGTCGATTTCGTCGAGGTGCTGCCGGACCAGCGCTCGCTGTGCATTCACTTCTTCGGCGAGGTGCCGGACGGACTCACTCCGGCCAATGTGCGCATCGAAGGCGGTGCCCGCATCCAGCCCTTGAGCGTGCTGGCGGTCCGCAAGGAGCGCGCCGGCAAGGAGGGCGCCGACGACTGCCTGCACGTCACGCTCGACCGCCAGGGCGATTTTTCCGCCTACCGGGTGTGCCTGGCCGGCGTCGAAGGTTTCGATGCGCGCTACACCTGCACCGAGTTCCGCTTCCGCCTGGATTGCCCGCGCGACCTCGATTGCAAGGACAAGGCGCCATGCGTGGAGCCGGAACCACCGGCGCCCGACCTGAACTACCTGGCCAAGGACTACGCCAGCTTCCGCCAGCTGATGCTGGACCGCATGGCCCTCAGCATGCCCAACTGGCGTGAGCGCCACGTGCCTGACCTGGGCATCACGCTGGTCGAGCTGCTGGCCTATGCCGCCGACCACCTGAGCTACTACCAGGACGCGGTGGCCACCGAAGCCTACCTGGACACCGCGCGCCAGCGCATTTCGGTGCGGCGCCATGCCAGGCTGGTCGACTACCTGATGCATGAAGGCCTCAACGCGCGCGCCTGGGTGCACGTGGAGGTCAGCGGCGATGCGCCCGACATCGATCCCGCCGACCTGTATTTCATTACCGGCTTCGACAATATCGAGAGCTACAGCGGACGGCTGGTCGACCCGGCCGCGCTGCAGGGCATTCCATCGCGCCGCTACGAAGTGTTCGAGCCGGTGCGCGCAGCCCAGGCGGCGCCGCTGCGCTGGCGCGAGGCCCACAACGAGATCAATTTCTATACCTGGGGCGATGCCGACTGCTGCCTGGCTGCCGGCACCACGCACGCGACCCTGATCGACGACGGACGCAAGCTCGATCTGTTCGAGGGCGACGTACTGATTTTTGAAGAGGTGATCGGGCCGCGCACCGGCAGCGCCGCCGATGCCGATCCCGCGCATCGTCACGCGGTGCGTCTTACCAAGGTGACGCCGATCGAAGACGCCCTGTACGAGAATCGGAAGCTGCTGGCCATCGAGTGGGATGCCGCCGATGCGCTGCCGTTCGCGCTGTGCCTGTCCGCGCGCCTGGCCTCGCCCGAATGCCGGCGCATCGGCGATCTTTCCGTCGCGCGTGGCAATGTGGTACTGGTCGACCATGGCCGCAGCATCGACCATTCCGACGTGGCCACCGTCGGCAGCACCGTGCTGCCGGGCGACTGCGCCTGCGAGGGCAGCCTGATAGAAAGCCAGCGCCTGCCGCATCCCTTGAACATCGTGCTGGCGCACGCGCCGGTAAGCTTTGCCGATCCGCTTGGCGCCGGCGCGCCGGCGAGCATTGCGTTTGTCCGTGAGCCACGTAACGGCCGCGCACAAATCTGGCTGAGCGGCGAACCGGCGGAGGATGACCCTGCCGCCGGCCAGGCTGGCGAGTGGACCGTGCAGCCCGACTTGCTGGCGAGCGGCCCGCGGGATCGCCATGTGGTGGCCGAGATCGACGATGATGGCCGCGCCCACCTGCGCTTCGGCGACGGACGCTCGGGGCTGCAGCCTTCGGCCGGCATGATGTTCGATGCGCTCTACCGGGTTGGCAATGGTGCCGCCGGCAATGTGGGGCGCGGCGCCATTGCCTACATGGTGCTGCGCCATGAGCATTGGGACGGCATCAATGTGTATCCAGTCAATCCGCTGGCAGCGCGCGGCGGGGTGGCGCCCGAGACCACGGCCGAAACCCGGCTGCGTGCGCCGCATGCCTTCCGCGCCCGCATCGAACGGGCCATCACGGCCGAGGATTACGCCCAGATCGCCGGCCGCCATCCCGGCGTGGCGCGCGCCAGCGCGCGCCTGCGCTGGACCGGCAGCTGGTACGAAGCGCGCGTGGCGATCGATCCGGTCGGTTCCAGCCAGGCCGGCAGCGCACTGCTGGCGTCGGTGGAAGCCATGCTCTACCCGTACCGCCGCATCGGCCACGACGTGGCGGTGGTGCCGGCCACCTATGTACCGCTCGAGATCGCCCTGCACGTGTGCGTGGCGCCCCACGTCACCACCGGCGCGGTGCGCGCCGAACTGCTCGGCATCTTTGGTAACCGCGTGCGCGCCGACGGCAGCCTGGGCATGTTCCATCCGGACCGGCTCGATTTCGGCACGCCCGTGCACTTGTCGCACCTGGTGGCGCAGGCCCGCGCTGTGGCCGGCGTGGTCAGCGTCAAGGTGACCCGCCTGCAGCGCCTGTACCACGAGGCCGATGGCGAGATCGAGAACGGCCTGCTGCCGATCGGCGACGTCGAGATCGCACTGCTCGACAACGACCCGAATTTCCCCGAGCGGGGCATGTTGACCTTGAATATTGGAGGTGGACGATGAGCCAGCCATGCGGCTGCGGCTGTTGCGGGGGCGTGCATAGCGCCACGCCGGCCTCGCGCACTAACCGTCCCGGCCTGCCGGCGCTGCGCTACCGCGTCGGCACCTACGCCAGCTTCTTTTCCAGCATGCAGGCGCGGCTGTCGAGCGAGGACTATCCGGAGCTCGCCCGGCTGACCGTGCGCGAGCGTGACGACAGCGCCATCGCACTGCTCGACGCATGGGCCTGCGTGGCCGACGTGCTGACCTTCTACCAGGAGCGCATTGCCAACGAAGGCTATCTGCGCACCGCCACTGAACGCCGCTCGGTGCTGGAGCTGGCGCGCCTGGTGGGCTATCGTTTGCGCCCCGGCGTGGCCGCCAGCGTGCACCTGGCTTACACGGTCGACAAGAACTCGCCGGTGGCAAGCATTCCGCGTAGTGCGCGCGCCAGCAGCATCCCGGCCCCGGGCGAGCAGATGCAGGTCTTCGAAACCTCGGAACCGCTTGACGCACGCTATGCGTGGAATGCGATCAAGCCGCGCATGAGCCGCCCGCACTCGCGCGACACCGTCGAAAAGCTGAATCAATTGTATGTGAAGGGCGTCGCCAACAACCTCAAGCCCAACGATGTGATGCTGGTGCAGCTTGGCGGCGCGTATCCGACGCCTTACCGTGTGATGACGGTGAGCACCGACGACAAGGCCGACCGCACCATGCTGACGCTCTCCGGCATCGCGGTCGCTGCGCCGTCCATGGCCAAGACAGGGGCCGAGCTGGCGGCGCATGACGCGGCCCGCGCCGCGCATTTCGAGACCATCGAGGCCGTCGCCGCCGCCTTGTTCGACAGCCTGCCCAAACCCGCTACCGGAACGGGCGCGATCATCGGCCGGGTCAAGCAGGCACTGGTTGCGCTGACCGAGGCTGCCGGTTCCGGTGAAGGCTCACCGTCCGGCATGGTGGCCAATGCCCAGACCGTGTTCCAGCACGAACTGGCGCGCGCCAAGCTGCGCAAGGCGCCGCAGGCTTTGATCGACTGGCTGGAGGCGGGCACCCAGCAATTGGGCGAGCTGCATGCGGATTTCGGCGAGCATGCGCCGTCCGCGCCGATGGCCATGTCGGCGGCCAAGATGGGCACCACCACCGGCAACCCGATCCAGGTGAACGCGCAGATGTTCAGGCGTTTCGTCGATGCCCTGACCGCCAGCCCCTCGCTGCCGCCGGCAAGTTCGCGCAAGCTGCAGCGCGACGCCGCTGCCACTTTCGCGCCCCATGCGGATATTTATCCGCGCATCATGACCGCGCTGCTGCCGGCGCTGGGCGCGCAGCTGTACACGGGCCTGGGTAGCCTGGGCGCCGGATCGACCAGCTTGCGCGCCTGGGTGCTGCGCCGCACGGCCCCGATGTTCGGCCATAACTCGCCGCCGGTGCCGGTGATCGGCGTCGCCGAGCCTGCACTTGTCGGGCCGGCCCATGTGGCCGAACTGGACGCGCCGTACGACAGGATCGTCCCGGGCAGCTTCGCCGTGGTGGAACGCGCCGGCAGCACCGCCGTGGTCGCGCGTATCGGCGCGGTGGAGCCGGTTTCGGTGGCCAAGTACGGCATGGCCGCCCGCGTCACCCGCCTCACGCTCGACCAGCCGTGGGCGCCGGACTCCGACGGAGAACCGGACCTGCCGGTACTTCGCGCGGCCACCGTGCATGCGCAGGCGGAGGAACTGGCGCTGGCCGAAGAACCGATTACCGCGCCACTGACCGGCAACGACATCGAGCTCGATGGCCTGTACGAGGGGCTGGAGTCGGGCCGCTCGCTGATCGTGACCGGCGAACGCCTCATCGGCAATACGGCCGGCGTGCAGGGCGCCGAACTCTTGATGCTGGCCGGCGTCAGCGGGTCCGAGCCGCGCGCGGACGACAAGCCGCACACCCGCATCCGCCTGGGCGTGGTGGGTGACACCCTCGGCCTGGCCTACACCTACAAGCGCGACACCGTCACCTTTTATGCCAACGTAGTGCACGCCACCCATGGCGAAACCCGGCGCGAAGTGCTGGGCGCCGGCGACGCCGCCACGCCGCTGCAGCGTTTCACGCTCAAGCAGCCGCCCTTGACCTACGTGTCCGCGCCGACGCCGTCCGGCGTCGCCAGCACGCTGGAAGTGCGCGTCAACGAGGTGCGCTGGCATGAAGCCGACAGTGTGGCGGGTCTGGGACCGATTGAGCGCGCCTATGTCACCGCCACCGCCGACGACGCAAGCACGGCCGTGATCTTCGGCGACGGCGTGTATGGCGCGCGCCTGCCGACCGGACTGGAGAACGTGCGGGCGCGCTACCGCAACGGCATCGGCCGCGGCGGCAATGTGGCCCGCGAGCAGATCAGCCTCTTGTCCGACAAGCCCTTGGGCGTTACCGGCGTGATCAACCCGATCCGCGCTTCGGGCGGGGCCGACCGCGAAACGCGCGATGTGGCGCGCCGTAATGCGCCGCTGGCGGTGACGGCACTCGACCGGCTGGTATCGACCCAGGACTACGCCGATTTCGCGCGCCTGTTCGGCGGCGTCGGCAAGGCCGTGGCCAGCCGTTTGCCTGGACGCGAAGGCCAGACGGTGGTGGTGACCATCGCCGGCGCCGACGATATCATCATCGAGCCCACGTCGGACCTGCTGCGCAACCTCGGCGCCGCGCTGCGCAGATACGGCGACCCCTTCGTGCCGGTGGTATTGCGCCCGCGCGAGCTGCTGGCCCTGGTGATCGAAGCGCGCGTCAAGGTGCTGCCCGACTACGACTGGGAATTCGTCGAGCCGGCCGTGCGCGCCGCCTTGCTGAGCGCCTTCGGCTTCGAAGCGCGCGATCTGGGACAGGGCGTAAGTGCCAGCGATGTGATCACCGTGATCCAGCATGTGCGCGGCGTGGCCTGGGTCGACCTGGACCGGCTGGCGGCGATCAGCCTGGAGAGTGCGATCAACGCCTTCGTGGAGCCGGACCAGACCAGCCAGGCCGGTGACGTTCCGGGCAAGCTTGCTGCCATCGTCGACGGCGTGGTGGAACAGGCGCAGCTGATCTATCTGCAGCCCACCGTGCGCGACACCCTGATCCTGAACGAGGTTACCTCATGAGCCGTTCGCCCGAATATCTGTACGACCTGCTGCCCCAGGTTCATCGCACCCAGGACGCGTTGCAGGGCAATCCGCTGCGCGCGCTGCTGGAGGTGGTCGCCGAACAGGTCAACGTCGTCGAGGACGACATCGCCCAGCTGTACAACAACTGGTTCATCGAAACCTGCGAGGACTGGGTGGTGCCTTACATCGGCGACCTGGTGGGCTACCGCGCCGTGCCGGAGGCCGGCGACGCCGGTCCCGGTGCGCCGCGCCAGGAGGTGGCCAACACTATCCGTCTGCGCCGCCGCAAGGGCACCGTGGCGCTGCTCGAAGACCTGGCGCGCGATGTGGCAGCGTGGCCGGCGCGGGCGGTGCAGTTCTACACGTTGATGGGCTGGACGCAGCACCTCAGCCACCTGAGCCATCTTCGCCCCACGCGCGGACGCACGGCCGATCTGCGCGACGGAGGTGTACTCGCGCGCCTGGACGGGCCGTTCGACAGCATCGCGCACACGGTCGGGCTGCGAGGGCGTTACAACATCCCTGACGTGGGCCTGTTCGTGTGGCGCCTGAAGGCATACTCCGTCACCCATACGGCGGCGCGCTGCATCAAGGTCAGCGGCGGCTATGGCGAAGGCTATACCTTCAGCGAGCTGGGTAACGACACGCCGCTGTACACGCGCGTGCGGCCCGAATCCGGCCCGGCGCAGATCGCCGAAGAGATCAATGTGCCCGGCCCGATCGGCCGGCGCGCCTTTACGCTGACGCTGGAAGAGGGCGGCACCCAGGCCTCGCCCGACTACTACGGGCCGGACGCCAGCCTGGCGATCTATGTGCAGGACTGGCCCTGCCGGGGCGAGCGCGGCATGGTGCCCGCGGAGGACATCATCCCGGCCGACCTGTCCGACTGGCTGGCTTACCGCGCGCCGCTGGGCAAGGTGCTGGTCGACCCCGAGCGCGGGCGCATGGTGTTCCCGACCGGGCAAGTGCCCAAGCGGGTGTGGGTGCGCTATCACTACGGCTTTTCGGCCGACATGGGCGGCGGCGAGTACCCGCGCAAGCTGGCGCAGCCGGCCGGCGCGAAGCTCTACCGGGTGCGCAAGAGGCCGGGCGAGGGCGAGTTCGCCACCGTTGCAGCCGCGCTGGCGCAATGGGAGGGCGAGCGAGCGCAGGCAAAGGTCAAGGCCGCCGTGATCGAAATCGCCGACAGCTGCGTGTACCACGAGGCGCTGGCTTTCCGCCTGGAGCCCGGCGAAAGCCTGCAGCTGCGTGCCGCCAACATGGCCCGGCCGATCCTGCGCCTGCTCGACTACCACAGCGACAAGCCGGATCACATCGTCATCCAGGGCGGGGCGGCCAGCCGCTTTGTGCTGGACGGCTTGCTGGTGGCGGGCTGCGGCATCGAGGTCGAAGGCGGGCGCATCGCGCACGACCAGCAATGCGCACCCGGCACGCCCGACCTGTGCGACATCACCATCCGCCACTGCACCCTGGTGCCGGGCTGGGAGCTCGATTGCGACTGCGAGCCGCAATGGGCGGCCGAACCTTCGCTGACCCTGCGCTCGACCGGCGCTTCGGTGCGCATCGAGCGCAGCATCCTGGGGCCGATCCGCGTACTGGCCGACGAGACCCGCTACGACCCGCTGGTGCTGCGCATCAGCGACAGCATCCTCGATTCCGCCCACGAGGGCGCGCTGGCCATCGGCGACGAGCGCTGCGGCCCGGCTTTCGCGGTGCTGCATATCGCGCGCACCACCGTAATCGGCGGGGTCAAGGTGCACGCGGTGCACCTGGCCGAGAACAGTATCTTCATGGATCGCCTGCAAGTGGCGCGCCGCCAGGGCGGCTGCGTGCGCTTTTGCTACGTCACGCCCGGGTCGCGCACGCCGGCGCGCTACCGCTGCCAGCCCGACCTGGCCGGCGCGGATGACGATACGCGCGTGCGTCCGCGCTTTACCAGCCTGCGCTATGGAGCGCCCGGCTACTGCCAGCTGGCGCGCGACTGTGCGGAGGAAATCGTGCGCGGCGCGGATGACGAATCGGAAATGGGCGCCTTCCACCACCTGTACCAGCCGCAGCGCGCGGCCAGCCTGCGCGCCCGGCTCGACGAATACACCCCGGCAGGTTCGCTCGCCGCCATTATTTACGCAAGCTAGGAGATACACATGAAAGGCGACTTCACCAGGGACAGTTTCGATCCGCGCCATCACTACAGCGCGGTGCTGATGCAGCAGGGACGGGTCCAGCTCGACGCCGACTGGAACGAGCAGGGCGCGATCGAGCGCTGGCAGCGGCGCGCCGCGCTGGCCGACCTGATCGGGCCGGCCGGCGGCCCGTCCTTTAACTTGGGCTTTGCCATCGCCATGCCGGCGCCCGGTACCCAGGGCGGCTTCGGCATCGGCCCCGGCCGCTACTACGTCAACGGCATCCTGTGCGAAAACCCCGCGCAGATCGCCTACGGCGAGCAGCTGGGCTATCCCTTCGACGCCAACAGCACCGTGAAGCAGCTGGCGCAGCTCCAGTCCTATGTGGTCTACCTGGACGTGTGGGAGCGCCACGTCAGCGCGTACGAGGCCGACGGCATGCGCGAGACCGCCTTGGGCTGGATCGATACCGCCAGCCGCATGCAGGTGGTCTGGCAGGTCAGGGTGCTGCCGGACACCGATGACCTGGATGTGTTAGAGGAGATGGCGCAGCCCAGCCGCGCCCTGCTGCGCGCCACCGCGCGCAAGCCTGCGGGCGAATCGCATGCCTGCAGCATCGATCCGGAAGCGCGCTATCGCGGCCTGGAAAACCAGCTGTACCGCGTAGAGATCCACGATGGCGGCGCGGCGCCGGGCGACGCGCGCGTGGGCGCAACGTTCAAGTGGTCGCGCGAGAATGGTTCGGTGGTGTTCCCGCTCGATACCGTGACGTCAGGCCTTGAACCGGACGGCGTCAGCCGCATCACCACCGTCACACTGGCCGCGGCCGCGCGCGACGAAAAGCTGGGCCTGCACGTGGGCGACTGGGTCGAGCTGATCGACGACGCGAGCACCATGCGCGGGCAGCCGGAACCGCTGCTGCAGGTCCGCTCGGTGGATGGCCAGGGCGTGGTGCTGGCCGGCGGGTCGGCGCTGGGCACGAGCATCAGCCGTCATCGCCATCCGCTGCTGCGGCGCTGGGACCATCAGGTCGACAGCGACGACGAGGGGCAGGGCGGCGCGTTGTGGGTGCGCGAAACCGATACGGCGGACCAGTGGATTGAACTCGAACACGGTGTGCAGATCCAGTTCGTCAGCGGCGGTCAGGAAACGGTGGAATACCGCAGTGGCGACTACTGGCTGATCCCTGCGCGCAGCGCCACCGGCGACGTCGAGTGGCCGCGCGTGGCCGGCACCAATACCGGCCAGCGCGAAGCCCTCTCGCCCAAGGGCGTGCTTCATCACTATGCGCCGCTGGCTGTGTTCGGCCTGAATGCGGCAGGCTCGCCAGCCCTGTCGGAACAGCGCTCGGCGTTTGCGCCACTGGCGGTAAAATTGGCCTGAACGGCCGGATCGATATCGGAGCTTGCCATGGGATTCGTCAAGGATAGGGTCAGGCCCGCCAGCGAGGCGGCACCGGCCCGGGCCGTACTGCCAAGGCGCACGGCGGCGGCGTTCGCCGGATTGGCGCGCGACCTGACGAAGGTACGCACGCATGCCGCCAAGCGCGATGGCGAGGCGCCGCCTGAGACGGCGATTGCCACCGTGGTGCCGGTGGTCGCGCCGGAAAGCGGCACGGCTTCACCCGAGGGCCAGCTGTCGGGCACCATCCCCGACGTGGTCACGCCGCCTGGCCAGGGGCGTAACACAGGCGAAGAATACAAGGAGCTTCCCGCCGAGATCACGCCTGGTGGCACACCGAACGTCAAGGTGGACCTGGCACTGCGCTTTCGCCGCGGCGGCGAGGTGGGCGGCGGCGTGGTCAAGCACGATCCGGTTGCATCCGGCGTCGCCATGGGTGGCTTCACCCAGCCGGGCGGCAAGGCGGTGCCGGCGTTTGGCGAAGAGTCCTACGAGCCGGCGTTCAAGAATATCGCCTTCACTCACGCGGCCGGCAAGTACACCATCAGCGGCACGCTGGATATCAACTGCCCGTGGGGCACCGACTCGGGCGGCAATATCGATGTGCCGTCGGGGACCGACGCCGTCGTCACCAAGGCCAACTACGCCGCCATCGTGGCCGACCTGACGCCGGCGGCGGCGTCGCCGTTCAAGTCGCCGCGTAACAGCTACTACTCGCAAAAGCTGGTGGAGCGGCACGAGAAATTTCACGGCACCGACGACAATGCCTGGTCCATCGGGTCCGGCCTGCCGATCGTAAAGGCGCACCTGGAAGCGGGCAGCGTGTCGCCCGGCAGCGCCGCAGCCGACGTGGCGGCACTGGTGGAAAGCGCGCGCATCAAACTGGTCAGCGAGAACATGAAATACTATAAGGGCGGTGGCGCGGACCACGGCTCGTATGCCGGAGAGATCCGCGCCTACACGGACGGCAAGGCCGAGTATACTGCGCTCGCCAATGCCGTCGACGCGCATGGAAAAACACTGCCGTGACGGCCAAGGAACGCAATGAATAGCGAAACAATCTGCCACCCCAACATCACCAGCGCCGGCCTGCCGTGGCGTACCGAAGCGCTGCTCGAACGCGAGCGCAAGGCCTACGACTCGATGGTCAACACGCTCACACGGGGCAACCAGGCACCGCTGACCCTTCAGCAGATCGAGCGGGCGCTGGACTCGAAGGAGCCCGGCCAGGCTTATACGGCCGCCTTCCTGGCCGGCCGCTGCACTTTCGTGGACGACGGCCGCGCCGGGAACCTGATGCGCCGCCTGAACGAGCTGGGCGCCACCTTTGATGAGGCCGACGTCGGCATCGAAGCGGCCATGGCGCTGGTGCTGCGCGGCGATCTCACCCGTGGAAAAGCGCTGCTCGAGGCGCGCCTGCATTCTTCCAGTGTGCTCGGTGACCAGTACAAGGCAGCCTTCTACCTGGCGCAGACGGGCGACCCGTCCGGTTACGCCGCGCTGGTGACGACGCTGCATACCGAGATTGCCCACTATCGCCTGATGGCGCTGCGCCATGCGCTCGCTTTCGCGCCGTACCAGGGCAGGGTGGTCGGTGCGCTGCAAGTGGATGTGCCGGCGCTGCTGTACGAACGCCTGCTTGACGCCGACGACATGGTGCGCAGCGAGGTGCCGTTTTACCTGGAAGAGATCGGCGCGCCCGGTTTGCCGGCGCGCCTGCGCGAAGTGGAGCAGACCGACCGTTCGCCCTCGGTGCGGATCGCCGCGCGCATGGTGCTGGACCGCTTGGAAGCCGCTTAGCCTTTGCCGCCTCGCAGCCGGCGCCACAGTGTGGTGCGGCTGATGCCGAGATAGGCGGCCGCTTCGTCGCGCCGCCCGCCGAAGCGTGCCAGCACCTGCGCCACGTCTTCGCCCTGCTGACGGACCGCGGGTGGAGCGGGCGGCAAACCGTCGGCGAGTTCCGGCGCCACGCCCAGCACGAACGAGGGCGTCAGCGCCTGCAGCGGTTCGGCCGCGAGGAACAAGGCCACGCGCTCCATCAGGTTGCGCAGCTCGCGCACATTGCCCGGCCAGCGGTAGCGTTCAAGCAGCGGCGCGCAGGCGTTCACTTCGGCCTGCAGATTGGGGTGCGGCCGTGCGCCCAGCGCTGCCAGCGCATTCTTGAGCGACCACGCCGCCAGCTGCGGTATGTCGGCCACACGCTCGCGCAGCGCAGGCAAGGCAAGGCGCAGCACCGCCAGCCGGTAGAACAGGTCGGCGCGAAAACGTCCTTCGCGCACGCGCGCCTCCAGGTCGCAATGGGTTGCGCTGATCACCCGCACGCGGATGGGTATCGGACGCGTGCCGCCCACCCGCACCACCTCGCGTTCTTCGAGCACCCGCAGCAGGCGGGTTTGCAGCGCCAGCGGCATTTCGCCGATCTCGTCCAAAAACAAGGTGCCGTGATTGGCCGCCTCGAACAGGCCGGCGTGGCCGCCGCGGCGCGCGCCGGTGAACGCGCCTTCCTCGTGGCCGAACAGTTCGGATTCCAGCAGCGACTCGGCCACCGCGCCACAGTTCACCGCCACGAAGGGGCGGTTGGCGCCCAGGCTGCGCGGCGCTTCGCGGTGGATGGCTTGCGCCACCAGTTCCTTGCCGCTGCCGGTCTCGCCCTGGATCAGCACCGTGGCGGGCGAGCGCGCGTACAGCACCACCGCCTGGCGCACCTTTTCCATGGTGGGCGAATCGCCGCGCAAGTCGTTCAGGCCGTGGCGCGCCTGCAGCGTGTCGGCCACCGCGCCGCGCCGCGCGCGGCCGGATTCGAGCCTGGTCAGGCGCGCCATCTCGAGCGCGTCGTCGAATGATTGGCGGATCGATGCGCTTGAATAGACGAAGATGCCGGCCAGCCCGGCTTCCTCGGCCAGGTCGGTAATCAGGCCGGCGCCGACGATGGCCTCAAACCCGGCCGCCTTCAGGTCCTGGATCTGGGCGCGCGCATCTTCTTCGGTTACGTAGGTGCGCTGGGCGATCGGCAGGCCGAACGTGGCGCTGAATTCGGCCAGCTCGGGATGGCGCTGCTGGTAGGTGATGACGCCGATCCGTTCGGTGACGCGGCGCGCGCGTGCCAGTGCCTGCAGCATGTCGAAGCCGCTCGCCTTGGCCACCACCACCGGCACGGACACGCGGCCTTTCAGGTAGGCGGCGTTGGAGCCGGCCGCGATGACGACGTCGCAGCGTTCACCGGCCATGCGTTCGCGGATGTGGCGCGCGGCTTCGTCGAAGCCCAGGCTGATCGGTTCGATGGCCGCGAGGTGGTCGTATTCGAGCGTGATATCGCGGAACAGGTCGGCAAGACGCGACACCGATACCGTCCAGATGACGGGTTTGTCGGCATTGTCGAGCGGAAATGGGGAAGTGGCCATGTTTCATTTTACCTCGTTTCATGTTTCATCTTGAAACGCTGTGAAACGTGGCTTGGCGCGCTAAGTCATTGATAAAGATGATATTCGCTGCTGGCACGCCGGTTGCACTGCAGGAGCACCAGTCCAATGCATTGCACCATACAAAAGGGAAACATCATGAGAGAAACACGAGGAGCGCTGTTCCGCCGCGCGGTCGCCGAGGAGTCGCCATTGCAGGTGGTCGGCGCCATCACCGCCTACACCGCGCGCATGGCCGAGCAGACCGGCTACCGCGCCGTCTATCTGTCCGGCGGCGGCGTGGCTGCCAACTCGCTGGGCATGCCGGACCTGGGCATTTCCACAATGGACGACGTGATCCTTGACGCCGAGCGCATTACCGACGCCTGTGGCCTGCCGCTGCTGGTCGATATCGACACCGGCTGGGGCGGCGCTTTCAACATCGCCCGCACCATCCGACATATGATCCGCGCCGACGTGGCGGCGGTGCACATGGAAGACCAGGTATCAAGCAAACGATGCGGCCACCGCCCAGGCAAGGAAGTGGTGAGCAAAGAGGAAATGGTCGACCGCATCAAGGCCGCGGTGGACGCGCGCCACGACGAGAGCTTCGTCATCATGGCGCGCACCGATTCGCTGGCGGTGGAAGGCTTGAACGCGGCGATCGACCGCGCCTGCGCCTACGTGGAGGCGGGCGCGGACATGATCTTCCCCGAGGCGATCACCACGCTGGAGATGTACGTCCAGGTCCGCGACGCGGTCAAGGTGCCGATCCTGGCCAACCTGACCGAGTTCGGCGCCACGCCCTTGTTCACGCTGGACGAGCTGCGCGAAGCAAAGGTGGATATCGCCTTGTACTGCTGCGGCGCCTACCGCGCCATGAACGCGGCCGCGCTCAATTTCTACAAAACCCTGCGCACCGAGGGCACGCAGAAGAGCGTGGTACCGACGATGCAAAGCCGGATGGAGTTGTACGACTATCTCGGCTACCACGACTACGAACAAAAACTCGACGCCCTGTTCGCCCAGGGTAAAGCGAAGTAAACAAATAGAGAGACCCACCATGACTGACACTACAAGCAAGGTCCCATTCAAGCCGAAGAAATCAGTTGCACTATCTGGCGTCAGCGCCGGTAATACGGCGCTCTGCTCGGTCGGCAAGACCGGCAACGACCTGCACTACCGCGGCTACGACATTCTCG
>CAMLFK010000039.1 GCA_946479255.1 uncultured Oxalobacteraceae bacterium
TCGGCCATACCGGCAGCGGCAAGTCGACCCTGCTGTCGCTGCTGCTGCGCTACTATCCATCCGCCCCAGGCGCCATCGAGATCGGCGGTGAAGCGCTGGCGTCAATCGGCAACGAGCGCTTCCGCAGCGAAGTGGGCCTGGTGCCGCAAGACCCGTTCCTGCTGGCGGCGTCGGCGCGCGAGAACATCGACATGGGGCGCGGCCTGTCGCAAGAGGCCATCGAGCAGGCGGCGCGCGCGGCGCACGCGCACGACTTCATCAGCGCACTCGAACAAGGCTACGACACCACGATGGGCGAAGGCGGCTCGCGCCTGTCGACCGGGCAGAAGCAGCTGATCGCGATCGCCCGTGCGCTGGCCGGGAAGCCGGCCATCCTGCTGCTCGATGAAGCGACCTCGCACATCGACAGCCAGACCGAACAGATCGTGCAGGAGGCGCTGAGCGAACTGCGCGGACGGGTGACCATCATCGCCATCGCCCACAGGCTGTCGACCATTCGCGATGCCGACCGCATCGTGGTGCTTAATCACGGGCGCATCAGCGAAAGCGGACGCCACGATGAACTGATGCGCATCGAGGGCGGGCTGTACCAGCGCCTGTATTTACTGCAACAGCTGGCGGCCTGAATCGCACCCGGGCCGGTGGCGTGGCCCAGCGATTTCCTGGTTGCAACAAGTGAAAGCGAAAAGACATGGACACGAAGGGCGCGTTTTGGGTACGGTGAAGAAGTCGGCAAGCTGCCGCGCTGCGCACGTGATGCTGGTATTGTGCCTGCTGCCTGCCCTCGCCCATGCGCAGGCCGCGCCTCGGGAGCCGGAATTCGGCAAGCAGCTGGCGGCCCTGACGGACACCACCCGCTTCGTGCCGCACCGCGCCCTGCCCGCGCTGCGCGCGCTGGAGGCACAGAGCCGCAGCGCGCCACTGGCCGAGCGGACCGAGTACCTGAGCCAGCTGGCCAACGCCCAGCGCGGGGTCGGCCAGAACGACAAGGCGCTGGCCACCGCCGAACAACTGATCGCGCTGGGCCGGCGCGAGCATGACAACGCCACGCTGGCCAAGGGCATGCTCGACAAGGCCTATGTGGTCTTCGCGATGGATGAACTCAAGCAGGCGCACCTGCTGGCCTGGGACGCCGAACGGATCGCCAACCAGGCCGCCAACCTGCCGCTGCGTATCGAGGCCACCATCACCTCGGGCCAGTCGTTCGCTGAAGAGGGCAACTTCCCGGCCGCCCTGGCCAAGCTGCAAAGCGCCGTGGGGCTGGCACGCCAGCACGCCGAACCCACGCAGCTGGTCATTGCGCTCAACGCGCTGGCCATCCAGTACGGCCAGCTCAAGGAATACCAAAAGGGCTTCGACGCACTGGCCGAAGCCATGCCGTTGGCCGAACAACTCGGCTCGCCGGGGCGCATCTCGACCCTCATGGATACCGAGTACGGCCTGGCGGTGGAAACCGGGCAGCATGAACGCGGCCTCAAGGCGCTGCTGGCCGGCCTGGCCCATGAACGCAAGATCGGCGCGCGTTCGATGGTGGCGAGCTCGCTGGTGAACTTGTCCGACAGTTACCTCAAGCAGCGCGACTTTGCCAGGACCCTGGGCTATGCCACCCAGGCGCTGGAGGCGGCGCGTGAGCTCAATCACGCGCGCAATGCCGCCACCGCGGAGCTCAACATCGGCGAGGCCCACCTGGGCTTGGGTCATGTGGCCGAAGGCAAACGCTATTTCGAAGCCGGGTTGGCCTGGTATGAGAAGGCTGGCGACAAGCCCGAACTGCAGGCGGTGCTGATGGAGTATGGTGCGGCGCTTGAACACGCCGGCGACCATGCGGGCGCGGTCAAGGCATATCACCGCGAACGCGCGCTGTCGAACGAGTTGTTCGAACAGCGCCGCCAGAAGGCCACGGTGGAGCTGCAGGAGCGCTATGAAGCGGACAGCCGCCAGCGCCAGATCGAGCTGCTGCAGCGCGAGAACGAAGTCAAGTCCGCCGAGATCTACAGCCGCAACCTCGAGCAGCGCGTATGGTGGCTGCTGGCGCTGGTGCTGGCGCTGGCCTCGGCCGTCGTCGGGATCCTGTACCGCAAGGTACGCCAGGCCAATGCCCAGCTCAATGTGAAGAACCAGGAGCTCAAGCAGCAAAGCTCGCGCGATCCGCTGACGGCTTTATACAACCGCCGCCACTTCCAGGAATTCATGCGCGCCCAGCAGTCCGTGCAGACCGAACCGGCCAACCCGGATACCACCGGCGCGCTGTTCCTGGTCGATGTGGATCACTTCAAGCACGTCAACGACACCTACGGCCATGCGGCCGGCGACGCGGTCCTGAAAGTGATCGCGGACAGCCTGCGCGAAATCCTGCGCGAGACCGACATGATCGTGCGCTGGGGCGGCGAGGAGTTCCTGGCCTTCCTGCCGGCGATTCCGCGCGACGGCCTCGATGAAGTGGCGCGCCGGCTGTTGTGCGGGATTGCACAGCAAAGCGTGGAGTACCAGGGCACCGCGATTGCGGTGCAGGTGTCGATCGGCTTCGCGCCCTTCCCGCTGGCGCCCGGCGGCGGCCATTCGCTGCCGTGGGAGCGCGCGGTCAACCTGGTGGACATGGCGCTCTACCTCGCCAAGGCTCACGGCCGCAACCGCGCTTACGGCGTGCGTGGGTTTGCTCACATCGAGCGTACTTCGATGGACGAGATCGAGCAGGACCTGGAATGCGCGTGGCGCGCCGGGTTTGTGGATTTGAGTACTGTGCTGAGTGAGCAGGCGGTGGTGCCGGCGTTGTCGGCGGCTTGAAGTTCGTTAATCATTCCACCACAGCTGTCATTCCCGGCGGGGGGCGCTGCGAACGCCCCTCTAAGTTTTAAGCTCAGTTCCGTGCCGCGTCCTGCATTTTCTCGCCAGCCTTCTCGACCTTCTTGCCCACTTCATCGGTCGCCTTGTCGAGTCCATTTTTGGCATCGCGCGTGGCTTCTTCGGTCGCTTCCTTGATCTGCTCTCCGGTGACCTTGGCCTTCTCGCGCATGCGGTCGGCCGCTTCGTCGGCCTTGCGCAGGCTATCCTGAACTTCTCGCGCGACCTTGTCGCCGGCGTTGTCGATCGCCGCGCCGGCCTTCTGTGCCGGGCCCACCGGTTCGTCGCGCTTGCAGCCGGCCACGCCGGCCAGAATCGCCACCGCCACCAGCACCCGCTTGAATGTCGTCTTCATTTTCCATCTCCATTGTCGATGCCGATAGCATACACCCCTACTGGCAGTGGTGGTCAATCCACTCCATGCCGCTGGCCAGGCAGCGCCGCAGGTCCTGTTGCAGGCGGTCGGCATACACCTTGAACGCCGCGCATTCGCGGCTGCCGCCTTCCACCGTGGCGATGCAGTTTGCCATCTTGTTCGACGCGGCCTGGTAGTTCCCGGCCTTGATGTCACGCTCGGCCTGGTCGATCAGCCGGCGCGCGGACACGACTTCACGCGCCAACGCACCGGAAGGCGCCTCCACCCGCGGCGCGGCGCGTTCAGGCTGGCGCACCGGCCCGATGCGCGCCTTCAGGGCGCGGGTTTCGGCGTCTTCGCCATGGCGGCGCGTGAACTGCGACAGGCGCGCCAGCGCCTTGGCATTCTCGCCATCGTCAACCAGCTTCTCGACCGCCTCCTTGGCGTCGAGCCAGGCGCGCGTACGGATGCGCTTTTTCTCGCAGCCGGGCGAGGCGTCGTTGATTGCCTTCTGCAATCGGTTCAACTGCTCGTCGCTGGCTTTGCCCGAGCGTAGCGCGATCAGTTCGCCCTGCGCTTCGCCCAGCTTGCATTCCTTGGCCAGAAGCGTGGCGTCAAGGACGCGCTGCTCGATCTTTTGCCTGTCCGGCTTGGTGATCATCCAGATCGCCCATAGCGCTGCCAGCGCCAGCAGCCACCAGCGCATGCGGATCGGCTCACGCCTGGGCGGTGGCGCCGGCCCGCGCGGCGGGGCCGCCCGTGGCGGCACCGGAGCAGCGGCCGCCGGCTGTGGCGCCGCCTGCGGTGGCGGTGGCGGCGCCACCTTGTCGATCACGACGGTAGCCGGCGCGGCGGCGACGGGCGCCTCGGCGATGACAGGGGCGCGGCTGCCGTCGCGCTGGGACACGCCGCAGTAAGGACAGTAGTTGACCTTACGCGGCAGCAGGCGCGCGCAGTTGGCGTGGATACATCGGTACAGCACCTGGTCTTGCAGGTTCATGGGAATTAATCCGGATCGGGTATATCGTCATCGGGATCTGGAACGGTGGCGTGGAACAGCTCGGCCAGCTCGGGCATCTCGCCCGCGGTCTTCCACTTGTCGGCTTTGGGGTTCCACTGCATGTTCCAGACTTTAGTCGAGGCGTCGACTTCGCCGCGCGCAATGCGCAGGGCCAGTTCGTCAGTCGAGTACGGGCCGTGCTGGGCGCCGCCCAAAAAGACCTTGTAGCGCCCCGCCCCGGCTGGCGCCACAGCGGCCTGCGGCTTGAAAAATGCCTGCGCGGCCTGCGCCTCGCTGGCCAGCAGCTCGGGCCGGATCACACGCTTGTCCAACGGCCGCTCGACTTCCCAGTGATAGGCGTCGCTGGCCGAACCGGGCACGCGCTCGGTCCATTCGCCGATATTGGCGCCGGCGCCATCGATGTCGCTGTTTGATAGCGCCGGGTCCTGCGCTCGGGCACGCGCCAGCCACTGCTCGTACAGGCGGTGCGCGGTGATGTTGGGCAGCGACGGCGACGGCAGCTGGGCGCCGGTCTCGTCGACTTCCAGCTTGGGTTCGTATACGCGCTGCTGGTAATGGCGCATCAGCACGGCCAGCAACGCCAGCTGGCGCGGGCCCAGCACGGCCAGGCGCTGCTGCACGGCGGCGATCACCTGGTCGCGATAGAACGCCGGCAGGCCGTTGGAACGGATCGCAAACTCGTTCCCGATCTGCAGCCACTCGCCCGAACCCTGCTCGACTTCGAACAGGTACTGCCCGCGCGGCTGGAACGCGGCCTCGCGGTCGGCCAGGTCGGCCTTGCGGCGGATGACGCCCAGCGCGATCGCCTGCAAGAACCATTCGTAGTCGTCGGCCAGGCGATTGAGTTCGTCCATCGACGGCGAGATCGGATGGCGGTAGCGGGTCGCGTCGAAATGCAGGTGGGTCGGAATCTTGGGGTTCTCGATCTGGTAGGAGCTCTTCCAGGTCGGCAGGCCGCGCAGCACCGTCATCGGGTAGCCGGACAGTTCGATGTAGCAGACCGCCTTGCCGGCCACGCCGGTGTTGACGATGGAGACCAGGTCGCCATGGAAGGAGCCGGCCGGCACCGAGGCACGGATCTCGTCTTCCATGCGGCGCCAGGCATTCACATCCCCCACCCCGACAAAGCACTTGAACTGGTCGGCGCGCGGCGTGAACTCGGCCGAGAAGCGCGCGTTAATCCATGGCATGGCGCTGCGGACCCATTCGCTGAAGATGCGCTGGCGCTCCGGCGGCGCCATGGCGGACAGCCGTTCGAGCAGCGGGTCGGCCGGATCAAGGCCGGCCAGCTGTTCGACACTGAGCTGGGTCTGGGCACGGCGGAACAGCTTGAGCAACAGGCTGGCGCGCAGCTTGTCGTCGTTCAGCTGGGGGAACAGGCGCGCCGAACCGCCAAACTCCAGCAGTACTTCCTCGCTCCAGGTGTTGATGTCGCCACTGAGCTTGACCGGCTCTGGCAGCACGTCGCTGGCCAGTTTGATGTAAGTGGCGTGATCATGGCGCGCATCGGCGCGCAACTGGTGGATGCGCTGGTCGACCGCACCCAGCATCGCCTGCACCGAACGGCGCCCTTCCTGGAACTCGCCGGCCACGCCGCTCCATTGCGGCTGGCCGTCTTCGTCCAGCGATTGCGGATCGCCCAGCCAGGCCGACATGCCGCGCATGACTTCGATGGCCTGCCCGGCGGCCACCGCCAGCAGGTGGAAGCGCAGGTAGTCGGCGATGTCGCGCTTTAAGTGGTTCATGATCTCGCGCGCCTGGGCTTCCTTGCCGAACAGGCGCGATGCGGCCTGCGACAGGTTGCCCAGCGATTCCTCGACCTGGCGCGTGCGCAGCGCGTCGCGGATGTCGCGATAGCGCTTGCCATTGCGCTCGGCGTTGCCGAGGTCGCGCTGCAGCAGGCGTGCCTTGATCTGCTCGAGCAGCGAGAGCACGAACTCCAGCCCGCCCTGCTTGCGGTCGTCCAGCAGCGCATACAGATGCTCGCGCGTGCGGACCTTCAGGCGGGTCATCAGTTCGCCGGTGTGGCGCTTGATGCGGTCTTCACTGGTTTCGGCGGTGGCGCCGGCCTCGCGGATGGCGTCGCGTTCCAGCTGGGGCAGCAGCTCGGCGACCTTCTCGCGCCACACGCCGATCTCGTAGGCGCCCATGATGCGGTCGATCTCGGTCTGCACTTTGCTCTCGACCCGTTCCAGCAGCGAGCGCTGGTCCTTGTCCATCAGGAGCTGGCCGGTCAGCGCGTATTCCTGGAACGGCGTGACATCGACCGTGCCCTTTTTGAAGTCGGGGAATTCGTCGAAGGGATGCTCGCTCATGGCCATCTGCTCGCGCATGAAGACGTCGCGTTCCTGGTCGGCGGCACGGCGCGCGGCCGCACCAATGGCGCCGGCCATCCCAAAAAAGGCCTTGACCATCAGGGCGGCCAGTTCGTAGGCGCGGATATCGTCGCGCAGGCTCTGCTGGGTGTCCAGCACCGCCTGGCCGAAGGCCGAATACACCTTCGAGTAGGACAGGCGCATGTCGCCGAAGCGCTGTTCCGGCACGCGCGGATTGTAGGGCCCGAGCTTGTGCTGCTGCTGGTTGACCGCCACCGAGCGCTTGCGGTTGGCGAAATCGGCCGAGGCGAAATCTTCGAACAGCGTATCGGCCACCATCTGGTACACATCCTTGATGTCCTGGGTGGCTTTGTTGGCCAGGTTGGCGGTGTCGACAAAGTACACGTCGTCGAAAGGCGCGCCGCGCCCCACCAGGCTGTCCGGCTCGGCCCACGATACTCTCGCGCTCATGTCGCGCATGGTCGTTTCCAGTTCCATCAGGGTGGCGTAGGCATTGGCCTCGGTGCGCTCCTTGTTGGCCTTGGCAAAGCCGGAAGGCAGGAACATCACCAGGTCGACCTGGTTGTCCGACACTTCCTGGCGGGCGATGGCCTTGGAGATCCAGCCGAGATCGATCGCCGTGCCGGCCCCGGTGCCGCCGGCGCAGGAGGCGATGACGACGATGCGGAACTTGGAGGTATCGACCTGCAGCCCGAGGCGCTGGTAGTTTTCCTTGCGTTCGTTGCCGGCGTTGCTGGCCAGGTAGTTGAGCGCGCCCTTGATGCGCCCGCGCAGTTTGGCGTATTTGTCGTACAGGTAGAGCCGGGCCACGGCGCGGATCTGCCCGGCGCCCTTGGATGGGTCGATGCCGAGCGAGCGCAGTTTTTTCGGCCGCAGCGGCATCCAGTTCTCGATCAACGGAAAGCGCGCCAGGCTGTCGTCGGATTCATGGTACTGGTGCAGGTCGATCGGTTCGACCAGACGCTCGTCGTCGCCCAGCTTGACCAGTTCGTACCACGGGTCGGTGCGCTGCGACTTGCCCTCGTCGATGACGGCGTTGCTGTCCAGGTCCAGGTGCAGGAAGCGCGCCACCGGGAACTGGCCGATCGACTCGACCCGCGTCGGATTGTGGCGGTTCCAGACCTCCGACAGGATGCGGCGGCGGATACGCAGCATCACTTCCATGCCGGTACCGCCCGCGCCGATAAACAGCGTGGGCCTCAGGTCGACTTTTTGTTCCGCCTTGCGGGCGCCGTTTTGCTCTGCCATGGTATGCGGTCTTTCTATAGTCTTTTATCTGCGGCCGATGAACAGCGCCGCCACCAGCGCCACCAGGCCGACGATCACCAGCGAACCGGTGATCGCAAAGGTCAGGAATTTGCTGGCATTGATGATCGCCAGGACCGCCGCCGCACTGACAAAGCCCAGCCCAACGAACAACAGCCAGCCGGCGCTGCCGGCCGACGACGGCGCCACGCGCCGCACCACCATGTGGTGCACGTAGGCGTTACGCACGAAGAAGTAAACGATCAGCAGGATCAGGAACACCGCGCCGCCGATCGCCAGGTCGCGCGTGGAGGTATCGGTGGCCGGCGCGCCTTCCATGGGCACGACCTCGACCGGGGCTGTGGTGCCGCCGTCGGTGGTCTTGGGCGGCGGGTCGGGCGATGCCGTGGGCGGCTCCGCTGGCAGCTTGAAGCCGGGATCGGTGCTCTGAGCCTGATTGTTGTGCATGGTCTTCCTGTCGAGTGTGGAGCAATGGATCAGCGCCCCAGCCGCACCTGCGCGCCTTCGCGCAGGACGATCGGCTGATGGCCAAAAAGGGTCGTCTTCAATGGCGCCACCCTGGTGCCGTCCTTGTCGAAGTCCGGCTCGGCAGTGCCGGCGCGCTGCAAGACGATGCGCAGTTCATCTTCCACCGTGACGGGCGCCCTGCGCGGGCGCGCGCTCCTTCAGGCTGCCGCCCAGCGCCAGCCGGCCCGACAGGGCAATGCTGACGAAGTGACAAAATGATAGCGCAAAGCGCTGGCGATGGATGTTTGATTGCCCGGGTACCACTTGGCGGTATGACAGGGAGCGTCTCACTGCGCATTGCGGCAATATTGCTTGATTGGCGAGCGCTTTTCAGGCCATTCGCTCAAGCCCGACTTGCTCCTGCGGCGACATGGCGCACAGCCGTTCAAGCCCCGGTGATTCGCCGCCCTTTTACGAAAAATTCTCACCGATTAGCAAAAAAGCATAACGAAATATCTGCGAGCCATATGCTATATTAATTATCTGGAAACAATGATTTAATATTAAGATAGGTTAAAATATATTTATTTGGCCTTCCATTATCGCCATAAAAATATAAGCATGACAAATTTCCGATGGTCGAATTTGATATCACGATTCGGTCGCCCGGGAGAACTTGGGCCTGTCGCCAGACAGCACAGGCTCAAAAAATGAAGTGACGCCTTTTAACCTTTATCAGGAGCACCTTTATGAAGATTTTTTCCAACACGCCATTCAAATCTCTGGCAGCCGCGGCTGCGGTATTGCTTTTTGCGAGCTCCGCTGTCTATGCTGCTTGCCCGAGCAACTGCTCGTATTACGCAGCTCCTAAGGCAGAGCAAGCAAGATCCAGCGTCTATAGTCAAGTCATGAACTCATGTAGCAACTCGGGAGGTTCATATTCGACGTGCAGCAGCGCTGCCGCTTCATATTCTCAAAGCGCGTACAACCAGGCTTATAGTTATTATTACGGCCAATGCCAGGCTGGCAATTGCGTTTAAGGTTCACTCCCGTCCAGTCATAGATTAAGTGTGAGCCATGCAGCGGTGCTTCGGTGCCGCTATCCGCTTTTGCCGGCCTCCGACTATCGTCTCGGCGCGTGGGTACGGTGCCCATAGACGCCCGACCGATGCGCGCGGCTTGGGTCCGATGGATCAGCGCCCAAGCCGCACCTGCGCGCCTTCGCGCAGTTCGATCAGCCGATGACCAAACAGGGTCGTCTTCAATTGCGCCACCCTGGTACCGGCCTTGTCGAGGATTGGCTGGGTGGTGCCGGCGCGCGTGTGCATGGTGCGCAATTCACCTTCCACCGTAACGAGTGCCTTGCGCGGACGGGCGAAGGCCAGCGCCGCCGCGCCCACCCCGCCCAGCAGCACCAGGCCGCCGCCGATCAGCGCCACCAATGGCGCGACGCCAAAATGGACGCGCACTTCCAGCGGCAGGCGCGCGTTGGAGGCTTGTATGCGCGCCGGCGGCGTGAAAATCTCCGGCAGCGGGTCGCCCGGGAACAGGTCGGCCATGCGCTGGCGGAAGGCATGCGAGAGCTCCAGCTGCTGCCCGCTCAGCTTCAATTCGATCTGCCCAGGCAGCACGTAGGCGGAGCCGGCCGAGGCGATGGCCTTGGCCGACCAGGCGCCCGGCAACTGGGTCACCGGGAGCTGCATGGTCGAGCCCAAGGGCATGCCCTTGCCGGGAGCCAGTGCGCTCACCTTGCTGTTTTCCAGCGCGATCGGCCGGTCCTCGCCGGCCACGCGCGAACGCGCCGCCACGCTGGCACTGGCGATGGTATAGGGGTAGATGGTGTTTTCCAGGTGCCAGGCAATCTTCGCGGTCGGCGAGCGCGCATCGGCATCGACGTCGGCGCGCAGCATGCCGGACGGCGCCATCGAAAACGCCACGCCGGGTGCCTCGGTCACGCGTTTGGGCACCAGGCGCACGGTGTCGCGGTCAAGCGGTTTCAGGCGCGCGGCCGGCTCGGTAATCACCTGCCGGATGCGGCCGGATGCGAGCAGCGCATCGAGCTCGCGCGCGCCCTGTTCGCCGATGGCGAAGGCATACACCATCAGGCCGTTGGCCTGGTAGTGCCGGCCCTTGACCCGCATCTGCAAGGGGAAGGCCAGCGCCTTGGTGATGGCGCCGCCCTGGTGGATCAACTCATAGAATTCGCGGTTGCGGCGCGCGGTGGCCTGGTCGTTGTTCGGGCTGTTGCGGTTGTTCGTGACGAGCCAGACCAGCCCGGGCTGGCCGCCCAGGGCCGTATGAATGGCCGCGTTGACGGCTTCGCCCAGGTCGGTGTCGGCCAGCGCGCCGCTGCCCTTGTGTGCGGGCGCCAGGCCGGCCAGCGCCTTGCCCGCCTGCTCGCCGGTGGACGCGTCGACCTTCACCGCCAGCAGCGCTTTGGGCGACGGCGCGCCGGGCTGGCTCTGATTGAAGGCGGCCAGCACCAGCGCGTCGTTCGGCTGGGTGACGGCTTTGACCAGCGCTTTGATCAAGGGCTTGTACTGCGACTCTGGATCGGTATAAAAGGGCTCCATCCAGCCGGAGTTCTGGATCAGGAAGACCTGCGCAGCCGCCGCCGCATTGCCGCCCGCGAACGCCAGCACCGCGCACGCCAGCACGCGCCTCACGGCAGCGCTTCCAGGCGCCAGCCGCGCACCTGGTTCCAGTCCGGATGGTGCAGCCACAGGCAGTCGTCGTAGACAAAAGGTAGGCATTCGAGCGGCCTCGATAAGCGCGCGACCTCGTCCAGGATGACATTGCGCCGGCCGATCCACTCGACCGTGGTCCGCGCAATGATGCGGCTGCCCAGCGCATCCTCGGCGCGGCCGTTGTATTGGTGAAAGCGCAGCACCAGGCCGCTCGGCTGGCTGCGGTTGTTGTTAAAGCTGCGCAGCAGCGGCAGCACCAGCGAGTCGTCGTCGTGCGGATCTTCGACGTGCTCGCGTTCCCAGGGTTCATTGATGACCGCGTGGCCACGCCGGAACAGCAGGTTGGCAAAGCCCAGGCGCGCGCCGTCGAGTTCATGGCGCTGGGGATTGTCGCGCGCCAGTTCGATGAAGGAATACGCCTCGCCGTCGTGGCCGATCACCCACAGGCGCCCATCGCGGCTCTGGGTCGGCCCGCCCAGCTCATGGCACGGGGTCCAGCCCAGCGGCCAGGCGATGAATTGCGGTTTGGTGCCCGGTTCCCACACCAGCTGGCCATCGTTGTGGCGCCAAATCAGGCGGCCGTCGTAGCTGATCGGGCTCGACCAGTCACTGGCCGGCGCTTCGACCTCGTGGATATCGGCGTTGGTGAAATCGGATTGCGCGGTCCACAGGCGGGTGCCGGCCTCAGTGGCGAACAGGCAGGCCACGTGGCGCCGCATCACGCCTGGCGCGGAAACTAGCTTAGCGGTGAACAAGGGCTTCGTGGAATACGTTTCGCTGACCGGATTGATGAACAATCGGTGCAGGCCGGTGTCGGTCGGGACCACCGCCACCTCGCCACGTTCGGGGTTATGGGCCGGCAGCCAGGCATATGCCGACGTGGTGAACGACAGGGCGGCCGCGCCCTCCTCGGCGCTGAAAACATGCCACAAGCCGGCCAGCGGGTCCCAGTACTGCAGTACGTTGCGGGTATGCGCCAGCGCCAGCAGGCGCTGCACCGGAAAGCCGAAGGCGCCGGCCGCGAAGACACAATGGGCATTGGGCGGTACCGGCATGGTCAGATCGGCGCGCCCGGCGTGCGGCGCGGCCGGGCGTTCTTCCAGGCTGTCGCCCAGCGGCAGGGAAGTGACCGGCAAACCGTGCGGCACGTGGCGCGGCAAGAACTGGTCGCCCCAGGGGCCCCACCAGTCGGGCCGGTTCTTGTAACGGCCGCCCAGCTTGTTCAAAGGCTGGCCGCAGCTGTGGCAAAAGGCGAAGCCTTCGGGATAGATGGGCGCGCACCGGCATGCCTGCGGCAGCGATGCGCCCAGCAAATGGGCAAGGTCTGGCAGGCGGCCGCGCAGCGCGACTTGCCAGTCGATCTGGGTCAGCCCTTCGCTGGTGGCCAGCGCAAACTGCGCGCTCTGCTCGTCTTCCAGCCAGACGCTGCTTGGGGTTTCCCACCGATATGCCATCTGTCGCTTGTCGCCAAAGTATGGTTGAACGGTGTCAGCCAGCCCGAAGGACAGTGCTGACGTAGTGACAAATCATAGCGCAAAGCGGCCCCGGTGGAAGTTTGATTGCCCGGGTACCGTCGCGCGCTATGAGAGGGGGCGTTTGACGGGGCGGTTGAGTCGTTTTTGGTCGAATGCAAGGCGCTTTATCGGCCATTCGTTGGTATCGCGCAGACGATACCAGCATCAGGCTTGCGGACGATCAACACACCGGTAGGCGCGCTCCGGACTGCTGTTGTGCAAAATTTCTGGCCTCAAACGGGCCGCGCCCAGATATTGGGCAAGCTGACCGCATCTCCATGGTCCTGCAGCTTGATAGGCGCCGGGCCATGTTTGCGGTGGAACGGCTTGTCGATCTAGACAGTCTCGCCCTGCAGCGCCACGTGATTCTGTACCAGCACGCCCTTGTGCAGCGCCGTCACGCAGGCGGGCGCGGCAAAGCGCGGCGCCGTCCAGATCACGTCGTAGGCCTGCCACCCAGTTTGATTGACGGGGTACCGTCGTGCGCTCCTGCATTTGAGCAAAATTTCTGTAGTCAAATGAAAAAACGTAATTACATATACGAAAAACCAGCCTACACTCATTAACAATAAATAAAAATTTTTCTTTTTACATTATTAATCCAGCCACAATGATTTTGAGAGATGTTTGACAGCAGTACGGCAGCGCGATCCGGCAGTTCTCGCGCTTTCAGATAGTAAATTCAGGACCTTCAACGTCGTACTCCAACCTTTATAAAGACCACTTCAATGAAGCTTTTTTCCAATACTCCATTTAAATCCCTCGCAGCCGCAGCGGCAGCAGTCCTGATGTTTTCGGCGCCGATTGCCCAGGCTTATAGCTATTGCGAAAGTATGTGTTCTGACTCCGCACGTAGGGCAGCCGAGGGAGCCCGGGCGCAAGTCATTGCAAAAGCAGCTTCCACTTGTGCCGGAGTGCCTGAAGCAGGCCGGCAAAACTGTATCGATTATCAGAAGAACGTTGTCTCCCAGCAGGTTTATAACTCTGTCTATAGCCAGGCCTACTATGCCTGCCTTAACCAGTGCACCAACTACTAAGAGTTAGTCTCAAACAGTCCGCGATGTAGCGCGAGCCTTGCAGCGCCACTTCGGTGCCGCTGCCTGCTTTTGCCGGCGAGGGCCGAGCCCTCTAGCGATCCAAGGGCCGCACCCAGATATTGCGGAAGCTGACCGGATCCCCATGGTCCTGCAGCTTGATCGGCGCCGCCCCATGTTTGCGGTAGAACGGCTTGCCGATGTAGACGGTCTCGCCTTGCAGCGCCACGTGATTCTGTACCAGCACGCCGTTGTGCAGCGCCGTCACGTAGGCGGGCGATGTCACCGAGCCATCGGCGCCAAAGCGCGGCGCGGTCCAGATCACGTCGTAGGTCTGCCACTGCCCGGCCTCGGCGCAGGCATTGGCCAGCGGGATGTGCTGCTTGTAGATGCTTGCGGCCTGGCCGTTGACGTAGGTTTTGTTGGCGGCGCATTCGAGGATCTGGATTTCGTAGCCGCCGTCCTTGCCGCTGGTCGCGGCCATGAACAGGCCGCTGTTGCCGCGCCCTTGCCCATGGCCTTTCACATCAGCCGGCACGCGCCATTCAAGGTGCAGCTGGTAGTCGGTGAACAGGCGTTTGGTCTGAATGTTGCCGCTGCCGGCGCGCACGGTAAATACGCCATCGTCCACCGGCCAGTCGGCCGCCTTGGCCGGTGCCGCGGTCAATACCCACTCACTCAGGTCACGGCCGTTGAACAGAACGACAGCATCCGAGGGCGCGCTGGTGCCGTTGGCAGGTGTCACCCGCTTCGGTTCAGCCGACCACACTTCGGTTTCCTCGGGCTTTGGCTGGGGGGCGCTCTGGGCGGCGCAGCCGATGCTGGCGCACAGGCCGATCACGAACAAACAGGCTTTCATTGGCATTTTCCAAACGAACTCGGGGCCAAAAGGATAGCACGCGGCCCACGTATAATGCCGTGTCCGCTCTTGCCTGCCCTTGATTATGACCTCCCCGTCCAGCACCATCCCTGCCCACGCCGTCGATGCCGCCAGCGCGCATCTGCGCGACGTGCTCGCCATCGCCATCGAATACGGTCCCACGCATCGGGCGCTGGTGGTGTTCGACACCCGCACCGACCTGGCGTGCGCGCTGACGGAGGGCTATCGCCGCAACCTGCCGGAAGCCGAATTCATCGACTTCGACAGCGTGAGCCCGGATGAGGTGCTGGCGGCGTTCAAGAAAATGCAGCCGTCGGACCTGGTGGTGCTGGTCCAGTCGACCAACTTCCGGCTCGAATCCTTCCGCATCCGCGTCGAGCTGTTCAAGCTGGGCCTGAAGGTCATCGAGCATGTGCACCTGTCGCGCATGCCGGGTGCCCAGGGTGAGCATTACATCGAATCGCTGGCTTACGATCCGCAGTACTTCCGCGGCGTGGGCAAGGCGCTCAAGGCCTTGATCGACAGTGCGTCGATGGCAACGGTGTACAGCGGCGACGATACGAAGCTGGTGTTTGCGTCGCCGTTTGAGTCGGCCAAGCTCAATGTCGGCGACTACAGCGACATGAACAACGTGGGTGGCCAGTTCCCGATCGGCGAAGTGTTCACCGAGGCGCGCGACCTGGAGGCAGTCAATGGGCGGGTGCGGATCCATGTGTTCGGCGACACCTCCTACCTGGTCAACCGGCCGGAGACACCGATCACGCTGGTCGTCGAGCGCGGCCGCGTCACCGGCGCCATCGATGCGACGCCGGAGTTCGAAAGGCTGCTGGAAATCATCCGCGCCGACGAAGGCGAAGTATGGCTGCGTGAACTGGGCTTCGGCATGAACCGCGCCTTCACGCGCGAGCGCCGCGTCAACGACATCGGCACCTACGAGCGCATGTGCGGCATTCACCTGTCGCTGGGCGCCAAGCATGGCGTGTATCCCAAGCCCGGCTTCAAGCGCAAGGATGCGCGCTACCACGTGGACGTGTTCGCGGTGACCGAGGCGGTGTACCTGGACGAACAGCTGGTCTACCGCGACGGCGCCTGGCAGGTGTAAGGACTCAGCCCAGCTTGTTGTCGGCGATGTGGTAATGCGGATCGTCGAACTCGTTGGTTTCGACCATGTCCTTGGCGCGATCGAGCAGTTCCAGGCAGTCCGGGCTCAGGTGGCGCAGGTGCAGCGTCTTGCCGAGCTGCTGGTAGCGCAGCGCCAGCGCATCGATCGCCTCAATGGCTGAATGGTCGACCACACGGGCGCCGCGGAACTCGACGACCACGTGCTGCGGGTCGTCCTTGGGCGTGAACAGCGCCGCGAAGTTGGCGGTGGAGGCGAAGAACAGCGAACCTTCAAGCGCATAGACCTTCCAGCCATTGTCGTCGGTACCGACGCTGACCCGGATCTGCTTGGCGTGCTGCCAGGCGAATACCAGCGCCGCGAATATCACGCCAGCCAGGACGGCGATGGCCAGGTCGGTCAGTACGGTGATGACGGTAACGCCGATGACGACCACGGCATCGTGGCGCGGGATCTTGCGCAAGGTCTGCAGGCTGCCCCAGGCGAAGGTCTTCTGGCACACGACGAACATCAGCCCGACCAATGCGGCGAGCGGAATCATCTCGATCCACGTTGATAGTGCCAGGACGTAGGCCAGCAACGCGCTTGCCGCGACGATGCCTGAGAGACGTTGGCGGGCGCCATTGTTAATGTTGATCATGCTCTGGCCGATCATGGCGCAGCCGCCCATGGAGGCGAAGAAGCCGCTGACGACATTGGCCAGGCCCTGCGCCATCGATTCGCGGTTTGGCTTGCCGCGGGTGTCGGTCATGTCGTCGATCAGGTTCAGGGTCAGCAGGGTTTCGATCAGGCCGATCGCGGCCAGGATCAGGGCGTACGGGAAGATGATGTAGAGCGTGTCCATGGTCAGCGGCACCTGCGGCAGGTGGAACTGCGGCAGGCCACCGGCAATCGATCCCATGTCGCCCACCGTTTTGCTGTCGATGCCGAGCGCGGCGACCAGCCCGGCCACGACCAGGATGGCGGCCAGCGACGAGGGGACCGCGCTGGTCAGCTTGGGCAGCAGGTAGATGATGGCCATGGTGAGCGCGGTCAGGCCGAGCATGATATACAAGGCCTGGCCGCTCATCCACTGCCCGCCGGCTTCCTTGAAGTGGCCGAACTGCGCGACGAAGATGACGATGGCCAGGCCATTGACGAAGCCCAGCATGACCGGGTGCGGCACCATGCGGATGAATTTCCCCAGCCTGAAGGCGGCGAACAGCAGCTGCAGCAATCCCATCAACACCACGGTGGCGAACAGGTACTCCGGTCCATGCCGCACCACCAGGCTGGCCATGACCACGGCCAGCGCGCCGGCCGCGCCGGAAATCATGCCGGGCCGCCCGCCCAGCACTGAGGTGATGAAGCAGACAATGCAGGCGGCGTACAGGCCGGTCAGCGGGCTGACATGGGCGACCAGCGCGAAGGCAATCGCTTCGGGCACGAGCGCAAGGGACACGGTGAGGCCACTTAAGACGTCGGTCTTGATCTGATGGGATTTGCTTGGGACCACGGGGGACTTCCTGAACAGGCAATGGGAAACGGTCGCGATTATCCCATAAGGCCGGATGCAATCTGTGCCAGAATTGGCGGCTTCGATACCGGAGCAGCTCCGATGCTAACTTCAGACCAGCAGGCCCAGTACCAGCGCGATGGCTACCTTGTCCTTCCCGGCTTCAAGCGGCCAGGAGAAATCGCCGCATTGCGCGCGCGCGCGGCGCAGATCGTCGACGCTTTCGATCCGGGCCAGGAGCGCTCGGTGTTCAGCACGCGCGACCAGGCCAAGGTCGACGATGCCTACTTCCTCGCCTCCAGCAACACCATCCGCTGCTTCTTTGAAGAAGAGGCCTTCGGCGAAGATGGCCAGCTCAAACAGGCCAAGGCCCTGTCGATCAACAAGATCGGCCACGCGCTGCACGACCTCGATCCGGTGTTCGACGCCTTTTCGCACGGCCCCGAACTGGCGGCGGTGGCGCATGGCCTCGGCCTGGCGCAGCCGCTGGTGTGGCAGTCGATGTATATCTTCAAGCAGCCGGGCATCGGGGGCGAGGTGCGCTGGCACCAGGATGCGACCTTCTTCGATACCGATCCGGTCAGCGTGACGACCTTCTGGTTCGCGCTGGAGGATGCAACCATCGAGAACGGCTGCCTGTGGGTGCAACCGGGCGGTCACCGCGGCCCGATGCGCGAGCGCTTTTTACGGACCGGCGACACGATCAGGATGGAAACACTGAGCGACATGCCGTGGCCGGACGATTCGGTGGCGGTGCCGCTGGAGGCGAAAGCGGGCGACCTGGTGTGCTTCCACGGCCTGCTGCCGCACTACAGCGCGCCCAACCGCTCGCCAGTGTCGCGCCATGCGTACACCTTGCATGTGACAGACGCTCGTACGAACTATTCGCCCTTCAACTGGATCCAGCGTACCAGCGAGCTGCCGGTGCGTGGCTTTACAGGACGGGAGTAACGCCAAACTGCGCGGCGATGTCGCGCAGCTTTTCGTCGATCTTGAGCATGGCATCGACCACGTCCGGGTCGAAATGCTCGCCGCTGCCCTGGCGGATCAGTTCGACCGCCGTCTCGTGGGTAAACGCCGGGCGGTAGGAGCGCGGCGTGATCAGCGCGTCGTACACGTCGGCCACGGCCATCAGCCGGGCCGACAGCGGAATGGCGGTATTGGACAGGCCCAGCGGATAGCCGGAGCCATCCCACTTCTCGTGGTGCGAGTAGGCGATTTCGCTGGCGTAGCGGGTGAACTGGTTGGCGCCGCCGAGGGTCTTTTCGACCTCCAGGATGGCGTCGCGCCCATACACCGTGTGGTTCTTCATGGTCTCGAATTCGTCCTGGGTCAGGCGGCCGGGTTTGACCAGGATCGCGTCCGGCACCGCCACCTTGCCGATGTCGTGCAGCGGCGCGGCCTTGTACAGCCAGTTGATGTTCTCGTCGCTCAGTTCGGCCGAATAGGCGGCGTGAAAACGCAGTTCGCGGGCCAGCGCCGCTACGTAGTGCTGGGTGCGGCGCAGATGGTTGCCGACGTCCTTGTCGCGCGATTCGCCCAGCGAGGCCATCGCCATGACGGTGGCGTCCTGCATATGGGCGACCGCGCGGGTGCGCTCGGCCACCACGTGCTCGAAGTGGCTGTGATGGTCCTTGAGCAGCACGCGCGCGCGCTTGAGCTGGAGCTGGGTATCGACGCGCGCCTGCAGGATCTCGCAAGCGACCGGTTTGCCGACGATGTCGGCCGCGCCTTCGCGCAGGGCGCGGCGCTGGTCCTCGCGGGCATCTTCGCCAACCAGGAAGATCACGGGTATGTCGAGCGTCAGGAAATTGGCGCGCAGTTCAGCGAGCAGCGCGAAACCGCTGGTGCCGCCCAGCTGGGCGTCGACCAGGATCAGGTCCGGGCGTGGCGACTGCGCGACGATACGCAGCGCGTCCGCCACGGTGCGCGCCAGTTTGACGTGGTGGCGATCCTGCAGCAGAGCGTCCATGCGCACCAGATTGTCGGCCGACTCGTCGACGATCAAAATGCTTGCCTTGGCATCAATATCCATTCGGCAACCTTCAAGTAAGTTCTTGACGGCAACAATAATACCGCGAGCGTGGTGCCCGGCTAAGCCTTTTTTCGAACGACTTGTCTTCGATGCGACAATAGTCAAGGTCCGGGACCTTATCAATAAACCAATTGCGCCGATGCAAAGGACACAGGAGTGCCAGAAACCGACCATATTCTGATTGTCGACGACGATGCCGCCATCCGCGACTGGTCGCCGCGTATCTCGAAAAACAGGGGCTGCGCTGTACCGCCGTGACCGATGGCCGCGCGATGTTCTCGAGGATGACGATGGGTTTGTTTTTCTCGGCCATGTAAGTGAATGGCGGCCACGGGCCGCCCTCGCACGGCCACGAGGGAAAAATGCTACGCTATCGTGATGACAACATATGCTCCGCCCTTCACCCACTTTTCGCAGATCGCCGATGCCGTGCGCAGCAACGGCTTCGCACTGGTCGCGCCCGACGATGTGTGCCGGCTGTCCGGCTGCAGCCTCGATGAACTCAATGCACTCGCGCCCGGCTGGGAGCGGCTGGCACTCGACAATTACCTGAAGGATGGGGGCCGCTATCGCTACCGGCGGCATTCCTGTTTCATCCAGCAGGATGGGAAACTGGTCCAGACGCCACACCGCGCGCACTGGCAGCCGGTCGAGTACAACGCGTTGCACGGCGGCATGCACCGCCTCTTCGAACCGGTCGAGCCGGCCACCGTGATGCAGCCGGCCTGGAACAAGCTCTTACGTTCGCTTGGCGACTTGCTGTCGCAGACGCGCGCCGATATGCCTGAATCCAAGCCGTGGTACGTGGAGGCGCACCAGTTCCGCATCGATACGGCCGAGGGCATCGGGCGGCCGACGCCGGAAGGCGCGCACCGCGACGGCGTCGATTTCGTGGCGGTGTTGCTGGTTAACAGGGTCGACGTCAAGGGCGGCGAGACGCGCGTGTTCGAAGCGGCCGGACCCGCTGGACAGCGCTTCACGATGACGGCGCCGTGGACCATGTTGCTGCTCGACGACGCGCGCGTGATCCATGAATCGACCCCGATTCAGCCGGACGGCGCCAATGGCCATCGGGACACGCTGGTGCTGACCTGGCGCGCCGGCGCCTTCCAGGGCGAAGGCCTGGCCTGAGGCTTTGACTGCCGGATGCTGCGGATTTGCAACCGTGCACTCTTAAAATATTAGCCCTTCTGGCATGACAATCCGATATAGTCATGCCGATCACGGCCGTTGTGCCGCGTCGCCGCTGCTGAGCGGCAGAAGGAGCTCGTCATAGAACAAAGCCAGGAGATGCGTGTGGATGCCACGTACGATATACAGCCCGCGGATTTCGAAATTCTGATTGTCGAAGACAGTCCCACCCAGGCCGAGCGCCTGCGCCGCCTGATCCAGTCAAAGTCCTACCGCGTGCGCGTGGCCGCCAATGGCCAGCTGGCGCTGGCATTGATCCGCGAATTCCGCCCGGACCTGGTCCTGTCGGACATCATCATGCCGGAGATGAACGGCTACGAATTGTGCCGGGCCATCAAGGCCGATCCCGAGCTGGCCGCCATCCCGGTCATCCTGGTCACCGCGCTCAACGACGCCAAGGACATCATCCGCGGTATCGAATGCGGTGCCGACAACTTCATCCGCAAGCCCTATTCGGAAGACTATCTGCTCAGCCGGATCAGCCACATGCTGGTCAACCAGAAGCTGCGCGCCGACGATAATCCGGAAGGCATCGCCTTGTACCTGGGCGAGCAGAAACACTTCATCAATGCCGACCGCCAGCAAATCCTCGACCTGCTGATCTCGACTTACGAGCAGGCGGTGCAGGTCAACAGCGAACTGCAGGCGCGCGAACGGCAGGTCATCGAGCTGAACATGCGCTTGGCGCACCATGCTGCCGAGCTGGAAACGATCAACGGCGAAATCGCACGCAAGAACGAAGAGCTGGCCGAGGCCAGCCGCATGAAGTCGGCCTTCATCGCCAATATGTCGCACGAACTGCGCACGCCGCTCAACGCGATCATCGGTTTTACGGGCGCGCTGCTGATGAAGTTGCCCGGGCCGCTGACGCCGGACCAGGACAAGCAGCTGACCACCATCCGCTCCAGCGCGCGCCACCTGCTCTCGCTGATCAACGACATCCTGGATGTGGCCAAGATCGAGGCCGGCAAGGTGACCCTGGCGCTGGAGCGGGTGAACTGCCAGGATTTACTCAACCAGACCACCGACAGCTTGCGCACGCTGGCTGTGCAAAAAGGGCTGGCGCTGGTGATGGACTTGCCGCAGGAACCGGTGGTAATCGACTCGGACCGGCGCGCGCTGACGCAAATCATCATCAACCTGGTCAATAACGCCATCAAGTTCACCGATCAGGGCAGCGTCAAGGTGTCGCTGGCGCAGCGCATCGACGAGGGCGTGCTGCTCACCGAGTTCAGCGTCATCGACAGTGGCGCCGGCATCCGCCCGGAAGACCAGTCCAAGCTGTTCCAGGCATTCTCCCAGCTCGATTCGACCTCGACCCGGCATGCGGAGGGCGCCGGATTGGGCCTGTACCTGTGCCAGAACCTGGCCGCCCTGCTGGGCGGGCGCCTTTACTTCAGCAGTGAAGTCGGCAGTGGCAGCAAATTCACCTTGTCCCTGCCTGAAAAATAAGCACCGGCTGCGATAGCCAAGCATTGCCGAAAGCACACGTCTAGTTAAACAACAGATAATGCATGCATATATCCGGTTTTCGGATATGCCATGCATATATGTATGCTGCGTTATCATTCAGGAAAAAAAAACGCCCGCGACCTATCGGTGCGGGCGGCAATCCAATCTTCGGAGAAGAATTGGAGGAGACAGTTCCTAATATACCGGCATTTATGTTGCACCGCAATAGAGTAAAACTACTATATTTACCGCGTAGTGAAAATAATATAAGCCCTGCGGCTACAGATCCCGACAGTTCAATTTCGCCTTACTTCAATCAAACGATTTAGTTATATCAATCGTTTGACACTTGTGATTTAATTACGAAATGGACAAAGAACATCTTCACCCTGGCGAGGACGGGCGCAAGACCCGCTCCGACGGCGCCCAGTCGCGCGAGCGGCTGCTGCTGGCCGCCATGCGCCTGTTCGCGGAACAGGGCTTCGCCAAGACCTCGACGCGCGAGATCGCACTGGCCGCCGGCACCAACATCGCTTCGATCAGCTACTACTTCGGCGACAAGGCCGGCCTGTACCGCGCCGCCTTCACCGAGCCGCCGCCCTATCGCCGCCACGACGTCAGCGAGTTCACCCAGCCCGGCGCCACCCTGCGCGAATCGCTGCGGGCCTTTTACAGCCAGTTCCTCGAACCGCTCAAACAGGGCGACATGGCACGCCTGTGCATGCGCCTGTGGTTTCGCGAAATGCTGGAGCCGACCGGGGTCTGGCATGACGAAATCGACAACGACATCAAGCCGACCCACGCAGGGCTGGTCAAGGTCATCGGCCGCCACCTGGGCATAGCCCAGCCTACCGACGACCTGTCGCGCCTGGCCTTTTGCGTGGTCGGCATGGTCCTGCAGCTGATGGTCGCGCGCGATGTGGTCGAAAAAATCAGCCCGCAGCTGCTGGCCGACGACGCCGCCATCGATGCCTGGCTGGACCGCCTGGTCGACTACGCCGAAGCCGTGATCGGTGCCGAACAGGCGCGCATGCAAGCCGCCGGCGAGTGCCCACCGCCCCCAACACATCCACAGTCACGAAAGAAGAAAGCATGACGAGCTTGAAACTCAGCCGCAGGTTTGCGGCGCTCGCGCTCCCGCTGGCGCTGGCCGGCTGCGCCAGCGCGCCGCCAAGCCAGGTCAGCGCGCCCACTCCCCCGGCCTGGCAGGCACCGCTGCCGCACAACGGCAGCCTGACCGACCTGTCGCAGTGGTGGCGCCAGCAGGGCGACCCGCTGCTGGTGCAGCTGGTCGACGCGGCGCAAAGCGCCAGCCCGACGGTCGCGGCGGCCGGCGCCCGGCTGGCGCAGTCGCGCGCCGAGCGCGTGGCGGCCGGCGCGGCCCTGCTCCCCAATCTGGATGTGGCGGCCAGCGTGAACCGCGCCAGCCAGCAAAGCACCCTGCCCGGCGGGACCACCGCGCAGATCGCGCTGCAATCGGGCTGGGAGATCGACCTGTTCGGCGGCGTGCGCGCGTCGCGCAACGCGGCCCAGGAACGTTTGGCCGGCGCGCAGGCCGGCTGGCACGACGCCCGCGTGGCGATCGCCGCCGAGGTGGCCAACCAGTACTACAGCCTGCGCGCCTGCGAGCAGCTGCTGGAGGTGGCCAAACAGGACGCGGCTTCGCGCGCCGATACCGCGCGCCTGACCCAGCTGTCGGCCGACGCCGGCTTCCAGGCGCCCGCCACCGCGGCACTGGCGCGCGCCAGCGCGGCCGAGGGCAACAGCCGCCTGACCTTGCAGCGTGCCTTGTGCGAGCTCGATATCAAAACGCTGGTCGAGCTGACCGCGCTGGAAGAGCCAGAGCTGCGCACGCGCCTGGCCGCCACCAGGCCGGTCCCTGCGCCGGCCCTGTCGATTGCCGCCCTGCCGGCCCAGGTGCTGGCCCAGCGTCCGGACGTGTTCAGCGCCGAACGCGACGTGGCGGCCGCCAGCTACGAGGTCGGCGCCGCGCAGGCCCAGCGCTATCCGCGCCTGACCTTGTCCGGCATGGTCGGCCTGGCCAACTTCCGCACCGGCGGCGAAAACACCCAGCTGGATGCCTGGACCATCGGCCCGCTGGCGCTGTCCGTGCCCTTGTTCGATGCCGGCCGGCGCAGCGCCAACGTGGATGCCGCCAAAGCCAGGTACGAGTCCGCCGTGGTGACTTACCGCGCCCGCGCGCGCCAGGCGGTACGCGAAGTCGAGCAGGCCCTGGTGAACCTCGACAGCACGGCCGCGCGCAGCCTTGATGCCCAGGTGGCGCGGGATGGTTATCGCGCCTCGTTCCGCGCCGCCGAAGACCGCTACAAGAACGGCTTGGGCAGCCTGCTCGAACTGGAAGACGCGCGCCGCACCATGCTCGCTTCTGAAAACGCTGTCGTCACTCTGCAGCGCGAGCGCAGCAGCGCCTGGGTTGCGCTGTACCGCGCCGCCGGCGGCGGCTGGACCGCCGCCGCTCCGTGATCTTCACAGAACCATTCGCCATCGAACCGCACATTCACTACACACCATGAAAAAACTCACACTGAAGCCTGTCCCGGCACTGGTCATCGGCGCGTTCGCAATCGGCGCGGCCGCACTGTTCATGACCGCGCCGCAGTCCAACGCCGCCGACGACAAGAAGGACGCGGCCACCGTCAAGCCGGCCCTGACGGTCACCGTCGCGCGCCCATCCGCGGCCAAGCTGCCGATCAAGCTGGCCGCCAACGGCAACGTGGCGGCGTGGCAGGAAGCCGTCATCGGCAGCGAGTCGGGCGGCCTGCGCCTGACGGACGTGCGCGTCAATGTCGGCGACGTCGTCAAGAAGGGCGAGGTGCTGGCCGTGTTCTCGGCCGATACCGTGAATGCCGATGTGGCCCAGGCCCAGGCGGCCCTGGCCGAAGCCCAGGCCAATGCCGGCGAGGCGACCGCCAACGCGCGCCGCGCACGCACCCTGCAAAGCTCGGGCGCCCTGTCGGAACAGCAGATCAGCCAATACGTCACCGCCGCCGCCACCGCCAATGCGCGCATCGCCTCGGCGCGCGCGGCGCTGGCCTCGCAACAGCTGCGCCTGAAATACACCCGCGTGGTGGCGCCCGACAGCGGCGTGATATCGGCGCGCACCGCCACGGTCGGCTCGGTGGTCGGCGTGGGCACGGAACTGTTTCGCATGATCCGCCAGAGCCGCCTGGAATGGCGCGCCGAAGTGACCGCCAGCGAACTGGCGCGCATCAAGCGCGGCACCGCGGCGGTGGTCAAGGCCGCCAACGGCAGCGAAGTCACCGGCAAGGTGCGCATGATCGCTCCGACCATCGACCCGCAGACCCGCTCCGCGC
>CAMLFK010000040.1 GCA_946479255.1 uncultured Oxalobacteraceae bacterium
GCGTGCGGCCGATCGGCGCCTGGTCGACCGAGATCACCTTGTCGAAGTGTTCCAGCCCGCTGATGGAGTCGTGCGGCGCCGGCTCGGTCTGCGAGCCGTACAGGTGGCGCGACAGCGCAGGGTAGAGCGTGTCGTTCACAAGGGTCGACTTGCCGGAACCGGACACGCCGGTCACGCAGGTCAACAGGCCCACCGGCAGCTTGAGCGACACCTTCTTCAGGTTGTTGCCGGTCGCGCCGGTAATCACCAGCTGACGGTTGGGGTCGGCCTGGTGGCGCTTCTTCGGCACCGCGATCTTCAGGGTGCCGTTCAGGTACTTGGCGGTCAGCGACTTCTTGTTCTTCAGGATGTCCTTCAGGGTGCCTTCGGCGATCACTTCGCCGCCGTGCACGCCGGCGCCCGGTCCCATGTCGATCACGTAGTCGGCGGTGCGGATCGCGTCTTCATCGTGCTCGACCACCAGCACGCTGTTGCCGATGTCGCGCAGGTGCTTGAGGGTGTCGATCAGGCGGTCGTTGTCGCGCTGGTGCAGGCCGATCGACGGCTCGTCGAGCACGTACATCACGCCGGTCAGGCCCGAACCGATCTGCGAGGCCAGGCGGATGCGCTGCGCTTCGCCGCCCGACAAGGTGTCGGCGCTGCGGTCGAGCGACAGGTAATCGAGGCCGACGTTGTTGAGGAATTTGAGGCGCGAGACGATCTCTTTGACCACGCGGTCGGCGATCTCGCGCTTGGCGCCCTTGAGCGTGAGCTTCTCGAAGAATTCCAGGCATTCGCGCAAGGGCTTCCTGGCCACCTCGTAGATGGCGCGCTGCTGCTTGCCGGTGCCGACCTTGACGTGGCGCGCTTCGGTACGCAGGCGCGCGCCTTCGCAGGCCGGGCACTGCTTCTCGTTGATGAACTTGGCCAGTTCTTCTTTCACCGCCATCGAATCGGTTTCGCGGTAACGCCGCTGCAGGTTGTTCACCACGCCTTCGAAGGTGTGGTCGCGGATCACGGTGCGGCCGCGCTCATTCACATAGGTGAAAGGAATCGAAGTCTTGCCGGACCCGTACAGCACCGCTTCCTGCGCCGCCTTGGGCAGCGTTTCGAAGGGCTTGTCGATATCGAACTCGTAGAACGCCGCCAGGTTGGACAGCATCTGGAAGTAGAACTGGTTGCGCCGGTCCCAGCCCTTGACGGCGCCGGACGCCAGCGACAAATTGGGGAAGGCGACGATGCGGCGCGGGTCGAAAAATTCGATATGGCCCAGGCCATCGCATTCCTGGCAGGCGCCCATCGGATTATTGAACGAGAACAGGCGTGGCTCGAGCTCCTGCAGCGAATAGCCGCAGGTATTGCAGGCGAATTTGTTCGAATACACGTGCTCGTTGGCGGCATCCATTTCGAACACCACCGCACGGCCGTCGGCCAGGCGCAATGCGGTCTCGAAGCTTTCGGCCAGGCGCTGCTTGATCTCGTCGTTCACCTTGACGCGGTCGATCACCACGTCGATGGTGTGCTTCTCGGTCTTCTTCAGCTTGGGCAGGTCGTCGATCTCGTAGATCTTGGCCGCGCCGGTGCCGCTCTGGATGCGAAAGCGCACGAAGCCCTGGGCCTGCATGGCTTCGAACAGGTCGGTGTGCTCGCCCTTGCGGTTGGCCACCACGGGCGCGAGGATCATCAGCTTGGTCTCTGCCGGCATCTCCAGCACGGCGTCGACCATCTGCGAGACGGTTTGCGCCGCCAGCGGGTTTTCCGGATGGTTGGGGCAGTAGGGCGTGCCGACCCGCGCGTACAAGAGGCGCAGGTAGTCGTGGATCTCGGTGACCGTGCCGACCGTCGAACGCGGGTTGTGCGAGGTGGCTTTCTGCTCGATCGAGATGGCCGGCGACAGGCCTTCGATCAGGTCCACATCCGGCTTTTCCATCAGCTGCAGGAACTGGCGCGCGTAGGCCGACAGCGACTCGACATAGCGGCGCTGGCCCTCGGCATACAAGGTGTCGAACGCCAGTGAGGACTTGCCCGAGCCGGACAGGCCGGTAATCACGATCAGCTTGTTGCGGGGCAGGTCGAGATTGATGTTCTTCAGGTTGTGCGTACGTGCGCCGCGGATGCGGATCTGTTCCATGTAGTGTGCCTTAAGTGTGCCGGTCAGCGGTCAGCGTGTAACTATAGCCGTGTTTCAAGAGCGACGTAGCGCCCGCTACAATCTGCTGAGCCCGTTAGCGCGGAGGGGAATGCCCAGATATGGGTCAATCGGCCGCAAAATAAATACTGTATATAATACCAGTATTCAACCCAGCCGCAAATTCCATGACGAGTGCATAAGGAGAGGTCGCGCTCCCGGGATGAGTGGCTTATAATCGTCGTTTACTAATTTGTTCATCAATTTCCCGCACCAGTCCGGCATCACAATGCCTCCTTGGGCGGCGGCGGTTCAACAGGAGCATTAAATGGCATCAGTCAACAAAGTCATCATCGTCGGCAACCTGGGGCGCGATCCGGAGATCCGCTACATGCCCAGCGGTGACGCTATCGCCAACATCGCCGTCGCGACCTCGTACAAGTCGAAGGACCGCAACACCGGCGAACAAAAAGAGCTGACCGAATGGCATCGCATTTCCTTCTTCGGCCGCTTGGCTGAGATCGTCGGCCAGTACCTCAAGAAGGGTTCGTCGGTCTACGTTGAGGGCCGCCTGCAAACCCGCAAGTACACCGATAAAGACGGCGTCGAGAAGTACGCGACCGATATCATCGCTGAGCAGATGCAAATGCTGGGCGGCCGCCAGGGCATGGGGGGAAACGACGGCATGGATGACGGCGGCGGCTACGAAGCACCGCAGCAGCAAAGCCGTCCGGCACCACGCCAGGCGCCACCGCCACCGGCAGCCCGTCCGCAGCCGAAGCCGGCGCCGAACTTCTCGGATATGGATGACGATATTCCGTTCTAGAACCTCCATTGTTGCATTTTGTCTATAAGGCCCGCGTTCCCCCTAGGACGCGGGCCTTATTATTTACCCGCACTTCGTTTTATGATGTAGTAGAGCTGTCGTAATCGCAAAGAGGCCCAAGACATGAAATGACGATCGGGCCGGTAGGATTCGAAGACTGTTTAGCATCTCCATGCCACGCTGTAACTCGGGAAAGGTGCCCGGCGTGTTTGTAGCCCCGATCACTTCAAGCTTCAGTTTATAAAGCTCGGCTATCTCCTGTAAGTCATCTGCGCTGCCCAAGGCGAAATTTTCCACCTCGTCCTGCTGAAACCGATGGAAAAGCGTGTATGGGTTCCAGCTCGCGGCGATAATTGTGCCAAATGCAAGGGACCCTACGTCCAGATGAAGGTGTGAGATCATCGTAACGTAAGCAATGTCGATATTTTTTAGCCCATTGTCATCCGTCCTCATCACATAGTATCGCCATCGTTCGCGGGGAAGGGGCGTCCACGAGGTTCGTTCAGCTCCATCAGGCAACACCTCGACTTTCATCTCGCTCTCATAAAGTCGCTTTGGATTAGAGTAGGAGTTTCCGTTCTGTACTCTTTCTAACAATGTACCTATTCGCTCAATCTCATCATCGGTTGCACGGTCAAGTACCAAGCCTTAATGAAAACGGCAAGAGCCCTTGTGGGATTTCGACAGGGTTCGCTACTAGCGCAGTTAGGCCTGGAGAGGCTTTTGCCAGCTCGCAGACTAAACCTCCGCTATCTGAGTCAATCAGTTGGATGCTGTTAGGGGCGATCTGTACCATTGTTAAAATATGATGATGAACATGGCAGAGAGTAGCGGTTGATCACAAGACAAGCAAGTCGTGATACCGAATATGGGGGGGCGGGCCCTCAGCCAAACCTCCCGAGCAGCACTGGCAGCTGCTCGGCAAGGCTCGTGCTGCGGCGCGCTAGCATCGAGCAGCTGCGGCCCCAACTAGGCGCCGGTGCCGGCCGAAAGCCGGCCGCCTGATTGGCCGCGGGATTTGACTCCCGACCGCACACGTTAGGTGGCCCTCCTACAGCAGGCCTGCGTTTACAGTTGCTGGGGGCGATCGCGCGCGTCCGCTTCGAAAGGCAGCATTTTCAGCTTTCTTCATCTGGATCCTCGCTTTTCTCATCTGCGTTCTTGACCAACGGCTTGAACAACTTCGGCACGGAACTCCACACATGCTTCGCGAGGTCTGGATGCCCCATTGCAGCCAAGGCAATGATAAGCACGCAAACTACGATCAGACCGAGAATGAACGAACTTGGCTCTGTGAGCACAATGCCAAAGAGTACAGCCATTGCAATAATTGCAATTCCGTAATTGGGCCGTGGGTGATGAGGTAAAACTTGCGGAGGAGAAGTGGCTGCGATTTTGTCTGCGGAAGAACTCGGCAGACGCTGGGGGGGCGTGGTAACGCTTTTTGACGAACGGCTTTTTTTAGGTGTGGATCGAGTGCGGTGGGGCCCGTCTCCATCACCTCCACCGTCACCACCATCACCGCTACCGCCGCCGCTTATGCCGTTGCTTGTGGATTTGACACTTTTTTTCGCGGACGACGTCTTGCCCTTGCCGGTGGCGCTGTCTTGGCCGCGATGTCGTATGACTTGCGTCTGTCGCTGCAAGCGCTCAATGACCGCCATTTGCTGGCGGAACCGTTCAATTTGCTCCATGGCGCGATGTCGTGCTTCTTGTATGGTGTTCCATACGCCTGATGCCTGTTGCTTAATTGATTCAAGACGTTCGGCAGCGCTCACTATGTGCATCTGCTCGTGAATACGCTTCATCTTCTCGACCTCTCGAAGCATAAGATCAGTAGCCGAACTTCCGGAACCATACCCAATGTGCTCGGCTGCTTCCTGCAGCCTCAACATTTCTTGTGTAATTGATAAAGTCACAACTGCTCCTTGAATAACTGCCAAATGGCACTTAATTTTACCGTGTGTTTCCGAGCGCCAGCACAACAAGTTGGATAGCCGTCTACTATTTATAAAATACATTATCAAGAGTAAAGCGATCGGTCGAAGGCCTGCATTTCGCCCGGTAGGCCGTGGCCACACCTTGGCTTGACGCAAGGACCTTGAAGGCGCGGTCAGGGTGCTGCAACGATCCGCCGTAAGTTGGCGGTGCTGTCGTCGCTGTTCGAATCCTATGCGAAGCGAACGCTATCCAAGCCAACCCAGTCGACGAGATAGAACGGCCGAGCTCGACAGTCAAGAAGGCAAAACGCCAGCGATCAGCGATCACCAGGCGGGCGCGCTGCTGGAGGTTTCGGGATGTGCGCGATCACGCCAGAGGGTGTTTACCAAGTGCTGCTGAATATGCCGGCGTTGTTGGCATTAAGGTCGAAGGTTTCGAATCGCACGCATTGCGCGCTACGGTCGCGCGAATGCGCTCGAGCACGAAGCTGATATCGCCAAGGTCCAGCAGTGGCTGGGACACGCCAACATCTCGACCACGCGCGTGTATGACCGGCACCAGATGCGCGCCGACGAGGCGCAGAGTGTGCTGACTTTGAAAAATGCTGGCTGAATTAGGAGACCTACTGCCATCCAGGACGGTAGCTTCTTGATACAGACGTGGTGCCTGATGAGGGCGTGCCAGAAATCGGCACGCTAAAACACTTGCATCATTTCCATAAGTCGCTGATTTTAAAGGAAAATTCCTACATAATAAGGGCTATAATAAATCCCTGTAGGAGACCCAAAATGAACCGCAAAAATGATGCTGTGAAGCGAGCAAAAATTCGGAAAAATCGAGCTATTGATGGCGGGCATGCTACCCTCAGAGCGTTGCGTTTGCTGCGTCGTTTGAGCAACGCTCTGAGGGTAGCATGCCCGCCAGTCACTGTCAATTTATACAGTGTTTTCTAGTTTTTAGCTGTGCCCCCAAATTCAATCAATCCCGATCATTCCGTACTATTTCGGACCCTTCCGAGGGATCGTTCTGCCAGAACGGTTAGAACGGTTAATAGTCCTTGCCCCGTTAATCTTGCGCCAAAAACGAAAAACCCCTGGCCAAATGACCAGGGGTTGGAATGGGGTGGAGGATTGCTCCTCCGGTGAAGCATCAACAATCCGAAGATTGAGGGATTAGCCGCTGCCTAATCTGCCACTACTTGCCCTTTACGAGCTGACCGTGACTGGTGCATACGCGGGTCTCATCTGGATTTAAAGAGCGGGGAGACTCACGCACACTCTGTATTGAGAATGGTACATCAAGTCGCGACAGGAGTCAAACGCGACTGAACAAGCATGCTGCATCGACGTGCGCGCCAGGAATGGCGCCCAAAATCTGCCGCTGCGCAGCTAAGAGCGTTGTGCCCGTGGCCAGCAGGTCATCCGCCAGTAAGAACCGGGTGCAATTGGCCGGCAGCTGCGCGGCCTGAAGCGCAACTGGAGGGAAGTGGTCGCGATAGCGAACCGGTACATCTTTCAATGAAAAATCACCATCGCCTTTCCCGATCCTCACCGCAATGCGGCGTTTGTCCGGCGACGGTAGCCCGCTTTGGTCAAGCAATTCACGCGCACGGTCGTTGGATATTTTTCGGAACAGGTCGGTCTGTAGATTGCAACCATAACGCATCGCCAAGCGGCGCGCAAACTGGCGGCTGATCGTGTGTCCAGAGGGCATTGGCACGATCACGTCGTACTCATCGGATTGGTCCAACATGTCCTCAATGATTGCGTCGAAATGAAGCATCAGCCTGCGGATCGCGCCAAACGTCGTGTACAGCCCATCCTTTTGCTTGAGAGCATAAAGCAGATGGCAGTTGTCGCCTCGAATGGGATTATGGCGATCGCGCGAAAGGATTCGCGGCGTCTTGTGTCGTTGAAATGTCGAGTAAACCCTAAGCTCGTTCTTCCCTTCCGGAGCATATTGAACAATCGGATTTCCATGCCGGCCCGTGTTGAGAAACTGGTTGTGGCTGTGATCGACATCGACCAGGTCGTTGGTAATGTTCAGGCCCATCAGAAAGTTGGCAGGTGTAAAGTCGACGATTGTACTGGGCCGTACCGAAAAAACAAGGATGAGCAGCGCGACCACAAGTTAATGTCGGGGTAGCGTGGTTGCCCTCACTACGGCAAAACACGGCGTGCAGGTGCTACCGTCCCGCTTCAGCACATCAACCTTTTCCTTTACTCTTTACCCGCGAATTTTTTTGAGGTCGCGCTACTGGCCCTTGCGGAGCTGGGCCAGGATCGAGGCGTCCTTGATCTTGTCATCGTCGAGCAGCAGCATGACCTTGCTGACCAGCGCGGCGGTCTGCACGTCGTCTTCCACGAACGGCAAGCGCAGCCTGGTCTGCTTGCCGGCCAGCGCCGCGTCGGGAACGATGCACAGGTAGGCGCCGGGCTCGATATGAATATGTCCGCTGCCCAGGTGGATGCGGTAGCTGGCCAGCTTGCCCTTGACATGCACAAAGGGATGGATGATCGACAGCGCGCCTTTCGGCATGGCCTGGCCGATGGCCTGCAGCAGCTGGGCGCGCGCGTCCATCGTGGCCAGCGACACTGCCAGGCCATCGTCGCCGTGGCCGGCCTTCGAGACCACCAGGTTGATGTCGCGCATCGCTTCCGAGAAGGCTGGGCCGGGCACCGACCCGAGCGTCATGCGTTTGCCGGCACGCGTGAACCACATTTCCCGCACCTGCTCGAGCTCTTCCTGGGTGAAAAAGCGGCCGGCGGAGAAGCGGCAGTGCGCTGTAACGCCGTCGGCAAAGAGCCGCTGGTGGCTCGGATCATCGGCTTCCCCCCGCAGTGGGATCCAGCCGCGCGACTGCAGGATCGCCTGCGTCATACCGGTACGGATGCCACGGCCCGCGTAGCGCGACGATTCTTCCACGGCCTCCAATTCGGCGGGCGTGGGCACATAGATCTCGCGGAACATCTGTTTGAACGCCTGCACCACCGCGCCCTCGACCAGGCGGCGTTGCCAGTACGCCAGCAGGAATGCGCCGCCGGCCTGCAGCAGCAGTTGCGCGCCATGCACGAGGCGCAAGGCACCTCGCGCCGCGTGGCAGCCATCGGGCCCATCGAGCATACCGCTACGGTACAAGCCGGTATGGCCAGCCTCGTCGCTCCAGACCAGCGAGGCGATGACCGGCGCCATGACCGGGTGCCCCATTGCCATCTCGAGCTGCGCGGCGGTAAGCGAGGTACCCGTCATCATCCGGTTTTCCATCACGCGCGTGAAACGCGGGAGCTGTTCCTTCACTTCGGCGAACATGCTGCGCAACACGGTAAAAGCCTCGTCCTTTTTCAGCGCCGCCGGCACTGCCGTCAACAGCTTCCCGGCCTCATTGCGCAGCATGAGCACCGGCTTGAGCTGCTCGATCGCGATCCAGGCCTGGTAGTCCCCGAACGGCGCCGGCGCGAAGCTGCCCTGCATCGCTGCGCCCTGGCTGCCTTCGATGACCCATTCGAGTTCGGCGCGGTCGGGATACCCCGCCACCTGCGCCAGGTTGGACAGACCCGCCTGCACCGAGCCGAGCTGGGTGGCCTGGCGCTGGGCGCCGTGCTGGCGCGCCATGCGGCCCAGCTTCTGCAAGGCCAGGTAACGCTCGCGCACATCGTCCAGCCCTTCGTCGGGCAGCAGGCCAAGCCGTTTGATGGCATTTTGGTTTTGCTTGACCAGGGCCGCATCGAGCACTTTGCCGCGCTCGACTCGTCCCAGCGCGGCAGCGACCAGCTCGTCCATCCCGCTGGCCATCCCCGCCTTGGTGTACATGCCGACCAGCTGTTCGCAGCGGCGCGCTTCGATCCCCGCAGTCGCGCGCAGCAGGCCGGCAAGGTCGATCACGCCCTTGGCCGGATCGCTGTCGTTGTGCATCGCGTCGCCCAGCACCATCGGGGCGTGCGGGTCCTGGCCCGCCTGCGTCACCAGCCAGCAGCGCAGCGGTTCGAGCTCGGCCAGGCCCATCGCCCGCAGAATCAGCGGCTGGGCGCAGCGGGCCCAGGGCAGCACCTCAGCCAGGGCGCTCGCGGGAAAGGCTTTCAGCGCGTCCACCAGTGCGTCGGCGCTTTCGCCGCTGTCGAGCGCTTCGATAAAGGCGAGGCGCCGCATCTGGGTCGCCCACGCCGTCGGATTACGCGAACCCAGCTGGCCCGGATGGGCAGCTGCCCAGCGCGCCGCCCCCACCACGCCTTCCCCACCCACCAGGAAGGCATGCTCGGTCTGGTACCAGCCCTCCCACTTGAGCACATTTTCACGGTCGAATTGCAAGTTGATCTGGAACTCGGGCTGGTCGCTGGCACCGCGCGCCAGCTCTTCCAGGCGCGCGGGAAAGCGTGCGCGCAGGCGCGCCTGGAAGGCCCGCAGTTGCGCCGGCTCCTGTTCCATCTGTGCGCTGCTCGAAGAGAGCAGCCACCAGGGCTCGAGCGCCGGATCGAGCGCGATGACCGATTCGGCTTCGGCGCCGCTGATCCAGCCGCAGCGCAAAGCCTCGACCAGCAAGCCGCGCAGGCGCTGGCGCCACAGCGTGGCGTCGGTATCACCGGGCCCCGGTATGCGCAGCGGCTGTGCCAGCGCTCCGTTCCCTGCCTCGGGACTGAAGCGGCCGTCCGGCAGCATCCATATGCGTTGCTCGACGATCTGGCGGCACAGCGGGCGCAGTGCGGCGTGGCCGCGCTCCTGCCCGAAGGCCGGCCAGAAGTGCTGGCTGAATTGGACCGGGTGGGTGCAAAACCAGCTTGGCTCCCAGTGCTGCGGCTTGCAGCCGCCGAGCATCACGGCCATGGTCTGGCAGATGACGACGGTGCGGTCAAGGTCCGAGAACAATGGGCTGCCTTCCGCGCCTATGCGCATTCGAAACAGCAAGGGTCCCACCAGGTCGCGCAGCAGCGTGCGCACCAGGCCGTCAAGGCCGCCCACGCCCGTTTCGGCCAGGACAGCGCCGCAATGCAGTTGAAACAGGCACGCCGCTTCGCGAAATTTGGCCTCACCCCCGAGGCCGACCATCATGCGCCCGGCCCAGTCGCCGCTGAGGCTCTCGAGTGAGCTGGAAGATGCGTGATTATTGAACATATCGCGCGCAAATGCGTACACGCCTTGCCCGCGCCTGCGCGCGGCCGGGTACTGCTCATCGAGGCTGGCCAACTCGGCAATCACGGCGCTGCCGAGCTTGATGAAGTCGTCGACCATCTCCAGTTCAAACCCGCCCCAATTTTCCGGCTGGGCCATCGCGCTTTGTGGTTCCAGTTGCATGCTCAGCCTCCCGTCAGCGCAATCATGCGCACGAACTGCACCGGCTGCGCCAGGTCCAGTGTGATTGTCTGGTCCAGTGCGCTGCAGCGCAGGCTGCCCACCAGCACCAGGAAAGCGCCAGCTTCGAAGCCGGCCAGCGCCTTGGCAATTTCGCTCTCATGATCGAGGGGCGGCGCCCGGCGCGCGGGACCTGCGGCATTGACGGCGCCGCGCGCCGCCTGCGCGCCGATCTCAGCGGCACTGAGGAACTGGCCCGCCAGCCTGGCCTGGGCATCCTCTGAAATGTGCTGTTGCGACAGCAAGGCGCATTGTTCGCGCACGGCCAGCGTGATGAGCTCGCGGACGGTGATCTGGCGTTCGGGATAGTCGAAGCGGACGGGGGCGATCGCGCCCTCCCGCACGGCGACGGTGGAAATGCAGGTAACGGTCACTTGTGGCACGCTATTGGCTCGCAAAAGGGGGGGACTCCGCCCGGGAAAGTCTAGTATATAGCTTCCACACGGCAATTATTTCCCAATTCGCCGATGGCGCACGCCCCACTCACGGCGAACCGGCCTCCGCCAAGCTATTTCCTCCGGAGCCTGTTCACCCAGGTTGACAGTGCAGGCGGCGTTTCCGGTCCGAACAGCTCGCGCCGCGACAGGATGGGGCCTCCAGCAGCCTCGGCGGCGGTAGAAGTATTCGCGTCATCAAGGTAAGGCCTGGGCGGCTCCACGCTCACGCGGCGGAACGTCATCGTCGTTTTGCCGGTGGAATCGGTGACGCGTACCACGATCGTAAATTCGCCTGAACTTGCATATGTGTGCGTGGCGCTGATTTGGCCTTGGCCATTGTTCTCGCGCACGGTCGCCGGCTGAGGGCCGCTACCGTCGCCCCAGTCCACCGTGGCCGTATGGGTATCGCGCACATTGCGGTCGCTGAACGACTGGGTGAGCGTGGTCGCCACGTTTGGACGGATCGGCTCGCTCAGGGTCAGCGGGCCCAGCACCGGCCTGTCGGTGCGCGCTCCGCCCAGGCGCAGTAACACCAGCCCGGCGTTGGAATTGGCCGCGATGTCGCCGGACGCCGAAATGCCCAGGGCCTGAGTCAGCACGAGGCCGGCGGGAGCATTGAGCAGGCGGGTATTGAGGTCCACCGCGACGAAGTTCGACCAGCGGAAGGCAAGCTCGGTCTGGCTGCCATCGGGGTTCGCGCGAATCATCGAGCCGACGATCGTACCCTGGTCATTGATATCGCCCGCGCTCGACTCGACGAACGGCGTCCGGTGCAAGTCGACAAAGCCGCGCTTGCGTGAAAAATAGAACGCGCGATTGCGGGAGAAATCCGGCGGCAGCAGGCGCCCCACCGCCTCGTTGCGCTCGTTGAGCGCGGCGATGAAGGTGTTGGGCCCGGACGGGGTGACGAAGGCGACGCCGTCGCGGCGGTTCCACAAGAACGCGCGGAAGTTTTGATTGCCGGCCGGGTCCAGGTTCAGGGTGGCGCCTGCCACCTCGTTGCGGTTGTTGATGAGGCCAGCAAAGGCCGACATGGCGCCGAACGTGCCCAGGTCGATCAGGCGCCCGGCCGCATTCCACAGCACTGCATGGCTGTTGCCGTCCGCCGCCGTGGCCGCGCCCGCCGTGATATTGGACTCGTTGATGTCGCCCGCACCCGACTGTGTGAAGCCGGCCGGCAGCTGCAGCGGCACCAGGCGGTTTGCCGCATCCCACCGCACGGCACGGTCCACGACTTGGGAACCGCCGACGATCTGGCCGCGGTTGTTGATGTCGTTGACAAAGGTGTCCGCGCCGGGATCCGGATCGGGCAGGAAGGTCAGTCCGCCTGTGGCCGTCCAGCGGAACGGCAGGAAGGTGTCGGGAATGGTCGGCCGCGTCTGAGCGGCGACCACGCCGTGGTCGTTGAGGGCGCCCAGACTGCTGACCAGGACCCCGGGCGGGCTGACGTCAATGACCCGCTGGCCATCGAAAAAACCGACATGCAATGAGTTATCGAGTCCGGTGTATTCGAACACCACCTGGCTGCGCGCATTGATGAACGCCCGAAATATCGGCGGCGGCGCCAGGTTGATGATGCCGTACACGTCTCTGCGCGCGTGAGCGGCGGCGACGCCGGCCCCTTCGATCTCCCCGCCGCCGATGCCCTGTGCGTCCGCCGCCACACTGGCGTCGTTGACGGTGGCATCGGCCGCCGCGCCTTCCCCAGCGCTGGCAGCGCCGGCTTCAGCACCTGTGGCACCGGGGGCTGAAGCCGCCGCTGCCAGAACTACGGATGGTGTGAAAGGGCCGCTGTCCGCGCCGCCCCCGCAGCCCCACATTGTTCCAGCCAACACCAGCGCCCCTGCGGCCTGTGCAGCCGCTCCCTTCCATCGATTTCCCATGATTCTCTCCGCTCAGTCACTCATGCATGTCGCATGTCTAAGCCACTCTAGGGTATCGGCGAAGTGGGCAGGCCGAGCTATCGCAAGCGCTGCGGACGGCGAACCGCTTGTGCGACACGGCGATTCCGCGGCCCAACGCGGGTGCGCCTGGTGATGAAACGGAAGGCGGAAATGTCGCACCAACAAAAAAGCCGTTCAGCATCGCACTGAACGGCTTTTAAGTAGAAAATATTCAATTTTGCATAGCGCTCAAGTCTTCGGCTGATGAGCATCATTCAGTCTGGCAGCGCTGGTCTGCAATACACCATTCGCATCCAGCGTCAACTCGCTCAGCTTGTTCTGGTAGCGCAGCCGCACCGCAGAACCCGGCCTGCCTTTGATACGCACCGACGTCAGCGCGCCGCCATGCCACGTAAGATCGAAGCTCAAACCGCCACGCGCGCGGATGCCCTTGATACTGCCGGACGCCCACGCTGCCGGCAGCGCCGGCAGCAGCAGCACTTCGCCACCCCAGGACTGCAGCAGCATCTCCATGATTCCGGCCGCGCCGCCGAAATTGCCGTCGATCTGGAACGGCGGGTGCGCGTCGAACATGTTCGGATACGTGCGCATTGGCCCGGTCAGCCCCTTGAGCACCGAGTACGCATGCTCGCCATCGCCCATGCGCGCCCACAGGCACAGGCGCCATGCAGTACCCCAGCCGGTGGCGAAGTCGCCGCGCCGGACCAGAGAGGTGCGCACGGCACGCACCAGATCCGGTGTGTCGCGCACGTTGATCTGCTCGCTCGGGTACAGCGCATACAAATGCGACACGTGGCGGTGATGCTGGTCCGGCGAGCGCGCATCCCAGTCTTCCAGCCATTCTTGCAATTGCCCTTGCTGGCCGATCCGGTCCGGCGCCAGCCGTGCCCTTGCGTCGGCAATGCGCTTGTGCAGCGGGTCGGCTTGCCCGAGCAGGCGGCCGGCTTCCAGTGTACGGTCGAACAGGTCGCGCACGATCTGGCGGTCCATGGCGGGACCGGCGGCAAGCGACGAATCGTAGGGATGGCCATTCTCCGGCGAGATCGACGGCGAGGTGATCAAGCCGCGCCCCTGCGGATCCTCGATGAGGGTGTCGAGGAAGAATTCGGCCGAGCCGCGCAGCAGCGGATACAACCGGCGCAAGACCGCCTGGTCGCCGCTGTAGTCGTAGTGATCCCACAGCGACATACACAGCCAGGCGCCGCCGCACGGCCACATCCCGTAGCGGTCGCCGTCGATCGGCGCGGCCGCGCGCCACAGATCGGTGTTGTGGTGGGCCACCCAGCCGCGCGCGCCGTACATGGTGCGCGCGGTGTGCGCACCGGCCTGGGCCAGCTCTTCGACCATGCGCAGCAAAGGCTCGAAGCACTCGCCCAGTCCCGCCGGTCCGGCCAGCCAGTAGTTCATCTGGGTGTTGATATTGATGGTGTACTTGCCGTCCCAGGGCGCATTGATGCCTTCGTTCCAGATGCCTTGCAGATTGGCCGGCTGGGTGCCCGGCCGCGAGGAGGATATCAGCAGATAGCGCGCGTATTGCAGGTACAGCGCATCGAGCGCGGGATCGGCGGCCTTGCCCACCGCGGCGATGCGCTCGTCGGTGGGACGGGCCGCCGCCGCGCTGCTGCCCAGGTCGACCGACAGCGTGGAGAACAGGCGCTGGTGCTCACGGATATGGTCGCGCTTGAGCGCTGCATACGGCTTGCGTGCGGCAGCGGCCATCTGGCGGCGCACGGTCGCCACCGGATCTCCGCTGACGTCGCGGTAGTTCACATAGCTGGTGGCCGCGGCGATCGACACCGTGGCCGTGCTTGCGCCGCTCACTGTCAACGTACCATTGGCGTACTCGATCCGGCCATCGCTCGTCACTTCGATCCGCAAGGCATAGCCCAGGCCCGCCGGAACGCCGCGCCAGGATTCGTTGCGCCCGGTGATCAGGATTGCGCCGTTGCCGTCCGGGACGATGGTGGTATTGGCCGGCATCGCGCCAGCATCCTCGGCCTGCAGCCAGTCGGTGGCCGGCGCGCCCGCCAGGTCGGTGGCCAGGCCGGGATCGTTCGCGGCCGTGTGATTGACCCTGCGCGGGGCGCGCCAGGCCAGCTTGAATCCGAGCCTGGCCTTGGGTCCTTGCAGGCGCATGACCATCACCTGGTCCGGAGCCGAGATGAAGCTTTCGCGCTGCCAGGCGCCCAGCGGGGTGCTATAGCGCGTCGTGGTCACCGCGCTTGCCAGGTCGAGCGAGCGTTCATACTGGCCTGGCGCGCGCGCGTCCTGCATGGTCAGCAGCACGTCGCCCAAGCTGCCATAGGACATCTGGCCGTTCGGCTTGGCCATCATGCTGGCATTCACGTGAACGGCGGCCTCGTCATACTTGCCTTGCGCTAGCAGCTGCCGCACTGTCGGCAGCGCCGCCAGTGCATCGGGATTGTCCGGCGTGTACGGCGCGCCGGCCCACAAGGTATCCTCGTTGAGCTGCAGGCGTTCCTGGGCGACGCGGCCGAACACCATCGCGCCCAGCCTGCCATTGCCCAGCGGGAGCGCTTCTTCCCAGCGCGCGGCGCTCTGGCGGTACCACAGGGTATTGGCGCGGCTGGGGCTTTCCGGCTTGGCGAAGGTGATGGCCGGGGTCGCGGCCAGCGCACCCATGCCCAGTATGAGATTGCGGCGTGTCCAGTTTGGCGTACGGGGTTTATTTTTCATGTCTCTCTGACTTTATTTTTTATTAGTTGAGTGCCGCGCGCAGCCGCGTTTGCGGCAAGTCCAGTTTCAGGCTTTCGGCCAGCGCGACGACCGGGAGCAGCCGGCGCTGTAATTTTTCCTCGTGGTTCTGGGCGATGTCAGCCAGGCGGTGGCGCAGGAAAGGATTGGTAAAGCGGTCGCGCACCTGTTCCAGGTAGGCCCGGCTGGCCGGACCTTCGCCGACCGCATCGAGCACCGGCAGCACCTCTTCTTCCCAGACGGCGTTCAGCTCAAGCAGCAGGGCCGGATCGTTCATCGCCTCCAGCACCGTTTCGTCAAGCGGGCGGCCGTTGCGCAGCCATTGGCTGGCCAGGAAGGTATGGCCAAGGTTCAGCAGGAACAGCTTGCGCTGCTCGTAGGGCGCGAGCCGGTCGGTGACCACGATCTGCGGATGGGTGCAGGGCAGCGTCATGCCGGCCTGCTTTTCGATGACCCAGATGGCGTACGGCTCGGCCACCGCGCCGGCCGGCTCGATCGCTTCGGAGACGATGCGGTCGACCAGCGAATTGACCCAGATGCAGCCCTTGCCGAGCCAGGCGATGAAGAGCGGATTCAACTCCCACCGGTTCGCCAGGCCCAGCACCACATCGCGCAGCACGCTGCCGTTGTCGGCAATCAGTTCGCACGGCAGGATGGTCACGGGCGCACCGCGGCGCAGCCAGCGGTGATGCAGCAGCACCAGCAGCTTGGCGGGAAAGCTGCGCGGCGCCCGCGCGCTGTGCAGCAGTCCCGGATGATCCTCCGCATCGAGCGCATACCCGCGGTCGCCGGTATTGGAGACGATCACTTGCACCGTGCTGGCCGCCTGCTCGGTGATGGCCGGCCAGTCCTCGTCGGCACTCATGGCGTTGGCAATCGCCGTCACCTGGCGCTCGCGCTCGACCACGGCGCCGTCGCAGCGTCCGCGGATGCGCACCGGGTAGCCGCCCGGCGCATTGAAGGCGGCGATGCGGCGCGCGCTCTGCGGATTGCCGGTGGTCTGCACCACGGTGATCCGCCCCAATGCCTCGCCCCGTTCCAGGGCTTCGTCGATGAACAGGTCGACATGGGCTTGCAAGAAGCGGCTGGTGCCGAATTGCAGGATAGGGTGCATTCAGACCTCGACGATGGCTTTGATCACGCCGCTGGCGGGGTCCATCCAGTTCGGCAGCACGTCGACGAATTGCGCCAGGGTGCTGCGGTGGGTGTTCATCAGGCCGGTCGGCACCAGGCCCGCCTTGATGGCCGCCAGTACCTCTTTAAAATCGTCGGCGGTGGCATTGCGGCTGCCCAGCAGGCTGGTCTCGCGCTTGTGGAATTCAGGGTCGGAGAAGCCGATCCGGTCCCGCACGATCGATACCAGCACATAGGTGCCGCCGTGGGCGACGAACTCCAGGCCGCGTTCCATGGCGCTGACATTGCCGGTGGCGTCGAACACCACGTCGAAATATTCGCCCCCGGTTACTTCGGCCAGGTTCGCCTTGTCTTGCTCGCCCAGGGCCACGGTGTGTTCGACCGCCAGCGCGTCGCGGCAGAATGCCAGGCGGTCGGCGCGGCCGTCCAGCACCGTCACCTTGCCGCCTTTGAGGCGCGCAAACACGGCCACGGCCATCCCGATCGGACCGGCGCCGACCACCAGCACGTTCTGCCCGGCGGCGACGCTGCCGCGCCGCACCGCGTGCGCGCCGATCGCCAAAAATTCGAGCATGGCGGCGTCGTCCAGCGAAATGCCTTCGGTCGGGAACACGAATTGTTCCGGCAGGGCGAGGTACTCGGCCATGCCGCCGTCGCAGTGCACGCCCAGCACGCGGATGTTGGTGCAGCAGTTGGTCTTGCCCTTGCGGCAGGCTACGCACTTCCCGCAAGACAGATACGGCATGACGTAGACCTGATCGCCCGGCGACAGGTTTGAACCGGGCGGCGCCGTCACCACTTCGCCCGACAGCTCGTGGCCCATGACGCGCGGGTATTCCAGAAACGGTTGGGTGCCGCGGAAGATATGCATGTCGGTGCCGCACAAGCCGATCCGGCGGATCCGCAGCAAGACTTCACCCGCCTGCGCTTGCGGCAGCGGGCGCTGGACCAGCGCAAGTTCTCCGGGCGACTGGCATACAACGCTGTTCATCATAATTTTTTATCTCGACGTGTTGATGGAGCTTTGATTGTATTATAATATATAAAAAACCAGCAAGCGTTTTCGCCGGATCTGCGCAAAGGTATAATCGTGTCCTTCTTATATCGACTGCTTACCTGGGGCGCACCTCGATCATGGCGAAACCGCCCATCATCTTCAAACGCAATACCAACATCCTGTTGAACTACATCGCCGACAGCGTGGCCGTGGGCGATGCCTTGCCGTCGGAACAGCGGATGGCCGAGCTCACCCAGGGCAGCCGTACTGCCGTGCGCAGCTCGCTGGCCTACCTGCACAGCCGCGGCCTGATCGCCGGGCTGCGCGACCGGCACCTGCTGCGCAAACCCCAGCCGGACGACTTCTTCGAAGAATCCGAGCTGCAGTCGGGCGCGCAGCGCATCCAGCAGGTGCTGATGGACCGTATTTACCGCAGCGACCTGCCGCCGGGCGCCGATTTTTCCGAAGCCGAGCTGGCGCGCGCCTCGGGCGCGAGCACCATCAGCGTGCGCGAATTCCTGATCGGCTTTTCCCGTTTTGGACTGATCGAAAAGCGCCCCCAAGGCGGCTGGCGCCTGTGCGCCTTCGACCATAAGTTTGCGAGCGAACTTGAGCAGGTGCGCCGCATGTTCGAACTGGCCGCGGTCGACCAGCTGGTCAGCCTGCCGCCCGGGCATCCGGCCTTCGAGCAGCTGGACGCCCTGATCGAACGGCACAAGCAGATCAAGGCCGGCCTGCCGCATAATTTCGAGGACTTTCCCGAACTCGACCGCGAGTTTCACACCTTCCTGATCGGCCTGCTGAACAACCGCTTCGCGCTCAGCTTGAACGACCTGGTGTCGCTGGTGTTCCATTATCACTACCAGTGGGACAAGGGCGACGAAATGCCGCGCAATGAACACGCAGTGGAAGAGCACCTGCTGCTGCTGGAGGCCCTGGCGCGGCGCGACCGCGACACGGCGCGGGCGGCCATGAGCGGGCATCTGGACTCGGCGCGCCGCACCATGCTCGACGCGCTAAATAGGCGCTCAAACAACATTTCTCCCCGCTAAGTTTTTCATGTGCCGCGGCACAGCCCGTCACTTTTTGGTTTGACGGTACGATATATATACAATACACTTGTACGTACCAGAACCAACCCCGAACCAATCAGGACTGATCAATGCCAACCGAGAAGGTACCCAGCGCGCCAGAAGCGCCCCGCCTGCTGCTGATGTCGCCCGAAGATAACTGCCTGATCGCCCGCACCGCGCTGGCCGCCGGTGAACTGGTGGCGATCGACGGCGCCCCGGTCACCTTGCAGGCCCCGGTTCCGCTCGGCTATAAGGTCGCGCGCCATGCCCTCCAGCCGGGCGACAAGGTCCTGCGCTACGGCGCCGTGATCGGCACCATGACGGAGAGCGCCGCGCCGGGCGCCATGCTGCACACCCATAACCTGGTCAGCGACTACATCCCCACTTATACGCTGACCCCAGACGGCCAGCTTTTCATCGGAAGCCAACACTGATCATGAGCACACTGGACTCCTCCCTGCCGGCACTGACCGGCTATTTGCGCGCGGATGGACGCAAAGGCATCCGCAACGTCGTGGCGGTCATCTATACGGTCGAATGCGCCCACCACGTCGCGCGCCTGGTGGTCAATCAGTTTCCCGGCCAGGAAGTGCACCTGATCGGCTTCCCCGGCTGCTATCCGAACGACTACGCCGACCGCATGATGAAGCGGCTTGCGACCCATCCGAACGTCGGCGCCGCGCTGATCGTCGCGCTGGGCTGCGAGAGCTTCAACCGCCGCTCGCTGGAAGAGGAGATCGCCGCCAGCGGGCGTCCGGTCCACACCATCACCATCCAGGAAAACAGCGGCACGCGCACCAGCGTGGCCTCCGGCGTCGAGTGGGTGCGCTGGGCCCAGCAGGCGCTGGAGAATGAGCAGCGCGTGCCGATGGCGATGAATGAACTGATCGTCGCCACCATCTGCGGCGGCTCGGACAGCACCAGCGGCATTACCGCCAACCCGGCCGTGGGCGTGGCCTTCGACCAGCTGGTCGCGCTGGGTTCGGCCTGCATTTTCGAAGAAACCGGGGAACTGGTGGGCTGCGAATTCCACATGAAGCGCCGCGCCGCCACCCCGCAACTGGGCGAGGCGATCGTCGAGTGCGTGAACAAGGCCGCGCGCTATTACACCATCATGGGGCACGGCAGCTTCGCGCCGGGCAACGCCGACGGCGGCCTGACCACGCTGGAAGAAAAATCGCTCGGCGCCTACGCCAAGAGCGGCGCTTCGCCCATCGTCGGTATCCTCAAACCGGGCGACGTGCCTGAACAGGGCGGCCTGTACCTGCTCGACGTGGTGCCCGATGGCGAGCCGCGCTTCGGCTTTCCCAACATCTCGGACAACGCCGAGATCGTCGAACTGATCGCCTGCGGCGCCCACCTCACCTTGTTCACCACCGGGCGCGGCTCGGTGGTCGGCTCGGCCATTTCGCCGGTGATCAAGGTGTGCGCCAACCCGGCCACCTACGACCGCCTGTCGGAAGACATGGACGTCAATGCCGGCCGCATTCTCACCGGCGAAGCCAGCCTGCAGCAGGTCGGCGGCGAGATCGTCGAGCTGATCGCGCGCGTGGCCAACGGCGAGCAAAGCTGCTCGGAAGCGCTGGGCCATCAGGAATTCATCCTCACCTACAAGCAGTTCGAGCCGACCGGCCCTGGCTGCTTTCCCTTGAAAGCGGCTTGAGATGGGCTTGATTGAAACGGGGACGCTGCCACGCGGCGGCCTTGAACTTTCGCGCCTGGGACTGGGCTGCGCCCAGCTGGGCGGGCTGTTCCACCCGATGCAGGACGCCGATGCGGCCACGCTGGTCGATGCCGCCTGGGAGCTGGGCATCCGCTACTTCGACACCGCGCCCTATTACGGCTTCACCTTGTCCGAACACCGCCTCGGCGCCGCGCTGCGCGCGCGTCCGCGCGAGCAGTACGTCATCAGCACCAAGGCCGGCCGGCTGATGCGGCCCGACCCCAGCGTCAAGCCGGGCGAATGCGGCTGGGCCGAACCGCTGCCGTTCCGCCCGCACTACGACTATACCCACGACGCCATCCTGCGCTCGCACGAGGAAAGCCTGCAGCGCCTGGGGATGGACCGGGTCGACATTCTGTACGTGCACGACATCGGCCGCGTCACCCACGGCGAGCAGGCCGCGCACTACTGGGACCAGCTCACCCGCGGCGGTGGCCTGCGCGCGCTGACCCGCCTGCGCGAGGAAGGTGTGATCAAGGCCTTTGGCCTGGGCGTGAACGAGTGGGAAGTGATTGCCGCGGCGATGGACGAGTGCCCGCTCGATTGCGTGCTGCTGGCGGGCCGCTACACGCTGCTGGAGCAAGCGTCGCTCGAACCGCTGATGGACCGTTGCGCGAGCCTTGGGACCGCGGTGGTCATCGGCGGGCCGTTCAATTCCGGCATCCTGGCGGGATCGAACAAGTTCAATTATGAAGATGCGCCTGCCGAAATCGTCGAGCGGGTGCAGGCAATCACCGCGGTATGCAGCCAGTTCGGCGTGCCCGTGCCGGCGGCCGCGCTGCAATTCCCGATGGCGCATCCGGCGGTGGTATCCATCATTCCGGGCGCCCAGGATGCCGCCCAGCTCAAGCAGAACGCGGCATGGTTTGCGCAGCCGCTGCCGCAGGCCTTGTGGGATGCCTTGACCAGTGCAGGCCTGGTGGACCGCCGCGCGCCAGTACCACGGGAGGCCGCATGATCGTCGATTCGCACCAGCACTTCTGGAAGCTCGATGAGCCGGGACGCGACTGGCCGACGCCAGACCTGGCGCCGATCTACCGCGACTTCGGCCCGCAAGAGCTGTTGCCGCAGTTGCACGAGCAGGGTGTGTCCGCAACCGTGCTGGTGCAGTCGATGGGCTGCGAGAGCGACACCCTGCGCATGCTCGAACTGGCCGAACGCACAAGCTGGATCGCTGCGGTGGTGGGCTGGACCGACCTGAAGGCGGCTGACGCCCCCGAGCGCATCGCGCGCCTGGCCCGGTCGCCAAAACTGCGCGGCTTGCGGCCAATGCTGCAGGGCCTGGCGGACGACCGCTGGATCGACGATGAAGCGCTGGCACCGGCCGTGGCGGCCATGCTGGCCCACGGGCTGGCCTTCGATGCGCTGGTCATCCCGCGCCAGCTGCCGGCCTTGTACGCCTTCGCGCGCCGCCACGCCACGCTGCCGATCGTGATCGACCACGCGGCCAAGCCGCCGATCGCCAGCGGCGCGCGGATCGGCTGGCATGAGGACATGGCGCGCCTGGCCGCGCTGCCGAATGTGCACTGCAAGCTGTCCGGCATGGTGACCGAAGCGGCGCCCGACTGGCAGCCGGAAGACTTGCAGCCCTGGGCCGCACACGTGCTGGACTGCTTCGGGCCGCAACGCATCCTGTGGGGCAGCGACTGGCCGGTACTGAACCTGGCGTCAAGCTACGCCGGCTGGATGGCCGTCTCCCGCGCCATGCTGGCCCACCTGAACGACATGGAACGCGCCGCCATCTTCGGTGGCAATGCCCGCCGCTTCTACCGGCTCGATGAACATTGAAGTACCCCCGTTTTAATTAAAGGAATGACATGAAACTGCTGCGATTTGGCCCGAAGGGCAACGAGAAACCAGGCCTGCTGGATGCGAACGGCGTGATCCGCGACCTGTCCGGCGTGCTGCCAGACCTGACCTCGGCCGCGCTGGCCAAGGGCGCCATCGCGCGCATTGCCGAACTCGATCCTTCCAAGCTGCCGGAAGTCGCCCAGCCGGTCCGCTACGCGCCCGTCGTGGCCGATATCGGCAAATTCATTTGCGTCGGCCTGAACTACTCCGACCATGCCGCCGAATCCGGCATGGCCGTGCCAGCCGAGCCGGTACTGTTCACCAAGGCCACCAGCGCCATCATCGGCTGTAACGATGCCGTGGTCCTGCCGCGTAATGCCGTCAAGGGCGACTGGGAAGTCGAACTCGGCGTCGTGATCGGCAAGCGCGCGCGCTACGTCGAACTGGACGAGGCGCTCGACTACGTGGCCGGCTACTGCGTCATCAACGACGTGTCCGAGCGCGAATTCCAGCTCGAGCGCGGCAGCCAGTGGGACAAGGGCAAGGGCTGCGACACCTTCGGTCCGGTCGGCCCATGGCTGGTCACCAGCGACGAGGTGGCCGATCCGCAGAACCTGGACATGTGGCTGGAAGTGAACGGCAAGCGTTACCAGACCGGGAACACCCGCACCATGGTCTTCACCGTGGCCCACCTGGTGAGCTACATCAGCAGCTTCATGACGCTGAACCCGGGCGACGTGATCAGCACCGGCACGCCGCCGGGCGTGGGGCTGGGCCAGAAGCCCGATCCGGTGTACCTCAAGCCGGGCGACCGCATGCGCCTCGGCATCGCCGGACTGGGCGAGCAGGAGCAAACCGTTCATGCCTGGAACCCGGAGCTGATCGACGGCTAAAACGGCAGGTAGGGCAAGTGCAGCAAACTTAAACAACGGGCGCCAATGAGTGCCGGCACGGAGACTTTGCAGACATGACGCAAGCATTAAAAGATATGAAAACAGCCGTACCACGACAATCGTATCGCTTCGCCTTTGCGATGATCACCACGCTGTTCTTCATGTGGGGTTTCGTCCATAACCTGGACCCTATCCTCATCCCGCACCTGCGGCGTTCGTTCAGCCTGTCGGTGCTGCAGTCGGCGCTGGTCGATTCGGCGGTGTTCATCGCCTACTTCGTGATGGCGCTGCCGGCCGGTTACCTGATCCGCAAGGCGGGCTACCGGCTGGCCATCATTGTCGGCCTGCTGTTCTTCGCCACCGGCTCGCTGCTGTTCATCCCGGCGGCCAATACCCACCAGTATGTGTTCTTCCTGGGCGCGCTGTTCATCATCGCCTGCGGCCTGACCATCCTGGAAACCGCCGCCAATCCATACGCTGCGCTGCTGGGCGACCCGGCGCGGTCCACCCAGAGACTCAACCTGGCCCAGTCCTTCAACGGCCTGGCGGCGACCGTCGCCCCGATCATCGGGGCGCGTGTGATCCTGGTGGAGGGGCCGACCGACCAGCAGCTGGCCGCCATGACGGCCGGCGCGCGCCAGGCCGCGCTGGCGGCGGAAGCTGCCAGCGTCAAGGGCCCGTACCTGCTGCTGGGCGTGGTCATCCTGGCGATCGCGCTGGTGTTCTGCTTCCTGAAACTGCCCGAAGTCGGTGCCGCCAACAAGGCCGCCGGCGCAAAGGCCTCCGGCAGCGGCATCGGCCAGGCGCTGCGGGTTCCATCGATTCGCCGCGCCGTGATCGCGCAATTCTTTTACGTCGGCGCCCAGGTGTGCGTGTTCAGTTTCTTCATCCTGTTTGCCGTCAAGGCGGCCGGCGTGTCGAACGTGAGCGCCGCCGACTACCTGGGCTGGGGCTGCGGCATGGCCTTCATGGTGGGCCGCTTCGCCGGCACCTTCGCCATGCGCTACGTGGCGCCGGCGCGCCTGCTGCTGTTCTACGCGGCCGCCTGCGTCGCACTGTCGATAGTGGCCATGCTGGCGCAAGGCGTTGTGTGCCTGGCGGCGGTGATCGGCATCGCCTTCTTCATGTCGATCATGTTCCCGACCATTTTCTCGCTGGGGATCCAGGGCGCCGGCCCGCACACCGAGATGGGCAGCAGCCTGATCATCATGGCCATCGTCGGCGGCGCCTTGCTGCCGCTGCTGTTCGGCTACGTGAGCGACGCGACCGACAACATCCAGCTCGGCTATGCCGTACCGCTGGGCTGTTTCCTCGTCATTGCGTGGTTCGCGCGCGCCGAGATGGCTGCCAGCCGCAGCGCATCCGCGGACTCGCTTTCACTCGACGGAGCAATGCAAAGTGTTTGAACTCAATAACAAAACGGCCGTGATCACCGGTGGCGGCAGCGGCATCGGCAAAGCGATCGCCCAGCTGTTCGCGCGCCAGGGCGCGGCCGTTCATATCCTCGACATCAGCGAGGCCGCGTGCGCGGACGCGGTGCGCGAGATCCGCGCAGAGGGCGGCACAGTGACGGGCCACGCCTGCGACGTTACCCGCCAGGACCAGGTGGCTGCATGCTTCGATGCGATCGGCCCGGTCGGCATCCTGATCAACAACGCCGGCATCGCCCACATCGGCAAGGCCGACACCACCGCCGAAGCCGATTTCGACCGCGTCGTCAATGTCAACATCAAAGGCGTCTACAACTGCCTGCACGCGGCCATCCCCAAGCTGCGCGAGAATGGCGGCGGCATCATCGTCAACATGGCCTCGGTGGCCGCATGGGTCGGCATCAAGGAGCGCTTTGCCTATTCAACCGCCAAGGGCGCGGTGATGGCGATGACGCTGTCGGTGGCCAAGGACTACCTGGAAGATGGGATTCGCTGCAATTCGATTTCGCCTGGACGGGTGCATACGCCCTTCGTGGACGGCTTCCTGGCCAAGAACTATCCCGGCCGCGAAGCCGAGATGTTTGCCCAGCTGTCCAAGACCCAGCCGATCGGCCGCATGGCCAAGTCGGAAGAAGTGGCCGCGCTGGCGCTGTACCTGTGCA
>CAMLFK010000041.1 GCA_946479255.1 uncultured Oxalobacteraceae bacterium
ACAACGGCGAACACGACGATAATCAGGTGCGACCCCATCAGGGGCGTCACATTGATGATCGGGGCCGCCAGCACCCCTGCAAAGCCCGCCAAAGCGACGCCGAAGCCGTAGGTGAGCGTGACCATCAGCGGCACGTTGATGCCGAAGGCTTCCACCAGGCGCGGGTTCTCGGTGCCGGCACGCAGGTAGGCGCCCAGCCGGGTCTTTTCGATCACGAACCAGGTGAACAGGCACACCGCCAGTGAAGCGGCCACGACCCAGCCGCGGTAGTTCGGCATGATCATGAAGCCGAGGTCGGTCGCGCCGCTTAGTGCGTCCGGCACCTGGACGGTCTGGCCGGAGACGCCAAAGAAAGACCGAAACACGCCCTCCAGCAACAAGGTGATGCCGAAGGTCAGCAGCAAGCCGTACAGGTGGTCGAGCTGGTACAGCCAGCGCAGCATGGTCTTTTCGACGATCACGCCGAACAGGCCCACCAGCAAGGGTGCCAGCGCCAGCATGGTCCAGTAGCTCAGCTCGAACGTGCTCATGCCGATGTACGCGAAGAAAGCGCCCATCATGTACAGCGCGCCATGCGAAAAGTTGATCACGTTGAGCAGGCCGAAGATCACGGCCAGGCCAAGCGACAACATGGCATAGAAAGAGCCGTTGACCAGGCCGAGCAACAGCTGGCTCATCATCGCCTGCAAAGGGATGCCGAAAATCTCCATGGGATCAGCTTACTTCCACAACGCGCACTTGGTTTCCGCCTTGGTGGTGTAAGCCTGGGCACCCGGGATGGTGGCCACTACCTTGTAGTAGTCCCAGGGGTATTTCGATTCCGCCGGCTTCTTTACTTCCATCAAATACATATCGTGCACCATGCGGCCATCGCTGCGCACTTCGCCGTTCTTGGCGAACATGTCGTTGATCTTGGTTTTCTTCAGGTGCGCCATCACCTTGTCCGGATCGTCCGTGCCCAATGCCTTGACCGCGTTCAGGTAAGTCAGCGCGGCCGAGTAATCGGCCCCCTGCACCATCGACGGCATCTTCTTCATCTTGGCAAAGAAGCGCTTGCTCCATGCGCGCGATTCAGGGCTTTGGTCCCAGTACCAGCCATCGGTCAGCAGCAAGCCCTGCGTGGTTTTCAAGCCGAGGGCGTGCACGTCGTTAATGGAAATCAGCAAGCCGGCCAGCTTCATCGTTTTGGTGATGCCGAACTCATTGGCCGCCTTGATCGCATTGATGGCGTCGCCGCCGGCATTGGCCAGGCCCAGGATCTGCGCCTTGGAGTTCTGCGCCTGCAACAGGAAGGACGAGAAGTCCGAGGCCGACAGCGGATGCTTGACGCTGCCCAGCACCTTGCCGCCGGCGGCTGTCACGACGTCGCTGGTGTCTTTCTCAAGCGAATGTCCGAAAGCATAATCGGCGGTCAGGAAGAACCAGTTCTTGCCGCCCTGCTTGACGATGGTGCCGCCGGTGCCGCGCGCCAGCGCCACCGTGTCGTAGGCGTAATGCACGGTGTACGGCGTGCACTCTTCATTGGTCAGGCGCGCACTGCCGGCGCCGATGGAAATGAAGACCTTTTTCTTTTCCGCGGCAATCTTGGCCATCGCCAGGTTCGCGCCGGAATTGGTGCCGCCAATCAGCATGTCGACGCCGCCCTGGTCGAACCATTCGCGTGCCTTGCTGCCGGCAATGTCGGCCTTGTTCTGGTGGTCGGCGGTGACGAATTCGATTTTCTTGCCATTGATGGCGCCGCCCATGTCGGCGATCGCCATCCGGACCGCCTCGATCCCGCCCGGCCCGTCCAGGTCGGCGTAGACGCCGGATACGTCGGTGATCATCCCGATCTTGATGGTGTTGCCTGAAATTTGAGCATGTGCCGGAAGGCAGGCGCACAGCGTGGTGACGGCGAAAGCAAGGACTGTCTTTTTCATGGAGTCTCCGTGGTGATTGAAGTCAATGGGGTTGGCGCATCTACACGCCCAGCAGTGCCGTCAGGACCGGCATCTTGGCGTTCAATTCGGCGGCGGCGAAGGTCTCGACAATCTGACCGTGCTCCACCACATAAAACCGGTCCGCCAGCGGCGCGGCGAAGCGGAAGTTTTGTTCCACCATCACGATTGTGTAACCCTTGGATTTAAGGGTCGTGATCATGCGCGCCAGCCCCTGCACGATGACCGGGGCCAGCCCTTCGGAAATTTCATCGAGCAGCAGCAGGCGCGCGCCGGTGCGCAGGATGCGCGCCACCGCCAGCATCTGCTGCTCGCCGCCGGACAGGCGGGTGCCCTGGCTGTTCCTGCGTTCCAATAGATTGGGGAACATCTGGTAAATCTCGTCCACCGGCATCGGCTGCCCTGCCCCCTTGAGTTCGGGCGGCAGCATCAGGTTTTCCTCGGTCGATAGTGACGAAAATATGCCGCGCTCTTCCGGGCAATAAGCGACGCCCAGATGCGCGATGCGGTGAGTGGGCAGGCCGATCGCCTCCACGCCGTGGATCTTGATCGAGCCAGTGCGCTTGCCGGTCAGGCCCATGATGGCGCGCAGCGTGGTCGTGCGGCCGGCGCCATTACGGCCCAGCAAGGTGACCACCTCGCCCTCCTTCACCGTCAGGTTGACGTCGTGCAGGATGTGCGACTCGCCATACCAGGCCTGGAGGTTTGAAATGTCGAGCGCCGCGGTCATCAGTGTGTTCCTTCGAGTTCGCCACCGGTCGTGCCCATATAGGCTTCCATCACCAGCGGATTTCTCGACACCTCGGCATAGCTGCCTTCGGCCAGCATGGCGCCGCGCTGCAATACCGAGATGCGGTCGCAGATGCCTGCCACCACGCTCATATTGTGTTCCACCATCAGGATGGTGCGCCCGCCCGACACCTTCTTGATCAGCTCGGTGACGCGGTGCACATCTTCGTGGCCCATGCCCTGGGTCGGCTCGTCGAGCAGCATCAGTTCCGGCTCCATTGCCAGGGTCGTGGCGATTTCGAGCGCCCTCTTGCGGCCGTAAGGCAGGTCCATCGTGACCGTCTCGGCAAACGGCGTCAGGTCGACCTCGCCGAGCAGCTGCAAGGCGCGTTCATTCAACTGGTCGAGCGAGCGTTCGCTGCGCCAGAAATGGAAGGAAGTGCCGAGCTGGCGTTGCAGTCCGATGCGCACATTTTGCAGCACGGTCAGGTGCGGAAAGACGGCGGAAATCTGGAAGGACCGGATGATGCCCATGCGGGCGATCTGTGCCGGCCTGGCGGCCGTGATGTCGCGCCCGTTGAACAGGATCGTACCCGCGGTGGGTACGAGAAACTTCGTGAGGAGATTGAAGCAGGTGGTTTTGCCGGCTCCGTTAGGGCCGATGAGCGCATGGATATGGCCGCGCTGCACCTGCAAGTTGACGTCATTGACTGCTGTGAAGCCCTTGAATTCTTTGGACAAGCGCCGCGTTTCCAGTATCACGTCCGCCATCGTGTCTCCCCGGTCAGTCCTTCATTGCACTCTTGGCTACCTTTTGAGATCGATAATACACAGCTTGGTTTTTTGTCACAATACAGTATAAGTACGGCTCACACTGTAAAAGCCTTGGATATAAGTTGAGCGGCTTTTTCGGCGATCATCAAAGTGGGCGTACTGGTGTTCCCGGACGTGATCGTCGGCATGATCGAGGCATCCACCACGCGTAATCCGCGCACGCCGATCACCCGCATTTCGCTGTCGACGACGGCCAGCGGGTCGCCTTGCCTACCCATGCGGCAAGTGCCAACCGGGTGGAAGATCGTCGTGCCGATCTGCCCTGCCGCCTCGCTCAGCTCCGCTTCCGTCTGGAACTGCGGACCAGGCCGGTATTCCTCCGGCGCGTACCTGGCCAGCGCCGGCGCCGCCACAATGGAGCGTGTGAGCCGCAGCGCTTGCGCCGCCACTGCCCGGTCTTGCGCTGTGTTCAGATAATTGGGCGTGATTTTCGGCGCTGCATAACTGTCTGCCGAAGCGAGACGAACGTGGCCGCGCGAGGTCGGCCGCAGGTTGCAGACACTGGCGGTGAACGCGGGAAAAGTATGCAGCGGCTCGCCGAAGCGTTCCAGCGACAGTGGCTGGACGTGATATTCCAGGTTGGGCCTTGCCTGCGCAGCATCCGAGCGGGCAAACATGCCCAGCTGCGAAGGCGCCATCGACATCGGCCCACTGCGCAGCAGCGCATATTCGAGGCCGATTTTCAATTTGCCGAACCAGCTGGCCGCCGTGGTGTTCAAGGTGCGGGCACCGCGAACGCGGTAAATCGAACGCAGTTGCAGATGATCCTGCAGGTTCTCGCCCACGCCTGGCGCATCGACTTTTACTTCAATGCCATGCCCGTGCAAGGCTGCGCCTGGACCGATGCCGGACAACTGCAAAATGTGCGGCGACCCAATGGCGCCTGCCGCCAGCAGGGTTTCTTGGGTGGCCTTCGCGCGCCAATGCTTGCCGCCGCCGGAAAATTCGACACCGCGGCACACCTGGCCGTTCTCGGTCGATTCGATCATCAGCCGTTCCACGTGGCAGCCGGTCATGATGGTCAGGTTCGGGCGTCCGCCGGCCGGCTTGAGGAAAGCCTTGGCCGCGTTCAGGCGAATGCCGCGCCGCTGATTGACTTCAAAATAGGCACTGCCGTGATTGTCGCCACGGTTAAAATCCGCAGTTTTCGGAATCCCGGTCTGTTCAGCGGCATCGCGAAAGGCGTTGAGAATTTCCCAGGACAGGCGCTGTTTTTCCACACGCCATTCGCCGCCGGCACCGTGATACTCGCTGGCGCCGCAGTGATGGTCTTCGGTCTGCCGAAAGATCGGCAAGACCTGGTCCCACGACCACGATGCATCACCGGTCAGCTCGGCCCAATGGTCGTAATCGGTTGATTGTCCGCGCATATAGATCATGCCGTTGATCGACGAGCTGCCACCCAGCACCTTGCCGCGCGGGTAGATCAGCGCCCGTCCGCCCAGGCCGGCTTCGGGCTCAGTGGAATACAGCCAGTCGGTGCGCGGATTGCCGATGCAGCGCAAATAGCCTACCGGAATGTGAATCCACACGTAGTCGTCCTTGCCGCCAGCTTCCACCAGCAGAACATTATGATCGCGATTACGCGTGAGGCGGTTGGCCAATAAACAACCGGCAGTGCCGGCTCCGATGATGATGTAGTCGAATTCGCCAGCCGATTCCAATCCGCTTGTCTCCAATTAATCTATTTATTCGGTCCGCATCTCCGCAGCCAAGGTGGCCATCAGGTCCGCAAGCTTCATCGGCCGCGCCCGCCTCACCTCGGCGCCAGCCCACAGCGACATCAATTCCGTGTCGCCACGTTCCGCCGCCGCGGCACGTAGGGCTGTCGTCAATGCATTTTGTACAGGATACGCCGGAACCTGTGACTCCACGGCACTCATTTTGCGCATGAACTCATTCTCCAGTCCCCGTGCATAGCGTCCTGAGAAAGCGCGCGTGAGCCGGGTCGGGGTCGAGCCAGCATTAATCAGGCGGTTCTTATAGGCACTGTTGATGCCGGATTCTTCGGTGACCAGAAACGCCGTGCCCATTTGAACGGCAGAAGCACCCAAACGCAGCGCTTCGGCAATGTCGGCGCCGGTCATGATGCCGCCGGCGGCAATCACCGGAATCTTTACCGCCGCCGCTACCTGGGGCCACAACTCCCGCCCGGACAGGGTCGCGTCTTCCTGCCGGCCAATGAACGTTCCCCGATGCCCGCCCGATTCAATGCCCGACGCCACGATCGCATCGGCCCCCGCTTCCTGCCACGCCAATGCTTCCGCCACCGTGGTCACGGTCCCGATGACGCCAATACCGGCGGAATGAAGCCGCTCGACATGCGCCGGCGTCAGGATATCGAAGGTGACGCTGGCGACAGCCGGTTTCAATTCAATCAAGGTCTCGAACTGTTCGTTAAAGTCTTCGCACCACTTGGCCGGCATGGGCAAGGCGTCCCAACCCAAGCGCTCCATTACCGGATGCAGCAGTGCAGTTGCCTGCCCAATCTCCTCAGCGGACGGCGCGGGCGTCTTCAGCACGAACAAATTGATCAGAAAAGGCCGGTCGGTCAGCGCCCGAATATGCGTCGCCTGTTCGCGCATCTTGGCCGGCGCAAGTAAGGAGGCCGCCAGGGAGCCGAGTCCACCCGCATTCGATACGCCTGCAACAAGTGCCGGCGTACATGCGCCGCCGGCCATCGGGCCCTGGATGATAGGGAATTTCAAGTCCTGCAACAGCTTCATGAGCGGCTCCTAGAGGGGCTGTGGATAAGCTTATGGATATCCACAGGTGTGGTTTGTGGATAAGCGCGGCTTTATGCACAGCCGGATTTTTGTCCAGAATTGACCCCAGCGGCATACAGCGATCGCCACCGGCTTATACCTTCTCCAAGTTGTTGTTTACGTTCGCGTAAACGGTCTTATCCACAGAAATTGGCTACTGTTAACAACTACTACTAGCCTATATTTAAACCTTTTTAAGTAAACCGACAACCCTAAAAAAAAACGGCTGGCCTCGAACCAGATCCTGAAGACCGGTTTTAAAAAAATTCGAAAATCCAAAAAATTGAAATGACAACTTTGGAAACACAGCCGACATCAGGCTGTGGAAAACTCACTGCATATCCACAGGACGAGATGTGCAAAACCGCTCAAGTTCTCAACGGCCCAAAAATTGTTCACCAACAGTCCTTCGTAGATACAGCGCTTGTGCAGCTGGTTCTGTGGACCGTAAACCGCTGTAAACGCTCGGTTAACCCGACTTATCCACAGATTTCTTCTCGTTTACTATCACTACTAACTTTGTATACATATCTTTATATAAAACCGTAAACAGCAAGAACAGCGTGTACAAGTTCGCAAACGCGCAAGGAAACCCCCAAAAGCGGTCTACAGGAAGAAGCTAACTCGACAGTTGCTCACCTATAATCGAGTTTTATCGCTCCGATTACCCTCCAACCCCCATGCAAATCACCAAAAACATGCGTCTAGGCATCATTAGCGCCTTGCAGGAAGAACAGCAGGGGCTGGTAGAAGCCATGGAGAGCCCCGCCACGCTCACGCACGGCATGCGCGTCTACACATCAGGGAACATCGCTGGAATCGACGCTGTGTGCGTTCTGTCGCGTATAGGGAAGGTTGCAGCCGCCACGACCGCGACAATGCTTGTGGAAAAGTTCGGAGTTACCCACATCCTCTTCACTGGCGTGGCTGGTGGAGGTGATCCCAGCGTCAAGGTTGGCGACATCGTCATCGGCGAATCCCTGCTTCAGTACGACATGGATGCCAGTCCCCTGTTCCCGCGTTTCGAGATTCCACTGACGGGGATCTCGCACTTTCAGTCCGACGCGCATTTAAGCGAACGGATCGCAGCCGCAGCAGTCAATTTTCTGGACGACGACTTTGAGACGGCAATCGAAGCAGGCGAACGTGAGGCCTTCAGGCTCACTCGCCCTCGCATTCATCGCGGCCTGATTGCCAGCGGTGATCAATTTGTAGACAGCAAGGCGCAGCTGGGTGGTTTGGCGGACGCCCTGCCCGGCCTGCTGGCAGTGGAGATGGAAGGCGCCGCGGTGGCGCAGGTGTGCTTTGAGTTGGGAATTCCGTTTACCGTGATCCGGGCGATTTCGGATAACGCCAATGAAAACGCCGCTACCGATTTCATGCGTTTTGTGAAATCGGTAGCGGCGCGGTATGCCTTTTACATCGTCCGGCGCTTCTGCGCCGAACTGCGCAGCGAGCGCATTTAAGCCAGCATGGCGTCCGGACTGGTGCTTTCATAGCCGAGCGCCTTGGCCACGGCGGCGTAAGTCACCTTGCCCTGGCAAACGTTCAGGCCATTCTTGAGGTGCGGATCGTCCCGCAGCGCCTGCTTCCAGCCTTTGTTGGCCAGTGCCACCGCATGGCCGATGGTCGCGTTGTTCAGTGCAAAGGTCGAGGTATGGGCAACTGCGCCCGGCATATTCGCCACGCAGTAATGCACCACGCCATCAACCACGAAGGTCGGATCGGCATGCGTGGTCGGATGAGAAGTTTCAAAACAGCCACCCTGGTCGATCGCCACATCCACCACGACGGCGCCTTGCTTCATACGTGAAATCATGTCGCGCGTAAGCAGCTTGGGTGCCGCCGCACCGGGCACCAGCACGCCGCCAATGACCAGGTCGGCCGACAACACCGCTTCCTCGATTGCGTGCGCATTGGAATATTGCGTGGCGATGCGATTTCCGTAGATCAGGTCCAGCTGGCGCAGCCGGTCGATGTTCTTGTCGAGCACCGTCACGCGCGCACCGGCGCCAACCGCCATCTGCATCGCATTGGCTCCCACCACGCCCGCGCCGATGATCACCACGTGGCCAGCAGCAACGCCAGGAACCCCGCCGAGCAGCAAACCCATGCCGCCCTTGGATTTTTCCAGGTGCGCCGCACCGGCCTGCACTGCCATGCGGCCGGCTACTTCACTCATCGGTGCCAGCAAGGGCAAGCCGCCGCCGGGTCCGGTGATGGTTTCGTAGGCAATACACACGGCGCCGGACTTGACCAGGGCCGCCGTCTGTTCCGGATCCGGCGCCAGGTGCAGATAGGTGTACAGGATTTGCCCGTCGCCCAGCATGGCGCACTCGCCCGGCTGCGGTTCCTTAACCTTGACGATCATGTCGGCACGGGCAAACACCTCCTTGGCCGTATCGGCCAGCGTGGCGCCGGCAGCGACATATAGCTCGTCGGACAGGCCGATGGCCGCGCCGGCGCCTTTTTGTACCAGCACCTCGTGGCCATGCAAGCTCAGTTCGCGCACGCTTGGCGGCGTCAGCCCGACACGGTACTCGTGGTTTTTGATTTCCTTCGGTACGCCTACGATCATCATTGCTCTCCCGAAAAGCCCCGTGCTTCAGAGCGTGAAGTTAAAAGCGCGGACCATAAAACAGTACACGCTTGGCCGTTAGACCTGGAACCAGCATCGGTCCGGGTGGTCGAACTGATATGTACCTAGTATTTCGCTATCGCGTCAAATCGCTCAACGGGCTGCTGAACAGGCAAGCCCGTACGGTCAACTTTGTCTGGAATTATTGTAATGACCGGCAAAAAGATGCATTGCGATTTAACAGGCCTTGGCTGAGCGGATTTGATCTGATCAAGCTTTGCTCGGGGTCGAGCAAGGAACTCAAACTGTATTCGTCCACGATCAACGATGTGTGTCAGCAATACGCCAAGTCGCGATCGCAGTCCAAGCGACCCTACTTGCGCTATCGCGGCATTAAGTCGACTGGTTGGGTCCCGTTGAAAGGTCAAAGTCTCAAACGAGAAGGGGACGCCTTTCGCTTTGCTGGAAACACCTTCCGCGTTTTCAACTCGCGACCGCTGCCTGAAGGGAAGATCGCAGACGGTACTAACTTTTCTCGTGATCGCCGGGGTAACTGGTATCTTAATATCGTATTGGAGATTGCCGAAGCACCCGTACGCTCGCCGGAGCGCGGAGTCGGCATCGACCTCGGGCTGAAAGACTTCGCTGTGCTGAGCGATGGTTCCACCATCGCGGCGCCGACAATTTACCGCAATACCGAGGCCGCGCTTGCGGTGGCACAGCGCGCACGAAAGGGTAAGCGCGTGAAGGCGATCCACGGCAAGATCGCGAATCAGCGCTATGATTTTCTGCACAAACTGTCGAGCAAAATTGTGGCTGACTTCGACTACATCGTTGTGGGTAACGTGAATGCTTCCGGACTCGCCAAGACCAGCATGGCGAAGTCCGTGTATGACGTAGGCTGGTCGTCCTTCCGAACTCAACTGGCGTACAAGGCTGTTAAGCATGGCGCGTGGTTTGAAGAAGTGAACGAAAGTTTCACCACCCAGATCTGTTCGAATTGCGGCAGCTTGCCTGATTCGCGGCCGAAAGGTATCGCAGATCTCGGAATAAGAGAGTGGACTTGCTGTGATTGCGGTGCCTTGCATAATCGTGATCTCAACGCGGCAAAAAACATTCTCCGTCGCGGACGTGCGACGCTAGCAGTAGGAATCCCCATCCTATAGGGTAGGGAGGACGTCAAACAGACCTAGCGTCATCAGGCTTGCGTTACCGCCAGCGGCTGTCGTGTTCACGCACAATGCGCGCTCGGCCACCAGGCGCCAGATATCGATCCGGACTTCCTCGCTGGTCGGGCAAACCAGCGTAATGACGCCGTCGCGCGCTGCCAGCGGTGGCCGCAAGCTTGCCGCCAGCGATGTTTCGACCAGGGCAATTTGCAGCGGACGATCGCATGCGTCCAGGCTCGATACGACGGCGATCCGGTCCATGATTTCGTCCGGAAGGCTGTCTGGAATCAGTACGCGCTGCGGGTCCAGAACCACCGCGCGATTGCCGGTGGCAAGCGTAGCTGCAATCTGATTGAGCAAGCCGCCAATCGATGCGGCCGCACACAAGATCACACCGCGCGCCGCGAAGCGCAGGCTGTTGCGTTCACCCGTCGGTCCCGGCAACAACAACTCGGTACCCAGCAAGGTCGTGCGCATGTAATGTTCGGCCAGCGACACCACCCGCGCATGGCCATGGGTCTTGGCCCATACCAGCAAGGAGTCGAGCCCAGGTGTGCGCTGCGGCTTGTGGGGCAGCAGCGGCACGGCCTGGCGTTGCAGGCGCCGCACGTAAAGCGGGCCGCCGGCTTTGGGGCCGGTACCGGATTTGCCCTCGCCGCCGAAAGGCTGCACGCCCACGACCGCGCCAACGATATTGCGGTTCACATAGATATTGCCGACGTGAGCGTTCGACGTGATGTAATCGATGGTCTCGTCGATGCGCGAATGCACGCCAAGGGTCAGGCCGAAACCACTGGCATTGATGTCTTCGATCAGCTGCGGCAGTTCAGCGCGGCGATAACGCAGGATGTGCAATACCGGACCGAAGACCTCTTTCGTCAGTTCCGAAAAGCTGCCGATTTCCAGCGCGGTCGGGGCCACAAAAGTGCCCTGTGCTGTCAGTTCGGCTGGCAAAGGCAGCGAAAAGTGGTTCTTCGCGGTACACTCGATGTGGGCTTGCAGATTTTCTTGCGCTTCACGATCGATGACCGGACCAATGTCGGTGGCGAGGCGATCGGGTATGCCGACGCTCAGTTCGCGCATCGCGCCGTGCAGCATCGCGATGGTCTTGTCGGCAATTTCCTCTTGCAGGCACAGCACGCGCAGGGCGGAACAGCGTTGGCCGGCACTGTCGAAGGCCGACGTCAGCACGTCCTGCACGACTTGTTCAGGCAAGGCTGATGAATCGACGATCAGCGCATTCTGTCCGCCGGTTTCGGCGATCAATACAATGTCGGTCGACTCCGCCGCTGAGCGTTTTGCCAAGGTGCGGTTGATCAGCTGCGCAACCTCGGTCGAGCCGGTGAAAATCACACCCTGGATGCGGTGGTCCTGGCATAAGCCGGCACCGATGGTTTCTCCCCGTCCAGGCAGCAATTGCAAGGCCGCACGGGGAATGCCAGCTTGATGGAACAACTGCACGGCGCGATGGGCAATCAAAGGCGTCTGCTCGGCTGGCTTCGCCAGCACCACATTGCCCGCCGCCAGCGCAGCGGCCACTTGTCCGGTAAAAATTGCCAGGGGAAAGTTCCACGGGCTGATGCATGCCACCGGGCCAATCGGCGTGCCTTCTTCAAAAAGCTGGGTGGCGTAATAGCGCAGAAAGTCGACCGCTTCGCGCACTTCGGCAATGGCATTCGGCAAAGACTTGCCGGCTTCGCGAATGGCCAGCGCCATCAGTTCTTCATGCTCTTGTTCGAACAGGTCGGCCGTGCGCAGCAGCATGGCCGCGCGCTGGTCGGTGGCGGCGTTTTGCCAATGGGGCTGGAAGCTGGCCGCGGCCTCAAGCGCCCTGCCGAGATCGGCTTCGCCAGCCTCGACAACATGGCCGACCACATCCGCGTGCTGGGCCGGGTTGATGACTGGGATGCTCTCGCCACTGCCGGCCACGCCGTCGATCAAGGCACTCGCCAGGTACTGGCGCGGCTTGGCAAGCGACGCGGTCAACGCTTGCAGGCAGGCTTCATTGGTCAGGTCGAGGCCGGCGGAATTGGTCCGCTCCGCACCGAACAATTCGCGCGGCAAGACAATCCCTGGATGGGGCGCGCCGCCTGATTGCCGCGCCGCGTCGAAAGGATCGGCAATCAATGTATCGACAGGAATGGCGTCGTCGACAATCTGGTTGACGAACGAGGAATTGGCACCGTTTTCCAGCAGGCGCCGCACCAGGTAGGCCAGCAGCGTTTCATGCGAACCGACCGGGGCATAAATACGGCAAGGCTTGTTCAGCTTGTCGCTGCCGACCACCTGGTCGTACAAGGTTTCGCCCATGCCGTGCAGGCACTGGAATTCATAGCTGCTGACACCCGCCGCCTGTGCCCAGGTATAAATCACCGCCAAGGTGTGGGCGTTATGGGTGGCGAATTGCGGATACAGGCGGTCGGCCACGTCCAGCAGTTTGCGCGCGCAAGTCAGGTAAGACACATCGGTGTGGATCTTGCGCGTGAAAACAGGATAGCCCGGCATGCCGTCGATCTGCGCGCGTTTGATTTCGGCATCCCAGTATGCGCCTTTCACCAGCCGCACCATGAAACGGCGGCCGCTGCGGCTTGCCAGGTCGGCCAGGTAATCGATCACGAAGGGGCAGCGTTTTTGATAGGCCTGCACCACGAAGCCGATGCCGTCGAAGCCGGCCAGCGTGTCGTCGAAAGCGAGTGCCTCCATCAGGTCGAGCGACAGTTCCAGCCGGTCGGCCTCTTCCGCATCGATATTGATGCCGATGTTGTATTGCTTGGCGAGCGCCACCAGCTGACGCAGGCGCGGCAGCAACTCGGCCATCACGCGGGCGCGCTGGGCCCGGCTATAGCGAGGATGCAGCGCGGACAATTTGACCGATATGCCCGGACCGTCTTTGATGCCGCGGCCGGCCGCGGCCTTGCCGATCGCGTGGATGGCCTGCTCGTAGGCCGTGAAATAACGCTGCGCATCCGCCTCGGTCAGCGCGGCTTCGCCCAGCATGTCGTAGGAATAACGATAGCCGCGCGCTTCGTTGTCGCGGCTGTTCTTGAGCGCTTCGCCGATGGTCTGGCCGGTCACGAACTGATTGCCCAGCATGCGCATGGCCAGGTCGACCCCTTTGCGGATCAAGGGTTCGCCGCCCTTGGCGATGATGCGCGAAATAGCCGAACCCAGCCCGGCTTCGCTATTGCTGCTGACCAGCTTGCCGGTAATGAGCAAGCCCCAGGTGGCGGCGTTGACGAACATCGACGGCGACTCGCCCAGGTGGCGGCGCCAGTCGCCGCGGCTGATCTTGTCGGCGATGAGGCGGTCGGCCGTTTCGCTGTCGGGAATGCGCAATAGCGCTTCGGCCAGGCACATCAGGGCCACGCCTTCTTCGGACGACAGCGAAAACTCGTGCATCAGCGCATCGACGCCGGAGGCGCGGCTGCGCCTGGTTCGCACTTCCGTCACCAGCCGCTCGGCAAGTAGCCATGCTTCGGGCAGGGCCGGCGTGTTCTGCGCGAGCAGCCATTGCACGGCGTCGCGTTCATCCTTGCGGTAGGCGCCAGTAATGGCCGCGCGCAAGGGTGATGGGGCGGTGGCGGTTTCGCGCTGTAAAGCCGCGAAAGGAATAAAGCTGGCCGGAGGTACTGCTGTGGTCATGGAACACTCTGCGTCATGGATCGGGTTGGCGGCGGGGCCGCGGAAACATGATTCGATTGTAGAGTGGATTCTTATGGATTAATTCTGGTATTAGAGAACACTAGCAATAGATAGTTTTTGATGAGACAATTTCACCAAATAATATTAATGACAGGAGTGGTTGGCGATGTTGGACAAGATAAGTAAAAAGATTCTGTCGGAACTGCAGAGCGATGGGCGGATCAGCAATGTGGAACTGGCGGCCCGGGTCAATCTGTCGCCGGCAGCGTGCCTGGAGCGGGTGCGCAAGCTGCATGAATCCGGCTACATCATGGGTTACACGGCCCAGCTCAATCCCCAGTTGCTCGATGTCTCCCTGCTTGTCTTCATCGAAGTGGTACTCGACCGCACCACCCCGGAAGTCTTCGACGCCTTCAAGAATAGCGTACAACTGATTCCAGAAGTACTGGAATGTCATATGGTGGCCGGCGGCTTCGACTACCTGGTCAAGGCGCGGGTGAAAGATATGGCCGCCTACCGCGAATTCCTGGGCAAAACGCTATTGCAAAAAGGCGTGCGCGAGACCCACACCTACGCGGTGATGGAAGAAGTTAAGAATACGACCAAGCTTCCTATTAAATAATAGTGTCATTTGTTCCTCTAAGACTACAGTTTCGTGGAATTCGGCCCCAAATGCTGTAGCATTTGCGGTACGGTAACTATTGGTCTTTCAGAGGAAAACGTGAAATTTTTGCATTCGAAGACCGGCCGCCGATTGGTGGCTGGCGGTGCCGGCATTGCCGCCGGCACCGCTTCGGTATGGTTGCTCGACTCGGTCGCGCCCGGCTTGCTGGGATCGGCCGTGGGCGCCGCCCTGGCCGGCGGCATGACCCTGGCCGCGGTCTTTGTGGCCGGTGACGGCAAAGCCGACGGGCAGATTCACGATTTCACCAAGCTGGTTGGTCATTCGATCGACGACATCATGATCGGCGCCGCCGAAACGTCTTACTTCGTCGACTCGGTCAAAAAGAAAATCGAAAAAGACGTGGAAACGGCCGGCACGGTAGTCGCCGATTCCAACGATGTGGCGCGCAGCACCGAACAGATCGCCGACAACGCCGAGCGGGCCGCCACCATCGCCGCCAGTGTGCGCAGCGAGAGCGCGGCCGGGCGCGCCGCCATCAGCAGCGGCCTGGAACGCATCAGCAGCGCCCGCGTGGAAGCCCAGCAAGCCGAAACCCTGATGAACGAGCTGCAGGGAAAATCCAAGGCCATTGCCGGTTTTACCGAAGTCATCACCGAAATTTCCGCCCGCACCAATCTGCTGGCGCTCAATGCCGCCATTGAAGCGGCGCGCGCCGGCGAGCACGGCCGCGGCTTTGCCGTGGTGGCCGGCGAAGTACGCCAGCTGGCTTTCCGCACCAAGGAAGCCACCGACGAAATCAGCGCCATGGTGCGCTCAATTAACGAACAGGCGGAAAAAGCGGCGCGTGGCATGAGTTCGCTGGCGAACGCGGTGGGCGAAGCGACCACCAATGTCGAGCGGGTCCATCATTTCCTGACCAATATCGAGCAGTCATCCAGCCAGTCCGAGCAGCAGATCGGCGAGATTGCCCGCGAAGCCAGGGCCCACGTCGAAACCACCGGTGCGATTGCCGCCTCGCTGACGCAGATCCGCGACAGCATGCTGTCGACCGACAAGGAATTGCCGCGCGCAACCGAATCGGCCATGGCGCTGGCGGTGAAGGCGGAAACCATTGCAGCGGCGCTCAGCGAATCGTCGGCCGTGACCATGCACGACGAAATCCGCATCGCCACCCAGCAGGTGGCAGCCGAGGTAGGAAAACTGTTCAGCGACGCCATCAAGTCTGGCAAGATCAGCCGCGAAGCGCTGTTCGACCGGAACTACACGCCGATTCCGAACACCAACCCGCCCAAGCACACCACCAAGTTCGACGCTTTTACCGACCGGGTTTTGCCGCCGCTGCAGGAAGGTTTATTGGAGAGCCTGCCGCAGTTGGCCTTTGCCGGCGCTGTGGATAACAACGGCTACTTCCCGACGCACAACAAGAAGTATTCCCAGCCGCTGACCGGCAAGTACGAGGTCGACATCGTCAACAACCGCACCAAGCGCATCTTCAGCGACCGTACCGGCAGCCGTTGCGGCTCCAGTACCAAGCCTTTCCTGCTGCAGACTTACAAGCGCGATACCGGCGAAGTCATGCACGATTTGTCGGCGCCGATCTATGTCGACGGCCGCCACTGGGGCGGCTTCCGGGTCGGCTACCGTTCCAGCGCGGCTTAGTTGCTTTAGTCGGCCTGGTTGGAGATCGAGGAGGAGGCGGGAGAGTTGATGCCTTCCAGATGCTTGCGCAGCCACTTATGCACAGGGCTGCGCGCATCGCGTTCATGCCACAGCATATCCAGGTGCACCGCAGGCAGGGTGAACGGCAGCTCGCGCCACACCAGCGCATGCGTCATGCCGGTCGAGGCGATCAGGTGCTTCGGCAGCACGGTGATCAAATCCGAATTCGCCACCACGCGCCCTGCCGTGAAGAACTGGTTCACCGTCAGCAAAATGCGGCGCTCGCGCCCGATCTGGGCCAGCGCCTCGTCAACCAAGCCGTGCGCCCGGCCTGAAAAACTCACCAGCAGGTGGTTGGCCGCGCAATAGTTTTCCAGCGACAGGTCGACCTTGGCCAGCGGGTGCTGCTTGCGCATCACGCAGACATAGTGACCCGAGTACAGGCGCTCGTGGCGGATCGGGGTGGCCGTTTCGCTCGACAACTGGGCTGCCACGCCGGGGAAAAAGCCGACCGCCAGGTCGATATCGCCGCGCAACAGCATCGGCCGCGGTTCACGCGTGGTCAGCGGCACCATGCGCACGTTCACGCCCGGGGCCTCGCTCTCGATCGAGCGCATCAGCGAAGGCAGCCAGAATGCCGCGGTCGCATCCGCCATCGCCATCCGGAAGGTGGCATGCGCCTTGGAGACGTCGAAGGTTTCCGGCGTCACCGCCGCTTCCAGTCCTGCCAGCGCCGAGCGCACCGCCGGCCACAACGCTTCCGCGCGTGGGGTCGGCTTGACGCCGTAGGCGGTGCGGATCAGCAATTCGTCGCCCAGGCTTTCACGCAGGCGCTTGATGGCGTTCGAGACTGCCGGCTGGGTCATGGCCAGATGGCCGGCTGCGCGGGTCAGATTTTGCTCAGTCATGACGGCGTCGAAGACGCGCAGCAAGTTCAAATCGAGGGTCAGGAAGCTCATAGCGGCAACGTTGCGAAGAAGAAAATGATAGTCACAAACATGATACCGCATTCCATTCACAAGGAATATGAATGATATGGAATACTGAAATTAGCTTTATATGTTGCACTGCACTATTATTGACACATATAAATCCATACCCTCCAATCCACGGACTTACTTCTCACCCAGCAGCTGCGGCTTCAAACTGGAATCCACCGGCTTATCACCCAGCCAGATGCGCAAGGTAGCGTTATAAAACGCCACATCCGGAATCGTCTCGCCCAGCTTCTTGCCGTTGAGCTCATACACGCTGCCGGCACCCGGCACCCAGTCCAGGTTCAGCACGTCGCCCTTCTTCAAGCCTTCCATGCTGGCGAAAATTTCGCCGACCTTGCTCATCGGGATCAGCAGCTTGGACTTCTCGATCTTGTCCAGATTGTTGTTCAAGCCCTGCATGTACGCGCTGCCGAACTCTTCCGAGCCGATATCGCGCATCAGCACCAGCGACATGCGGCGTGGCACATCCGTCTTGATGATCTCTACCACGTTCTTGCTCTTTTCCGGGAGATACAGCCCGGCCGCATACACCTTCACAAAAAACTTGGTGCGCAAACCCAGGCCGTTGAGCTTGAGGTCCTTGCCCGCTACCTTGACAGTGTCAGCAAACTTGATGCCGGCCACTTCCGCCGCGATGGCGTTGCCGAATGCGCATGCGACCAAAGCACATGCCGCCAGCATCTTGATGACAGGTTTTTTTTCGATTTTCATGGGGTCTCCAACACGGGAAGGAAGATGTTAAGAATAAAATAGTATGAGCGTGCTAATTTGCCGCTTCAATATAACATTGATCCTTACCCAAACCGATCATTCGCAACAACCGTGGCGCGAAAACCGCAGCCGCCAACTCAATCCCGGAGCATCGGTGCGCCGGCGAAGATGAACATGCAGCACACTAGCAGCATCGTGAACGAAAGGACAAGCCATGCCCTACAAAAGCACTGCCGACCTGCCGGACAGCGTACGCGACAATCTGCCGGCCCACGCCCAGGAAATTTACAAAGAAGCGTTCAACAGCGCTTACGATGACTATAAGGAACGCGGCGCCGAAGGGCGCGAAGAAACCGCCCACAAGGTTGCATGGGCGGCGATCAAGAAGAAATACAAGAAAGATGAAGCGAGCGGAAAGTGGAAGCCGTCCGACTAGGCTGGCAAACTCAGGCGGCCTTGGCCGCCATCAGCCGTTCGTACTTGGCGTGCAGCTCTTCCTTCGTTTCGGTCCAGGCCGGATTGAAGGGAATGCAGCTCACCGGGCAAACTTGCTGGCACTGCGGTTCGTCGAAGTGGCCGACGCATTCGGTGCACTTGTTGGGGTCGATTTCGTAGATTTCGATGCCCATGAAGATCGCGTCGTTCGGGCACTCGGGCTCGCACACGTCGCAATTGATGCAGTCGTCGGTGATCAGTAAGGCCATGATGCTTTGTTTCTGTAGTGACTCTTAGGCAGACGGCGGCGCCATCGAAGCGATCTTGTTCTGCAGCCAGCGGTCGACCGAGGGGAACACGAACTTGGAGACATCGCCACCGAGCATGGCGATTTCGCGCACGATGGTGCCGGATATGAATTGATATTGGTCCGAGGGCGTCAGGAACAAGGTTTCGACGTCCGGCAGCAGGTAGCGGTTCATGCCCGCCATCTGAAACTCGTACTCGAAGTCCGACACCGCGCGCAGGCCGCGCACGATCACGCGCGCATCATGCTGGCGTACGAAATCCTTGAGCAAGCCGGAAAAACTCTCCACCTGAACGTTCGGATAATGCCCCAGCACTTCGTTGGCAATTTCCAGACGCTCTTCCAGCGAGAAGAAAGGCCGTTTTGCCTTGCTGTCGGCGACACCCACGATCAGCCTGTCGAACAGGCCGGAAGCGCGGCGCACCAAATCTTCGTGTCCACGCGTCAGCGGATCGAAGGTTCCCGGATAAACGGCTACAACCATTGCAGCTCCCTAGCAATACACCATATAGAACGCGCATTATGCCTGAATTTTGAGCGCCGACCGGGGGCCAGGCCAAGCCCCAGCCGCTTAGACCACCATTTCAGGTGAACTTCGCCCCATAAGGCTGTTGTTTATCTGCTACTCTCATGCAACTTCAGGAGATGAAAGTGCACCATCCCGGCTTTGTCCTGGCGCACCAGCTCCCAGCCGGCCAACCAGTCAGGCGCTGCGCTGCCGTCTTCCGGCGCGAACGGCAGGGCGGCGGCGGACTCCGCGTATATCAGGGCGCCAGGGGCAAGCAGCTGCTTACATAGAGGTAGGGACTTGGCCAGAAGTTCCTGGTTATAGGGCGGATCGAGAAAAATCAGGTCGAACTTTTCGCCGCGCAAGGCCATCGACTGTGCGCTGCTGAAGGCGTCCGCGCGCAGCAGCTGGACGTTCTCGGCTTTCAATTTTTGCTTGATCACATCGAGCTGGCGCACCACTGGCGAGTGGGCGTCGACCATGATCACCTGCTGCGCGCCGCGGCTGGCCGCCTCGAAGCCGAGCGCACCGCTGCCGGCGAACAGGTCGAGCACGCGCGCGTTTTCCCAGTTGCCGTCGCCGGCGCGTAAATGGTTTATCCAGTTAAATACCGTCTCGCGGACGCGGTCGGGGGTCGGGCGCAGACCGAGGGCGTCGAGCACCGGCAATGGGGTGCGCTTCCAGGCGCCGCCGATGATGCGGACCTGTTGGGGAGGCGGCGCCCGGTGGACCGGGGCCTTGGCGGGTTTTGATGGATGTTTAGGCATGGCGGCAGAGGTGCGTTGAGGGCCGCACTATACCATTCGCGCCACCGCTAAATTGCTTAGCGCTTATCAGCCGCCAAGGTATTGATATCATCAATCCAACCCTGCATGCGTTTGTGCGCATGCTGCTTCTGCTCCGGTGTGGCAATCTTCGTGGCCATTAAAACCATCTGGATCGAGCCATCGATCTGCGTATCATAGAACGCCTTGCGCTCCGGCGCATCGAAGCGGTGGAACAGATCCTTGACCAGGTTGTGCAACAACGCCATGGTCGCATCCTTGCCCAGCTTTTCCTGCTGCACCTTGCGCAGCACAGCGATGATTTTCCGCTGGCGCAGCATGCGTTCTTCCAGCCATGTTTCGCCCTTGAGCGGACGCGCATCCGAGGCCTTGCGCAGCGTTTCTTCCTGTTCCCTGCTGAAATCCCCGAACCACAGCTCGAACTGCTCCATGGTCTTTTCAAAGCGCACCTTCTGGCGCTTTTCCATGTCGCCGCTCATGAATTTCTTGCGGTAGGTTTCATTATTCTTCCTGAACTTCTTTTCCATCTGCGCGATCTGCTCGGGTTTGACTGAACGCGCCAAGTCCGCCAGTTCGGGCAAGGCCTTAAACGCCAGCAATTCGCTGCGCGCCCGGACATCGCGGAAATCGTTCTGCAGGTCGGCCTCGGTGACCCCAGCGGCCAGCTGGCGCTGGCCGCTGGCCAGCAACTGCGCGTAATCGCGCAACTGGGTGCGGCGATGCCAGCGGAACAATTCGTCGATGTCTTTCTTGACCCAGCTGGCTTGCTCGGAATCGAGGTCCAGGTAAGCGTTCAGCCACCAGTACGCCAGGGTGTCGCCATTGTTATAAGTGAGTTTGATGGCGCTGCAGGCGGCCATGCTGAGGACGAGAAGCATGACGCACAACACGCGCACAGGACGGACGAAACAATCTCGCATGTTAAACTTTTCCATGTTATCAACTCTTCCATTCAACCCGCATATGAACGTAGTCATTCTCGCCGCTGGCATGGGCAAACGCATGCAGTCCGCACTGCCCAAGGTTTTGCACCCGTTGGCGGGCAAGCCTTTGCTGCAGCACGTTATCGACACTGCACAAACCCTTGCGCCGAGCAAATTATGCGTGATATACGGGCACGGCGGCGCAGCGGTGCCGGAAATGGTTGCAGGGCAAAATTCCGGCGAGCACGCACACATCGATACCGCCCTGCAAGAGCCGCAGCTGGGCACCGGCCACGCCGTCATGCAAGCGGTACCGCAACTGGACGAAAACGCGCCGACCCTGGTGCTGTACGGCGACGTGCCGCTGACCACCGCCGCATCGCTCAAAGCCCTGGTCGATGCCGCCAGTACCGACAAGCTGGGCATTCTTACGGTCGAGCAAGCCAATCCCTTCGGCCTGGGCCGCATCGTGCGCGAAGGCGGCAAGATCGTGCGCATCGTCGAAGAAAAAGATGCCACCGACGCCGAGCGTGCCATTCGTGAAATCAACAGCGGCATCATGTGCGTGCCGACCGTTCACCTGAAGAAGTGGCTGGCCGCGCTGTCGAACAACAATGCCCAGGGCGAGTATTACCTGACCGATATCGTCGCCCAGGCCGTGGCCGATGGTGTGCCGGTCGTGTCGGCCCAGCCTTTGGCGGAATGGGAAGTCGCCGGCGTCAACAGCAAGGTGCAGCTGGCCGAACTCGAACGCCGTCATCAACTGAACATCGCCAATGCCCTGCTGGAAAAAGGCGTGACCCTGATGGACCCGGCCCGCATCGATGTGCGCGGTGAACTGATCTGCGGGCGCGATGTCGTAATCGACGTCGGCTGCGTGTTCGAAGGTAAAGTTGAATTGGCCGATGGGGTGCGCGTCGGCGCCCACAGCGTGCTGGTCGATGCGAAGATCGGCGCCGGCGCCAACATCAAGCCCTTCTGCCATATCGAGCAAGCCGTGGTTGGCGAGCAATCGCAGATTGGCCCGTATGCGCGCCTGCGTCCCGGCACCGAACTCGGCCAGGACGTCCACATCGGCAACTTCGTGGAAGTGAAGAACAGCCAGGTAGCCGCGCACAGCAAGGCCAATCACCTGGCTTACGTAGGCGACGCCACGGTCGGCTCGCGCGTCAACATCGGCGCCGGCACCATCACCTGCAATTACGATGGCGCCAACAAGTTCCGCACGGTGATCGAAGACGACGTCTTCATCGGCAGCGACAGCCAACTGATCGCCCCGGTGACGGTCGGCAAGGGTGCCACTCTCGGCGCCGGCACCACCCTGTCGAAAGACGCACCGGCCGGCAAGCTGACGGTGTCGCGTCCAAGGCAGGTCACCATCGAAGGCTGGGTGCGTCCGGTGAAGGTGAAGAAGTAAGCTTTAGAAGAAAGCTTTAGACGTTTATGCGGCAAGCGCGGGCGCGATCGGTGCCCGCGCCGCTTTGAAGGCCGGCACCAGTGCCGCCAGCAAAGTGACCGCCAGCACTGCCACCACGGCCATCAGCATCCGTTCGAAGTCCAGCTCGACCACCATCGGCGCCTGGGTATGGCTGCCTACCGGCGCGCCGGCCAGGCTGGCCCGGTTGACGCCCCAGGCAATCATGCCGCTCCCGACCAGGCTCAGCACCACGCCCGCCAGCGCCATCCCCAGCGCCTCCGCCACGAACATCAGGAACACCGCGCTGCTGCGCATGCCCAGCGCCCGCAGGGTGCCGACTTCGCGCCGCCGTTCCAGGATGTTCATCGACATGGTGGCGGCGATCGTCGCCGCGATCACCGCGAACACCATTCCCGCCACGCTGTCGAACGCCAGGTCGGACTCGCTGCGCTGGTCGCTCCAGCTGGGCGATTGCTCATGCCAGGTGCGCACCTGCGCCGGCAAGCCGGCTTGACGCAGCGCGCTGGCCAGTTCGGTCCGGCGCCGGTCCAGCTGCGCCGGGTCGTGCAGGAACACCACGATGCGCTCGGTGCGGCTGGTGTGGCGCAAGGTCTGCGCCATTTCGAGCGGCATCAGCAAGGACGGGCCGCGCACGACTTCGACCACGTCCGCCTGCAGGGCGATCGAGGGCGCGTCCGGCCCGGCCCCGGCCAGGGTCACCGAATTGCCGCTCTGCAGGCCCAGCGATGCCGCCAGCGCGTTGGTAATCGCGATCCCGCCGCTGTTGGCGGCCGCCAATTTGCCGGGCAGCTCTTGCAGCATCTCGGGTGCGGCGGGCGGCACGGGCACGATGCCCACGCCGGAGAACAGGGCTGAGCGTTCCGTAGTGGAGGCGACGCCGCTCACATGCATTTGCGGCAAAGCTTCGGCCACGCCGCGGTTGGCGCGGATGATGCGCAGTGCCCGCTCGGCCTGGCCTGGATCGAGCAGCGGCGCCGGCATGCCGGCACCCGGCCACAGCTGCACGCTCAGATGGCCCAGCCGTTCGCCGAACACGGTGCGCGACTCCACCGCCGCGCGCTGGCTGGCCAGGCGCCCTGCAAACAGATCCAGCACGCACAAGCTCGCGCCCACCAGCAGCACGGCCAGCACGGTGCGGGTGCGCCCGGCCAGCAAGGTGCGCAGCGCCAGGCCTTGGGGACTCACAGTTGAACCCGCAGGGGCTTGCGGGCCGCCTCGGCCATGGACCGCAGCAGCCGGCCCTCGGCCAGCTGCAAAGTGCGGGTTGCGCGGCTGAGCTGGCGCTGGTCGCGTGTCGACACCAGGAAGGCGGTGCCCTCATCGCGCTGCTCGCGCGCAAACAACTCCATCACCAGGCGGCTGCACCCGCCGTCCAGGCGCGAGGTAGGCTCGTCCGCAATCACCAGGCGCGGGCGCCCGATCAGCGCGCGGGCGATCGCCACCCGCTGGCTCTCGCCGGCGTCGAGGCGGGCCGGATAATGGCCGATCTGCCCGCCCAAGCCGAGCTGTGTAAGCAGCGCGTCGGCGCGCTCCTGCGCCGCCTCCAGCTCCTCGCGTTCCATGCGGGTGCGCAGCAGCAATGGCAGCAGCACATTCTCGCGCGCGCTCATCACCGGGATCAGGCTGAAGCCCTGGAACACAAAGCCGATCAGCTCGGCTCGAAGGTCGGCACGCGATTGTTCGGAAAGCTTCGACACCAGCAAACTGTCGAGCACCACGGTGCCTTCGGTCGCCGTTTCCAGCAGGCCCACGACGTGCAGCAAGGTGGTCTTGCCGCTGCCGGACGGGCCGCAGATGGCCACCATCTCGCCCGTGCCGATCGACAGATCGATATCGTGCAAGGCATGCACGCCGGTGGCCCCGCCGGGAAAGTACTTGTGCACGCCAGATAAGCGCGCCAGCTCCACGCTTCCGTCCCCGTCAACTGCATTCATGCTATCCACCTCGCAATGCGGTAACAGTTGCCAGTAAACACTATTCCCGTGTAGCATCCATTGCGTTGACGCAACAATGGCCGGTCAGACTTGGATGCGTGTCTCGAATTTGCTGCGGAAGGTGGAAAAGTAGGCTTTGACGTTGCGTACGTTCACCTGGGTGGCGAACAGGCGATGAGCCAGCGCGTGGTAGGCCGGCATGTCCGCCACCTGCACGATCAGCACGAAGTCCGGACCCGGCGATACCCGGTAGCACTGCAGGATGGCCGCTTCGTTGGCCACATGCCGCTCGAACTCATCCATGCGCTCGGCGGCCTGGACATCCAGCGTGATCTCCACGATAGCCGTCAGGCGGGCGCCAACTTTCTCCGGCGCCACGATGGCCACCTGGCGTGCGATGACGCCGTTCTCGGTCAGCTGCTTGACGCGGCGCAGGCAGGTCGGTGGCGACACATGCACCAGCTCGGCCAGCTCGGCGTTCGTGTGCGAGGCGTCAACCTGCAGCATATTGAGAATGCGACGATCAACTTCATCGAGTTGGGTATCACGCGGATCGATCATATACACCGTTTAATAGAAGGTTATGAAATATTATTTCACGGTTTCGTCATTGTGAAATAATATTACGTTAATGTCGCGATTACGATAGCATATTTCACGCATGCTCATCTACGATCTTGGCATTGTAATTTTTTCATTCACGAGGTCAGACCATGTGCGGTATCGTCGGAGCAGTAGCGCAGCGCAACATCACCCCTATCCTGCTGGAAGGCTTAAAGCGCCTGGAATACCGCGGCTACGATTCCTGCGGCGTCGCGCTGCACGTGGACGGCAAACTGCGGCGTTCGCGCAGCACCTCGCGCGTCGCGGACCTGGAAAGCCAGGTTAAAGAAACCGGCCTGCAAGGTTTTCCCGGCATCCCCCACACCCGCTGGGCCACCCACGGCGCCTCGGCTTCGCCCAATGCGCACCC
>CAMLFK010000042.1 GCA_946479255.1 uncultured Oxalobacteraceae bacterium
ATTACCTGCGCAGCTGGTCGCTGTGGCTGGATTTATACATCATCGTCAAGACCGTCAAAGTCGTGCTGACCCGCGAGAATGCTCACTGAGCGCGTCCCGATCCCCCCTGATGGCTGTTCCAGCCGAGAATAGCGCCCCTTTTGCCCCTCTAACATCGTTTTGTATCACGGCACTAGCGCGTTAGAATGAAATGATCGCCTGCACTTGTGTGCGGGCATCGTTTCGTCGTGCGTGGAGGGGGGCAATATGAAAAAAGCACTGATTACCGGAGTGACCGGCCAGGATGGGTCCTATCTGGCCGAATTCCTGCTGGAGAAGGGCTATGAGGTGCACGGCATCAAGCGGCGCGCCTCGCAGTTCAATACCGACCGGATCGACCATATTTACCAGGATCCGCATGCGCAGAACCCGCATTTCTTCCTGCACTACGGCGACCTGTCCGACACCTCCAACCTGACCCGTATCCTGCAGCAAGTGCGTCCCGACGAGGTCTACAACCTCGGCGCGATGAGCCATGTGGCGGTCTCGTTCGAGTCGCCCGAGTACACCGCCGACGTCGACGGCGTCGGCACCCTGCGCCTGCTCGAAGCGATCCGCATCGCCGGGCTGGAAAAGCGCACGCGCTTTTACCAGGCCTCGACCTCCGAACTGTATGGCCTGGTCCAGGAAAGTCCGCAGCGCGAGAGCACGCCGTTCTACCCGCGCAGCCCGTACGCGGTGGCCAAGCTGTACGCCTACTGGATCACGGTCAATTACCGCGAAGCCTATGGCATGTATGCCTGCAACGGCATCCTGTTCAATCATGAATCCCCGCGCCGCGGCGAAACCTTCGTTACCCGCAAGATCACCCGCGCGCTGGCCAATATTTCCCAAGGCCTGGAGCAGCAGCTCTATCTCGGCAATATGGACGCCCTGCGCGACTGGGGCCATGCGCGCGACTACATCGAGATGCAGTGGCTGATGCTGCAGCAGGACAAGGCCGAGGATTATGTGATCGCCACCGGCGTGCAGCACTCGGTACGCCACTTCGTCGAACTGGCCGCCGCCGAACTGGGCATCACGATTGCCTGGCAGGGCAGCGGGGTGAAGGAGCGCGGCGTGATCGCGGCGATTACCGGCGACAAGGCCGGCGGTGCCAAGGTCGGCCAGACCATCGTCGCCATCGACCCCAAATATTTCCGCCCGACGGAAGTGGAGACCTTGCTGGGCGACCCGTCCAAGGCCCGCAAGCAGCTCGGCTGGACCCCGCGCACCACCCTGGCCGAACTGGTACGCGAAATGGTCGCCCACGATCTCGACAAGGCGCGCCGCCATGCGCTGCTGAAATCCCACGGCTTTGATGTAGCAATTTCACTGGAGTAATTTTGACAACTTCGCAGCCCCGTATTTTCGTCGCCGGCCACCGTGGACTGGTCGGTTCGGCCATCGTGCGCGTCCTGCACGCCCAAGGCCTGACCAATATCGTCACGCGCACCCACTCCGAGCTGGAGCTGACCAACCAGGCCCAGGTCCGCGAATTCTTCGCCACGGAGGAGATCGACCAGGTCTACCTGGCGGCCGCGAAGGTCGGCGGCATCCACGCCAACAATACCTATCCGGCGGAATTCATCTACGACAATATGATGGTGCAAGCCAACGTCGTGCATGAAGCCTGGAAGGCCGGCGTCCAGAAGCTGCTGTTCCTCGGTTCCTCCTGCATCTATCCGCGCATGGCCGAGCAGCCGATCAAGGAAGAGTACCTGATGGGCGGCAACCTGGAGCCGACCAACGAGCCCTACGCGATGGCCAAGATTGCCGGCATCAAGCTGTGCGAAAGCTACAACCGCCAGTACGGTACCGATTATCGCAGCGTCATGCCGACCAATCTGTATGGACCGGGCGACAACTACCACCCGGAAAACAGCCACGTGATCCCGGCGCTGATCCGGCGCTTCCACGAAGCCAAGGCAAAAGACGCGCCGGAAGTGCTGATCTGGGGCAGCGGGCGGCCGATGCGCGAATTCCTGTACGTCGACGACATGGCCGAAGCGTCCGTCTACGTCATGCAGCTCGACCCGACTGTCTACAACGCCCACACCGACCCGATGCATTCCCACATCAACGTCGGCACCGGCCAGGACACCACCATCGGCGACCTGGCGCGCCTGGTCGGCAAGGTGGTTGGCTACCAGGGACGGATTGAATTCGACACCAGCAAGCCGGACGGCACCCCGCGCAAGCTGCTGGACGTCTCCAAGCTCGAATCGCTCGGCTGGCGCGCCCATGTGCCGCTGGAAGAGGGGCTGCAGCGCGCCTATGCGGCCTATCTCGAAACCAACAAGCCTACGGACGCTGAACGGCGCACCCGCAACCGTTAAATTTTGTTACACTTTTGTCGCTCAAGCCGGGCCACGGTCTAATCAGCTGGGCCTGCTTCAGGAGTGTACTTGAGTACTTCACAAGCGGCCATCGATGCACTGATCGATCAGTATCAGGAGGCCACCGACGGTGCAGCGTTTTATGCAGAGCAGTCGGGCGCGAAGCATGGCGCCGCCATCGATCTCGGCGATAGCGGGCTATGGCCAAGTGGGCTGGAGCGGGTCGCGAGCGGCACTTTGATTGTGCTGGGACCCGTCGAGCTGGATCAGCAGTCCTGGATTGAGGCGAGCAACCGGGTGGAGATGTGACGGGAAGCTGATGGCCCCAGGTGTGTAGCCAAAGATAAAATATTTAGTGCAAAAACAAGCGGCCTGCTGGCCGCTCTTTTTACGCTGATTTCCGCTTCCGGACGATGGAAAACTCGGGGATGTCGATCGACGATGGCCCGAACACCGCCGCCTGGCGCTCACGGCGGATAGGTTTCCCGCCCAGTGTTACCCGGATGCGACCTTGCGAGGGCTTCACTTCGCCGCTTATCGGCGTGGCCATCGAGGCAACTTTGGCGCGGCGAGCGGCAGCGGCCAACTTGTAGGAGCTGTTCTGGCTGGGCGGCGTCTTCTTCAGGGCGGTCATGGTTCGATCTCCGGTAGGGGGAGTACATCGTAAAGATAGTTTAGCAGAATCCTCCAACTGCGACTGTTGGCGGTCAAGTCGAAGCTCATATCCCTGCCGCGGCCATGCTCCCCCCACCAGTCGGGATCGGTGGCGATCACATCCTGAACTGTTTGGCACGCACGCAGGGCTTCGGTAGGCGCCGCGTTCAGTTCGGCGGGGTGGAGGGGGGCGTCGAAGCCGAATTTCGGCCAAACGACGAATCCGACAAAGCCGTCCAGATCGTCCGGGTCAATCGGCCCGTTTCCGGCCGCGAAGAGCATGATGTGGTCGAATCCGAGCCGATAAGCCGCAATGGCCATCAGGCCGAACGACACTGTTGCCAGTCGCTCAGGAGCGTCCGCTTCCAACATCAGCCTGCGGATATAGAGCGCGTCGACGCGAAGGGACGTGCCTGCCTCATCCCTGTATGCGATGACGCTGGTATTTTCATCTTCTGCCATGAAGGGGTTGTTAGACATGACGTCCAGGCCGGCCGGCGCGTCTCCTTGCTCTCTTACCTCGAGCGCCCATACGCTGGATCCGTCTGGGATCATGAACAACCTGCCGGTCTCGGCTTCGTCGAGATCAAGCGTCGCGCCATCAGGCCGGTCGATGGTAATGCCCTCCAGGCGCAATCCCTTGCGGTCGTATAGCTCGCCCTGGAAATAGGAGAGGGCAACGTCCTGCGCCATAAGCAGTTTTTCTGCCTGGCCCAAGTTGTTCCGTTCGAACGGATCATTTGGATTCATTTGAGCATTGTACTGGGAGGCGTGCGCGGTTTGGCTGTCCTAGGAATTGGTGGCATTAGCCATGCCGCAGCGCAAACCTCCGGAGTTGCGTAAAGAAAGCATTTGCTTCAACGGAGGGAAGTCCGTTTCTCTCGACCTCCGAACTGTACGGCTTGGTCCAGGAAAGTCCACAGCGCGAGAGCACGCCGTTCTACCCGCGCAGCCCGTACGCGGTGGCCAAGCAGTACGCCTACTGGATCACGGTCAATTACCGCGAGGCCTATGGCATGTATGCATGCAACGGCATCTTGTTCAATCATGAATCCCCGCGCCGCGGCGAAACCTTTGTCACCCGCAAGATCACCCGCGCGCTGGCCAATATTTCCCAGGGCCTTGAGTTGCCAATCGACCCCGGGGTCAGACCCGCCATTTGCATGCAAGTTTCGCCCGACGCCGAGCATTGCGCCTGGAACCGTTAAATTTTGTTACACTTTAGCCCGTAAATCCCGGGCTCCGGTGTCGGTTTTTTCAGCCATTTCGCATGGAAGATTTCCGCGCGGATCCTTATCCTGCCTGGCGCGCTGGCTTATACGCCACTTTAAGTTCCTCCTAAGCGGATCCCGGCCATTCGTACGCGCCGTTTTTTGGATGTGTGTAATAATTTCGACAAGCTGTTATGTTAATAGCAAGCTTTGCAACGAACACGTTCCACACACATTCGAGGACAAATTGAACAACTTCAATCGGACCGGGCGTACCACCCCATCCCACAAGCGTTTGCTGAGTGCCGCACTGCTGGCGCTGGTCGCAGGCCTGGCCGGATGCGGCGATAAGAACAAGGAAGCCAAGCCTGGACAAGCTTTGGCCAGCGTCAACGGCGAAGAAATCACCGCGCTCCAGCTCAACGAGGAACTGCAGCGCGCGAACGTGCCGGCGGCCCAGCAGGAGCTGGCCAGCAAGCAGCTGCTCGAAGCCTTGATCGACCGCCAGCTGCTGCAGAACGAGGCAGCCAAAGACAAAACCGACCGCGATCCCAAAGTTGTGCAGGCGATCGAACGGGCCAAGGCGCTGATCATCGCCCAGGCCTATATGCAGAAAAAAATCGGCAACGGCGTCGCGCCCACCCCGGCCGAGGTCAGCGATTATTACAACAAGAATCCCGACTTCTTTGCCAACCGCAAGCAGTTCGACATGAAGCAGCTGGTCATCGAGACCAAGGACTTGTCGGACGAGCTCAAGAAAGTTGCAGACACCACCCGCTCGCTCGACGACGTGGCGGCCTGGATGGATGAGCACAAGGTCAAATACGTGCGCACCCAGACTTCGCGCACCACCTCCGACCTGGCGCCTGAAATGTCGGCCAAGCTCAAGAGCATGCCGAAGGGCCAGCTGTTCGTCGTCAAGGAAGGCCCGCGCAGCATGCTCGTGACGATCACCGACATCAAGGACAACCCGGCCTCGCTGGAAGTGGCCGCGCCGCAGATCCAGAAATTCCTGTTCAATAAAAAGAACAAGGAAGCCGCCGATGCGGAACTGGCACGCCTGCGCGCCGCCGCCAAGATCGAATACCTGAACAAAACGGCCGCGACGGCGGCAGCACCAGCAACGGCCGCGGCCCCAGCGGCGCCAGCGCCGGCGCCGGCTGCGGCCGAGGCGCCGGCAGGCGCCGATGCCGCCGCCGCCGCGCGCGGTGTCGCCGGACTCAAGTAATCGCCAGGTAGTAATCGGCCTCCACCAGCGCTGCTTCCAATCCGCTGGCGCCGCGGTCCCTCAAGCCGCAGCGTCGCAAGCAGCTTACGTTTGTTGAAAAACCGTCTCAAAAAAAGGTGATAGATATGAAACGACTCCTGCAGGCCGCAATGGCCATGTTGCTGACCTTCCTGATGGGCTCGACCATGGCCGCCGATGTGCTCGGCCCTGGCGACCTGGTCAAGGTTTCCGTGTACGGCAGCCCCGACCTGACCCTGGAAACGCGGGTCAGCGAAGCCGGCAGCATCAGCTATCCGCTGATCGGCCAGGTAGCCATCGGCGGCCTGTCGGTCATGGCTGCTGAAAAGAAAATCGCCCAGCAGCTCGAAGCCGGCGGCTACGTCAAGAAGCCACAGGTCAATATCGTGGTCACCGGCATGCAAAGCCAGCTGGTGTCGGTGATGGGCCAGGTTAACCGCCCGGGCCGCTTCCCACTGGACGGCAAGAAGAGCGTGATGGACATGCTGGCCCTGGCCGGCGGCATCGGCCAGGAGGGCGGCGATACCGTCAGCCTGATCCGCAAGCGCAACGGCACCACCACCCGCGAAGAAATCAACGTCATCGACATGGTGCGCGCAGGCGAGCTGTCGAAGGACTACCAGCTGGCCGCCGGCGACATGCTGTACGTCGAGCGCGCGCCCAAGTTTTACATCTACGGCGAAGTGCAGCGTCCGGGCGCCTTCCGCCTTGAGCGCGGCATGAACGTGACCCAGGCCCTGTCGGCCGGCGGCGGCTTGTCGCCACGCGGTACCGAGCGTGGCCTGGTCATCAAGCGCCGCGACCCGCAAGGCAAGATCCAGGTGATCAGCGCCAAGCAGGACGACGTGGTGCAAGTCGACGATGTTGTGTACGTCAAGGAAAGCTGGTTTTAATCGGACCGCCTGGCGCGCGCCTTCGGGTGCCGCGCCGGGCAGCCCCTGCCGCGCGGCCGCTGTCGCCGCGCGTGCGCTTCACAAGAGAGTTTGACCATGAATTTTTCACAGCTGTTGCTCATCCTGCTTGCCCGCAAGCGGATCATTTTGGCCACCCTGATGGTGACGGTGTCGCTGGCGCTGGCCGTCAGCCTGATGCTGCCCAAGACCTACAAGGCGACCGCGTCGGTCGTGCTGAACTACAAGGGCCAGGACCCGCTGACCGGCGTGATCATGCCGAGCCAGCTGCTGCCTGGCTACATGGCCACGCAGATCGATATCATCAGCAGCAAGAATGTCGCCGCGCGCGTGGTCGATTCGCTCAAGCTGGCCCAGAATCCGGCCGTGATGCAACAGTTCAATGAGGCCGCCGGCGGCCGCGGCACCGTGCGCGACTGGCTGGCCGACCTGCTGCTGAAAAAACTCGACGTGGTGCCTTCGCGCGAGAGCAGTGTGGTGGAAATCAATTTCATGGGCGCCGATCCGCAATTCGTCGCCGCCGTGGCCAATGGCTTCGCCGAGGAATACCAGAAGCTGGCGATCGAACTCAAGGCCGAGCCGATGAAGAAGGCCGCCGCCTATTTCAACGAACAGACCAAACTGCTGCGCGACAACGTCGAAGTGGCCCAGAGCCGACTCTCCAAGTACCAGCAGGAACGCGGCATCGTCAGCGTCGACAACCGCCTGGACGTCGAATCGAACCGCCTGAACGACCTGTCGGCCCAGCTGGTGGCGGTACAGGCGCAAGCCATCGAAGCGACTTCGCGCCAGAGCATGGCCAGCCGCGGCGCCGAGTCGCCGGACGTCGCCGCCAGCCCGCTGGTGCAGAACCTGCGCGTCTCGCTGGCAGCCGCCGAGAGCAAGCTGGCCGAAGTGGGCGGGCGCCTGGGCCGCAACCACCCGCAATTCCTGAGCGCCAAGGCCGAAGCCGACAAAGTGCGCGCCAGCCTGGACGCGTCGGTACGTTCGACCTCCAGCAGCGTCGGCAACAATGCCCAGATCCTGCAGCAGCGCGAAGCGCAAGTGCGGGCCGCCCTGGCCGCGCAGAAGGACAAGGTCCTGGAAATGAACCGCAACCGCGACGAACTCGGTGTGCTGCTCAAGGACGTCGAAAGCGCCCAGCGCGCCTACGATGCGGCTTCCCAGCGCTATGCCCAGACCCACATCGAAGGCCAGGCCGAGCAGTCGGAAATCGCCGTCCTCAATCCGGCCACCCCGCCGCTGGGTGCGTCCGGTCCGCGCGTGATGGTCAACACCCTGCTGGCGCTGTTCCTCGGCACCGTGCTGGGCCTGGGCTTTGCCTTGCTGGTGGAAATGATCGACCGCCGCGTGCGTTCCGAAAACGACCTGGTCGAAGTGCTGCAGATGCCGGTATTCGGCGTGATCGACTGGAATGCGCCGAAGCGCCGCCGCTACAGCGCGATTGCTTCGCTGCTGCCGCGCCGCCTGCGCCTGAGCGCCTGACAGCCAACAGAGAAAGAACAGTGAGAATATGATGATGACGCAGACCGAGCTCTCTATCGCATCCGACAAGATGCAGCGTGCCGATTCGAGTATCGGCGGCCTGTTGCTGGAGTCGGGAAAGATTACGCCGGAAAATGCCGAGCGCGTGCTGCGCCTGCAAAAAGAACTGGGCATCCGCTTCGGCGAAGCCGCCCAGCGCATGGGGCTGGTCGACGAGGCCGACATCCAGCACGTGCTGGCGCGCCAGTTCGACTATCCCTACCTGCGTCCGGGCGAGGGCAGCTGCTCGCCGCACCTGGTGGCCGCCTACGATCCCTTCAGCCCGCAGGTGGAAACCCTGCGCGCCGTGCGCAGCCAGCTGATGCTGCGCTGGTTCACCCGCGGCCATAAGGCACTGGCCATCGTCGGCGTCGATCCGGGCGACGGCGCAAGCCTGTTCGCGGCCAACCTGGCGGTGGTGTTTTCCCAGCTGGGCGAGAGCACCTTGCTGGTCGACGCCAACCTGCGTACGCCGTCGCAGCATGCGATCTTTAACGTCAAGGGCCGCCAGGGCCTGTCCGACCTGCTGGCCGGACGCGCCGACCTGAACGTCATTCAGCATGTCGATTCCTTCGTCGACCTGTCGGTCATGATCGCCGGCACCTTGCCGCCGAATCCGCAGGAATTGCTCAGCCGTAGCGGCTTTGCCGGCCTTAACACCCAGCTCGAATCGCGCTACGACGTCACCCTGTACGACGTCGCGGCCAGTACCAAGGGCATGGACGCGCTGGTGCTGGCGGCGCGCACCGGCGGCGTGCTGATCGTGGCCCGCAAGAACAAGACTCACCTGGGCGACATCAATACCCTGGCCGAGCAGGTTGGGCAGAACGGCGGCCATGTGGTCGGTTCGGTGCTGGTGGATTTCAAATGAATTCCGCAGTCAAACCCACCGCCAAGCCGTCCGCCTTTTCCGGCGTGCGGGGGCCGGGCGGCCTGCCGACCTGGGCGCCGCTGGCGCTCGGCCTGCTGCTGATGTACCTGCCGAGTTTCTACGATATCTTCAATGGCCTCTGGTCGACCGAGGAACAGGCGCACGGTCCGATCATCCTCGGCATCTCGCTGTGGCTGCTGTACCGCAACTGGCCGCAGATGCTGGCCGCCAGCGAAGGCCAGCGTGGATCGCCGCTCGGCTGGCCGCTGCTGGTGTTCTCGGTACTGGTCTATTTCATCGGCCGCTCGCAAGGCATCGCCATCTTCGAGATCGGCTCCTTCATCAGCACCATGTCGGCCCTGATCCTGATCACGCGCGGCAAGGCCGCCCTGAAGAGCCAGTGGTTCCCGCTGTTCTTCATGCTGTTCATGCTGCCGCTGCCCGGTTCCCTGGTCGACGCGCTGACCCTGCCGATGAAGACCGCCGTCTCCTGGGTGGTCGACAAGATCCTGTACGCGTTTGGCTATCCGATTTCGCGCACCGGCGTCATCTTGCAGATCGGCCAGTACCAGCTGCTGGTGGCCGACGCCTGCGCCGGCCTGCACACCCTGTTCACCCTGGAAGCGCTGGGCCTGCTGTACCTGAACATCGTGCGCCACAATTCGCTGTTCCGTAACGTCGCGCTGGCGATCCTGATCGTGCCGATCTCGTTCACTTCCAATGTGATCCGCGTGATCGTGCTGACCCTGATCACCTATCACATGGGCGACGCCGCGGGGCAGGGCTTCCTGCACGGCTTCGCCGGCATGGTGCTGTTCGTCAGCGCATTGTTGTTGATTATCGCGACCGACTCCATGCTGCGCTTCGGCGTGCGGGAAAAAGCCCTGCCCCTGTTTACCAAGGATCCGAATGCCAAGCAGGTGCCGGCGGCCATCGCCTTCGGCCCGCTGCCGCGCACCCTGGTGGCCGGCGGCCTGATGGCGGCGGCGGTATTTGCCACCGTCGCGCTCAAGCCGCAAAAGCTGCTGGCCGACACCCAGCCCAAGATCGTGCTGGAGAACAGCGTGCCGACCGCCTTCGGCGACTGGAAGCTCGATCCCGACATGGGCGCGATGGTGCCATCGAGCACCCAGCAGGATGCGATCCGCCAGATCTACAGCCAGACCCTGTCGCGCACCTACATCAACAGCCGGGGCGAGCGCATCATGCTGTCGATCGCCTACGGCTCGACCCAGACCCAGCAACTGCGCGCCCACCGCCAGGAAGTCTGCTACACGGCCCAGGGTTTCGAGATCAACGACCTGCGCAACGACAACCTGCGCTTCGGCGGCGTGGAAGTGCCGGTGACCCGCATGGTCGCCAGCCACGGCCCGCGCGTCGAGCCGGTCACCTACTGGTTCACCATGGGCAGCAGCGTGGTGCGCAGCTATATGGACCGCCAGGTGGTGCAGCTGAAGTATGCGCTGTCCGACTACATTCCTGACGGCTACCTGTTCCGCGTGTCGAACATCAACCCGGATGCGCAGGCCGCCTTCCGCGTACAGAACCAGTTCGTCGAAGACCTGATGAAGTCGCTGGACCCGGCCGTGCGCGCCAAGCTGCTGGGTGGGCCGGCGTGATGTTTGTTGTTCAGATGGGTGCCCTTGCTGCAAGTGCTGCCTTTACTGCATATGAATTACCGGGCATGCCTTCGCATGCCCGCGCCGGCGGGGAGGCGGCGCCATGATGGCCCAGCCGATGCCGCGCGCCGCGCGCTACAAGACCGACAAGTCGGGCGTCATCGCCGGCATGGTCGCGCTGGTGCTGCTGGCCGCCTTTTTTGGTGCGGCCGTGCCCATCCTGGGCGTGGTGGTGCCGATCGCCGTCATCATGCTGTGCTTCATGGTGTGGGTGCTGCTCGACTTCCGCGCCGGGGTGGCGTTTGCCATCGTGCTCATGCCGCTGTCCGCGCTCAAGTTCTTCCCGCACGAAATGCTCGGCATCCGCGGCCTGAACCCCCTGAACCTGATCCTGTTCCTGACCATGGTGTCCTACGTGGTCCACGCCGGCCTGCGCCGCTGGCGCGACCCGCTCATTCCCCTGCGCCTGGTCACCTGGTACATCGTGCCGATCGGCCTGGCCGCCGCGGCCGGCATGCAATACGTGTCCCTGATTCCCCCGCGCTACGCAGCCGAGCGCCTGATCCAGTTCACCGACAGCGTGGGCTACATCCGCGATCTGTTCATCAAGCCGCTGTTCCTCGTACTGCTGGCCCTGATGGTGGCCCTGCAGGTACGCCATAGCAAAAAGCCCGAGCGCATTATTTACCTGATGCTCGTTTCCGGCTGGGTGTTCTGCGGCCTGGTCGGCTGGCTGCTGCTGACCAGCGGCCTGTCCTTGCGCGAGCTGGCTTCGCCGCTGGCCCGTACCTTCCTCGGCCAGCTGGGCATGCATGCCAACGAGATGAGCCTCTTGCTCAATATGCTGTATGCGCTGACCCTGTTCTCGATCCGCGACCAGAACGCCGGCGCCGTCAGGAACCTGCTGTTTGTCTCGGCGCTGATGTTCGCCTTCTGCGTGCTGATGACCTTCTCGCGCGGCGGCTTCCTCGGCTTCATCGTCGTCAACCTGTACTATTTCTGGAACCGCATCAGCGTCAAGACCATCATCGTGGCCTTGCTGGTGACCGCCGCAGTCGGGCCTTTTGTCGCCGAGCCGCTGTTGGAGCGCGCCATGACAGGCGTGGATGTGGGCGACCGCGGCGCGGTGACCGCCGGCCGCCTGGACGGCATCTGGCTGCCGCTGCTGCCGCACGTGCTGTCCGAACCGGTGCTGCCGCACGGCCTGCATTCCATCCTGTGGAGCCCGCCGATCCGCCTCAATAAAATGCTGCCGGTGGCCCAGCCGCACAGCGCCTGGCTGGGCGGCCTGATGGACCTGGGCCTGGTCGGCTTCGGCTTCGTGCTGGCCTTCCTGCTGTTCGTGCGGCGCGAATTCAATCGCCTGTCGAACGAGCATCCCTCGCCCATGCTGCAGGGTATGTTTGCCGGCGGCGCCGTGCTCATTCCCATCTGGTTCGTGCAGGGCCTGACCGATGACCGCTTCACGCCCACGTTCGCCCAATCGTACTTCTGGATTGCCCTCGGCATCCTGATCGGCTGCGGCGGCGTGTTCCGCGAACGCAAGAAGCGCATCACCAAGCCGCTTGAGCCAATTCCGGAATACCACCGGTCCACCCATCCAGTCAGGGACGTATCGAAAGGCGAGTTAGCGACGTGAAGTACCCCCGCATCGACAAAGAAAAAAAACGCATCTGCATGCTGAACTATTACGCATGGGGAGTCATCGCTGATCTCGACGGCAAAGAAATTCACATCGGCGGGGAAGAAGTGCAGCATGCGCTGCTGTCGCGCTACCTGGCCAAACGCGGTTACGAAGTCACTTCGCTGGTGGGCGACTTCGGCCAGCAGCCGGTCGAGCAGATCGGCGGGGTCCATGTCCGCAAGACCTTCCCGCTGCGCGCCGGCATGCCGGGCCTGCGTTTCTTTACGCCGCGCCTGTCGCGCACCTGGGCCGCCATGAAGGCCGCCAACGCCGACGTGTACTACGTCAGCTGCGCCGGCGCCATGGTCGGTGTGATGGCCGCGTTCTGCCAGCGCCACAAGCGCCGCTTCGTATTCCGTATCGCCTCCGATGCCGACTGCGCGCCCGATACCCTGATGGTCACCAATGCGCGCGACCGCATGCTGTACCACTACGGCCTGCGCCGTGCCGACAGCATCCTGGCCCAGACCCAGAAGCAGGCCGACCTGCTGTACCAGAACTATGGCTTGCGCGCCGAAGTGGCCGGCATGTTTTCCGACCTGCCTGATGAAGTGCGCGGGTTTGAAGAGCGCGGCGTCGACCTGCTGTGGCTGGCCAATATGCGCCCCATGAAGCGCCCTGAATGGTTCCTCGACGTGGTGCGGCTGGTGCCGGAACTGCGCTGTGAGATGGCCGGCGGCGCCCATCCGGAAGAAGTGCCTTTGTATGAACGGGTGGAGCAGGGCGCCGGCATGCTGCCGAACCTGAAGTTCCACGGCCAGGTCAAATTCGGCACCGGGCGCAGCCTGTTCGCCAACGCCCGCGTGTTCGTCAACACCTCGTCCTTCGAAGGCTTCCCCAACACCTACCTGCAAGCCTGGGCCAACGGCGTGCCGGTGATCGCCACGTTTGACCCCGACGGCATCATCGCCGCACGGGGCCTGGGACGCGCGGTGCACGACGCGGCCGGGGCGGCAGCGGCCGCCCGCGAACTGCTGGCTACTCCCGAAGCCTGGGCCGAATGCAGCGCGCGCTGCCGCGCCTACGCCCGCGAACGGCTGGCGCCGGAGACGGTGTCAAAGCCATACCTCGCGGCCATGGTGCCGGCATGAACGGCGCCCAGCGCGCGCGCCTCAAATTCCTCTGGACCGCGGACCTGTACCGGCACCTGGAAGGGCGCACTGGTTTCAAGGCCGGCCTGTACGCCTACCGCATCGTGCCGGGCTTTCGCTTTTTGTTCTGGCTGCGCCTGGCCAGCGAAACCCGCGCCAGTGGCGGCGTGTGGAAGCTGGCGCACCTGTTCGCCCGCATGATGCACAAGCACTACCGCTTCAAGTTCGGCATCTCGATCCCGTACAACACCGAGATCGGCCCCGGCTTCTATATTTCCCACTACGGCGGCATCGTGGTCAACAAGGATGCCCGCATCGGCGCCAACGTCAACATCTCGCAGGGCGTGACCATCGGCCAGGCCAACCGCGGCCCGCGCAAGGGCGTGCCGACCATCGGCGAGGGTGTCTACATCGGCCCTGGCGTGGCCATCGTCGGCGCGGTCCACGTGTCCCCGGGCTGCGCCATCGGCGCCAATGCCGTGGTCACGCACGACCTGCCGCCCAACGCGGTGGCGGTCGGCATTCCCGCCAAGGTGATTTCCAACGAAGGGGCGGCCGGCTATGTCGAATACTGCGACTATCCCGGAGCCTAAGTCTATGAGCTCCAGTCTCAAGCGCGGCGCGATCACCCTGACCGCCGCCAATATGCTCGACTTCGGCCTGCAGTTCCTGCTGCCGATCGCACTGGTGCGCCTGCTGCCTACCTCCGCTTTTGCCGACTACCGGCTGGCCTGGCTGGCGATCGGCACGGCCATGGCGGTGGCCCCGTTCGCGCTGCCGCGCAGCCTGTTCTACTTCCTGCCCCGCAGCAGCGACGACGAGCGCGCCACCTATGTGCACCAAACTTTCTTCATGCTGCTGTTGACCGGTCTCGCCGCCGGCCTGCTGCTGGGACCATGGAATGCGCTGCTGCCGGCCAGCGTGCGGACGATTGCCGACGCGGCCTGGTTCATGCCGGGCTTTCTCACGCTGTGGGTCGCGGCCCACCTGATGGAATTCCTGCCCAACGCGCGCGGCGACGTGCCCGGCCAGGCCAGGGTGATCGTGTTCCTGGCTTTCTTGCGGGTGATACTGGTTGCCGGCGCCGCCGCATCCGGCCGTGCCGACATCGTCTTCGGCGCGCTGGTGCTGTATGCCGCCATCAAATTCCTGCTGGTGCTGCGCCATGTGTCGCGCCACTATGGCTGGAAGGCGCTGCCCATCAAGAAGCCGCTGCTGCGCACCCAGCTGGCGTATGCCGTGCCCTTTGGCCTGGCCTCTGCGCTGTTCCTGCTGCGCGGCCAGGCCGACCAGTGGGTCGCCGCCGCCATGTTCCCGGCCGCGACCTTCGCCGCATTTTCCATCGGCGCCGTGATCATGCCGGTGGTGTCGCTGGTGCGTAACAGCGTCAGCAACGCCATCGCCCCGCGCCTGTCCAGCCTGGAATCGAGCAAAGACCAGGACGGCATGCTGCGCCTGAACCAGCGCGCCAACCTGGCCGCCGCCTTCGTGCTGCTGCCCACCTTGTCGCTGGTCGCGGTGCTGGCGGTGCACATCGTCACCATCGTCTACACCGACAAATACCTGGTCGCCGCCGATGTCATGCGCATCAACGCGCTGGCGCTGGTGGGCGTTGCGGTGGAGGTCAGTACCCTGACCGTGGTGCTCAACCAGGGCCGCTTCTTGCTGATGGCCGATTCCATCCTGCTGCTGGTGAGCATCGCCGCCGGCGTCACCGGCGCGCTGCTGTTCGGCGTACCCGGCGCGGCGCTCGGCAATGTGCTCACCCTCGTCACCGGCAATGCCTTCAGCTTCTGGCGCGTGTCGCGCGTGACCGGCGTGCCGCTGGCGCGCCTGCAGCAGTGGGGCGGCTTGCTGCGCATTCTGGCGGCAAGCCTCGGCGCCGGTGCCTGCGCCGCGCTGCTCGACCGCTATGACGTGGTGCGCCCGCTGCTGCTTGAAGCCATTCTGCTGGGCGCGGTATTTGCCGCCGCCTACGTGCTGCTGCTGCAGCTGGTCGGCATGCTGGGCGAAGCGCGCGCGCTGTTCCTGCACCGCGCGGCCCCAAGCTCACCTCCAATTCCTTGAACCAGAAAAACAGGATATTTTTTATGACTACCCAAGCGACCCAACGGCTCCTCTTCGTTTTCGGCACCCGCCCTGAAGCCATCAAACTGGCACCGGTGGTGCTGGCCGCGCGCGCCCACGGCGGCTTCGAGGTGGTGGTCTGCGTCACCGCCCAGCACCGCGAAATGCTCGACCAGGTGCTGGCCTTCTTCGCCATCGTGCCCGACTACGACCTGAACCTGATGAAGCCGGGCCAGACCCTGACCGGCGTCACCACCGGCGTGCTCGAAGGCCTCGCTCCTTTGCTGGCTGAAGTCAAGCCGGACTGGATGATCGTGCAGGGCGATACCACCACCGCTTTTGTGGCCGCGCTGGCCGCCTTCTACGCCAAGGTCAAGGTCGCCCACGTCGAAGCCGGCCTGCGCACCGGGAACATCTACGAACCCTTCCCGGAAGAGATGAACCGCCGCCTGGTGGCCGCCATCGCCGAGATGCACTTCCCGCCGACCGCGCCTGCGCGCGAAAACCTGGTGCGCGAGGGGATTCCGGAAGCGCGCTTGCTGGTGACCGGTAACACCGGCATCGACGCGCTCTACCTGGTGCGCGAGCGCCTGGCCACCGATCCGGCCTGCCGCGCGCAGGTGGCCAGCGCCCTCGAGCCTCAAGGTCTCTCCCGCTTTATCTCGCCGCGCCGTCCCTACGTGCTGGTCACCGCGCACCGCCGCGAAAGCTTCGGGCCCGGCTTCGAAGCCATCTGCACCGGCATCGCCGACTTGTGCGCACGCTTCCCCGACACCGACTTCGTGTTCCCGGTCCATCCGAATCCATCCGTGCGCGGCGCGGTCGACCAGTACCTGGTGCCGCATGGTTTCGCCAACCTGATGCTGTGCCAGCCGCTCGACTACCTGCCCTTCGTGGCCATGATGATCGGCGCCACCGTCGTGCTGACCGATTCCGGCGGCGTGCAGGAAGAAGCCCCGAGCCTGGGCAAGCCGGTGGTGGTCATGCGCGACCTTACCGAGCGCATGGAAGGCACGGCCTCGGGCATGGTGCACCTGGTCGGCCCGCACCGCGAGCGCATCGTCGAGGCGGTCAGCAAACTGCTCGACCAGCCGCCCCATGGCGGCAGCGGCGGCAACTACTACGGCGACGGCCACGCCTCGCGCCGCATCCTCGATACCCTCGCCACGTTTTTCAGCGTCACGCCTACGGGAGCACGATCGTGAAACTCTTTGCCGTCTGCTATTACGCGCCGCCCAAGCTGACCCCGCAGGCGATCCAGATCGGGCGCCAGCTGTACCACCTCGACGCCGACGTCGCCCTGCTGTACGGGCGCGACGCCCAGTTTGGCGACAACTACGACCAGTACCCGGATTTTTTCAAGCGCATCCGCGGGCTCGAAGTGGCCAATCCCGGCCCGCTGTTAAAGGGCCTGGCCCTGCGCGCCTGGCGCCGCCTGGTTCCCGTCTACGGCAACTTGCCGGATGCTTTCGGCCCGTGGCGCCGCAAGGCGCTGGCGCCGGCGCTGGCCGAACTCAAGAGCGGCAATTACGACGCCATCGTCAGCTTCGGCATGCCGATGTCCGACCACTTGCTGGCCTATGAGCTCAAGCGCCGGACCGGCCTGCCGTGGCTGGTGCACTTCTCCGATCCGTGGACCCGCAATCCCTTCCACCAGCACGGCCCGTTCGCGCGCCGTGTCAACGAAAGCATGGAGCGCAAGGTGATCGAGGCGGCCGACCAGGTGCTGTTCACCTCCCAGCTGACCTTGGAGCTGGTGATGGCGCAGTACCCGGACAGCTGGCGCGCCAAGTGCGCGGTGCTGCCTCACGCCTGGGACATGGACAATTTCGCCGGTCCGGCAAAAGAACCCAAACCACGTCCGGCGGGCGTTCCTCACATCGTCCGCCACATCGGCGCCTGCTATGGCGCCCGCTCACCGGTACCGTTGTTCGCCGCACTGGCCCGCATACACGAGCGCACGCCACAAATACTCGATGGCGTTTGCTTCGAATTCGTCGGCTACGTGGCGCCTGCCGCCATGGAATCGGACGCTTACAAGTCGCTGCCGCCAGGGCTGGTAGAACTGCGCGGCCAGGTCGGTTACCGCGAATCGCTCGACCTGGCGCAATCGGCTTCGGCCCTGCTGGTGATCGACGCGCCGAGCGAACAGCCCAGCGTGTTCTTGCCGAGCAAACTGGTCGAATACATCGGCGCCGGCCGTCCCGTGTGGGGCATCACGCCACCCGGCACCGCGTCCAACCTGATCGCCGAATGGGCCGGCGGCGCGCACGCGTGCGCTGCGCCGGGCGACATCGAAGCGATTGCGCGCATGCTGATGGCCGGCTTGAAAAACCTGACAAGCCTGGAAAGGGGCGCTACCGGCGGTCCGGAACAGGTGCAGCAGCGCTTCGCCCCCGCGCGCGTGGCGGGCGCCTTGCGCCAGCACCTGCAGGCGGCCATCGCCCACCGCGCCGCGCCCGCCGCCAGCTCATCCTTATTGGCGGGCTGAATGATGATAAATTTGCCAATGAACGGGCACCGGAACAGGCATTCCCGATGAAAATTTTACTCGTAGCGGATCACCTCAAATTTGGCGGCGCCGAACGGCACACGGTTGCACTGGCAACCGGCCTGGCGGCGCGCGGCCATGATGTGATGGTGGCCTATCTCAAGCCCCACGACGAGCTGGCCGCCGACCTGGTGCGCGGCGGCGTCGCCATCGCGTGCTGCCATTCGCGCGGCGGCCTGGACCGTGCCGCCCTGGGCCGCCTGGCCGCCCTGATCCGCCGCCACGGCGCCGAGGTCGTGGTCGGCACATCCCAGTATTCGCTGATGTTCGCGGCCCTTGCACGCCTGCTGGCGCGCGGGCAGGGCCGGCTGGCCTTTGTGTGCCACAGCATGGAACATGTGCAGCGTTCGCGCGCCGACCGCCTGCGCTTCATGGTCTACCGCCAGTTCTATCATCGCGCAGCTTGTGTGATCTTCGTCAGCGAACTGCAGCGCTCATTTTTCGCGACATTGGGCATCCGTCCGAAGAAGAGTGAGGTCGTTCATAATGGGATCGACCTGGCCCGTTTCGACGGCGCCGCCGTGGCTGCGGAGGCCGCCGCGCTGCGCGAGCGCCACGGCTTTTTCGACAATGAACTGGTCATCGGCCTGTGCGCGGTGTTTCGCGAAGAAAAGCGCCAGGTCGACCTGATCGATGCCGTGGCGCGCTTGCGCGCCAGCGGCGTCGCGGCCCGGGCCGTGCTGGTTGGCGATGGCCTGATGCGTCCGCAGATCGAGGCGCGCATCGCCGAACACGGTTTGCAGCAAGCGGTGCTGCTGGCCGGCTTTCAGCAAGACGTGCGCCCGTGGATCGCCATGTGCGACCTGATGGCGCTCACCTCGCATGCCGAGACTTTCCCGATCGCCACCCTCGAATACATGGCGCTCGGCAAACCGCTGGTCGCCAGCGAGGTCGGCGGCCTGCGCGAGCAGGTCGAGAACGAGGTCAACGGCATCCTCTATGAGGCCGGCAATATCGGCGCGCTGAGCGCCGCCCTGACCCGGTTTTCCGATCATGCCCTGTGCCGCCGGCTGGGGCAGGGCGCCCTGGCCACGGTGCGCCAGCGCTTCGACGTCCGCCAGATGATTACCCGCTACGAAAGCATTTTTGCCAGTCTGTGTCAGCAGGCCAATCACTTTACGCATCAACCAGAGAGCCGCCAGCATGCCGATTGAAGACATCGTCCATCCCTTCCTGAAGTTCTATACCTCGGCCCCGCAATGGGTCAAGAGCTCGGTCGGCTATATCTATTCGCTGGCGCCGACCAGCCTGCGCTACGGCGCCAAGTACGATGAATTCCTGGCCGAGATCAACCGTTCGGGCGACACCGCCTGGCTGCGCCGCCGCGCCGACGAGAAGCTGATGAACACCCTGCGCTGGGCCGCCGACACCGTGCCGGCTTACGCCCACCTGCAAGCCGAAGTCAGGCGCGAGCGCGATCCCGCCGAGCTGCTCGAAGCCTTCCCGACCCTTAGCAAGGAAGCCATCAAGGCAAACACCAACAGCTATCTGTCGACCGCGATGGGGCCTAACACCCACCTGATGGCTTTCACCGGCGGCTCGACCTCGGTGCCGATGAAGCTGTACCTGGAAAAATACGTCTCGCGCTCCAAGGACTTCGCCTACAACAGCACCTTCGACCGGATCGCCGGCATCGGCCCGCGCGACACCATCCTGGCCCTGCGCGGGCGCACCGTGCCGGGCGCTGAAAAGCCGGGCGGCAGCCTGTGGATGTTCGACCCGATCAAGCGCTACCTGCACCTGTCGTCCGACCACCTGGAGCCGCAATACATGGCGCGCTACCTGGAAGCCATCCGCGAATGGAAGCCGACCTATATCCACGCCTTCCCGTCGGCGCTGGTGCCGCTGGCGCGCTGGCTGCGCGACAACCCGGCCCCGGACGTGACGGAACGGATCCGCGCCATCCAGCTGTTTTCGGAAAATATCTACGATTACCAGGTCGACATCATGCGCGAGGTGTTCGGCTGCCCCGTGCTGCTCGACTACGGCCACTCCGAACGCGCCGTCAAGGCCATTTCATTGCCGCAGGACTCGCGCTACTTCTTCTGGCCGCTGTATGGCCGGGTCGAACTGATCGACCTTGACGGCCAGCCGATCACCCGGCCCGGCGTGCTGGGCGAAATCGTCGCGACCGGCTTCGACAACCGGGTCATGCCGCTGATCCGCTACCGCACCGGCGACATGGCCATGTGGAGCTTTGACCCCAATCACACGCGGCCGGGCTTCCAGGTGGTGGACCGCATCGAAGGCCGCCTGCAAGAGTTTTTGGTGTGCGGCGACCACCGCCTGGTGTCGATCTGCACCATCGGCGCGGCCCACTTCGAACAGCTGGCCAGCGCCGATCGCATGCAATTCGAACAACACGCACCCGGCAAGGCCTTGCTGAAAGTCTTGTCCAACACCGAACTGTCGCCGCGCGCCCGCGAAGCTTTGGCGGCCGGCATCCGCAGCAAAACCCAGGGCGGCCTGAACGTCGAGATCGTGCGGGTCGACGATATCGCCCGCACCGGCTCCGGCAAACACAAGCTGCTGGTGCAGCACCTCGACATTTCTTATTACCTGGGCGCAGCGCACCTGGATCCGGCCGGTACCGAACAATGAAGCAGGTGGTCATGATCGGGCCGTCGCCGGCTTCGCGCGGCGGCATGGCCACGGTGATCGGCACCTTGCTGGACAATGGATATGAGGACCAGGGCCGCTGCCGCTTCATCGCCACCCAAGTGGACGGCGGCGCGGCGGCCAAGGCCAGGCGGGCGGCCGATGCGCTGGCCGAGTTCGCGGCCCTGCTGGCACGCGGCAAGGTGTCACTCTTGCATGTGCATGTGGCATCGGGCCTCAGTTTCTGGCGCAAGGCGGTCTTTATTGGCCTGGCACAGGCGGCCGGCGTGCCGGTGATCTTCCACCTGCATGGTGGCGATTTCCGCGATTTTCTGGAGCGCCGCCTGAAAGGCGCGCGCCAGCGCCTGGCCCTGCGCCTGATCCGCCGCAGCACCGCCGCGTTTGCCCTGACCCAGGCATCGGCCGAATGGCTGCGTGGCTATTGCGGGGTAGGGCAGGTCGAAGTCTTTCCGAACCCCATCGCCGCGCCCCATATTCATAGTGTCGATCTCAAGCGTGCGCGCGGCAATGAGATCCTGTTCCTCGGCCGGCTGGAAGAAAAGAAGGGGGTGTTCGACCTGGTGCGCGCCTTCGCTATCGTGCACGCCACCCATCCGGCGGCCAGGCTGGTGCTGGGCGGCGATGGAAGGAATGAAGATACACAAAAAGTAATCGAACTGGCGCGCGAATTAAAGATCGAACATTACATGAGCTTGCCTGGTTGGGTCGGGCCCGAAAAAAGAGCGGAGCTGCTGACACGCGCGGCCGTGTTTGTTTTGCCATCACATCACGAACAGATGCCAATGACCATCCTTGAAGCGATGTCATTTGGCACACCAATTGTGGCAACAAACGTCGGTGCCATATCAGAGATGTTGGTGTGTGGCAATAGAGATTTTGTTGTGCCGGTGAGGGAAATTGCTGCGCTCGCTGCCTCAATTTTGCGCATTTTGACCGATAATATCCACACGGATATGTTGGCTATGCAGGGGCTTGAACGAGTGAAGTCCGAGTACATGGTCGAAACAGTAATACATCGTCTTCGACGACGTTATGAGGAGTTGGCAGCATGAAAAGATTAGTTAGCACCTTGACCATGGTTTGCGCAAGCGTCCTGGCCGGGCCTGCGTCGGCGCAATTTACCCTGCCGGCGGCCACCTACACGACCACCGAACTGGCCGCCATTACTTCGGCCCTGAGCCCAAGCTCCTTGTCGTCCGCGATCAGTAAATTCGACGCCACCACCCCGCTCATGGGCCATCCACGCCTGTTCAAAGGACAGGCCGATTATGCCGGCGTCGTGGCCGCGACCAAGGCCGAGCGCCTCAAGTCGGTCACCGCGCTGACGGGCTACCTGAAGCGCAATTCGGTGACCCTGGTCAGCGCCACCCTGAAGTCGCAGATCAATTCCACCGACAATACCGTGCGCATGTCGAGCTGGTGGCAGCAAAACCGCTTGCTGGAAGGTATGTCGGAGGCGGCGGTGGCGTGGTACTTCACCAAAGATCCCTGGTACCTGACCGAAATGCGCGGCCGCATGAGCCTGTTCGGCCCGGCTGTGCTGAACCGCAAGTGCACCGGCGACGTGTCGGAAACCCGCGACTACGCCTGGTATTTCGCGCTCGCTTATGACTTCGCCTACGCCGGCATGACCGCGGCCGACCGCCAGATGGTCAAGGACATCATCACCACTTGCGGCAATTCGGGCCTGGCCAAGGTGGCCGACACCGTCAAGGCCTATCCGGAAAACGGCATCGCTTTCAATGCGCTCGGTAAATTCGTCGGCGCCTTGCTGATCGTGCGCGGCGAGCACGCCGCCGTTCAGGGCTGGCTCGGCACCGCGCTGCCGGTGTATGTCGCCAGCGTCAGCCCATGGGGCGGCGACGATGGCGGCTTCGCCAACGGTTCGTCCTATGCCGAGTGGGATGCCGGCGAATCGCTGATCATGTGGGACCTGATCGAGCGCGTGCTCGGCGTGCCTTTCTATAAGAAGCCATGGCTGACCGAGTTCGCCCGCTTCATCGCCTATGCGCTGCCGCCCGGCACCCCGGTCGGCGTGTTCGGCGACGGTGCTGAACTGAATCGCAACGAAGACTGGGCCCGCTTCGGCAAGGCCATCATGAACCGTTCCGACACCACCTTGTCGCGCTGGTACGTCAAGCAGCAGAGCGGCGAAGACTATGCGCGCCTGCACATCTTGCTCAGCCCGCGCGAATACACCAGCCTGGTAAGCTTGCCGTCCACTCAGCCGAACGGCGCCTTCTTCCCGGTCGTGGGCTGGGCCGCCATGCACAGCTCGCTGACCGACCGCAACCGCACCTCGGTGTTCTTCAAGAGCAGCCCCTTCGGTTCGATCAACCACTCGCACGCCGACCAGAACAGCTTCGTCATGTATTCCAAGGGCAAAGTGCTGGCCATGGACAGCGGCTATTACGACTACTACAACTCGCCGCACTGGCGCGACTACTACAAGACCACCAAGGCGCATAACGCGATCACCTTCGATGGCGGCTGGGGCCAGGGCCTGGGCGCCACCGGCCTGGGCGACCGCGCAGCGTCGGGCAAGCTGACCCGCTTCGTCCAGACCGCGGCTTACGACATCGCCACCGGTGATGCCGCCGCCGCCTATGTCGGCAAGCTCAGCCAAGCCAAGCGCACCGTGGTGTTCCTCCGTCCTTCGACCGTGATCACCATCGACCAGCTCAACGCCCCGTCGATCCGCAAGTACGAGTACAACTTGCACACCGGCGTGCCGCTGACCGGTAACGCCGCCGCTTTCCGCGCCGACGTTGCTCCTGCGGAAATGTGCGGCACCGTGGCCTCGCCCGACGCGATCGCCCAGTCCACCGTGATCGGCTACTACCCGGCCCCGACCGTGGCGGCGGCCCCACACTACTGGAATAAATTTGCCTATACCACCGGCAAATTGAAGGGCCTGTTCGTCACCGTACTGCGCAGCGATTGCACCATTGCCAAACCGAACATCGTCTTCAGCGGCTCTAATGCTACGATTACGGTGGCTGGTCGGACTGTCAACGTAACCGACCTGGATGTAACCGTGAAATAGGTGGCGTATGAGGCAGTCGAATGGCAGGTGACCCGTCGGTATTACAAGCAATTTCGGGTCGCCTGAGGTTCGGCCTCATCGACCTGGTCCGGCGGACCAAGGCCGTCGCCTTGCTGCGCGAACTCGAAGCCCTGCAATTCGAGTCGCCTGCCAAACTGCAGCAGCGCCAGCAAGCGCTGCTGCAGGAGTACACCAAGCTGGTCAAGATCCGCAGTCCCCTTTACGCCGGCTTTGCCGGCTTCGCCGATTTCCCCCTCATCGACAAGGCCTGGGCCAATGCCAACCGCGATGGCCTGCTCAACCGCGCCTACAAGGGCAAGCTGGTGCGCAAGAAAACCGGCGGCTCCACCGGCGAACCCTTCGTCTACTTCACCGGCACCCGCGCCCAGTCCTATCTGTGGGCGGCCATCCTGCTGAGCTGGCGCGTGGCCGGCTACCAGCTGGGCGAACCGGTGGCCTTTGTCGCCGGCACCGCGCTGTTCGGCACCGGCTACAAGCAAAGGATTTATTACGCACTGATGAACGTGCGCATGTTCTCGGCCTTCGACATGTCGCCCGAGCGTATGGACGAGTACGCCGCCGGCATCGCTTCCACCGGCTGCCGCTTGCTGTATGGCTACGCCTCGGCGATACATCAATTGGCCCTGCACATCAACCGCAAGGGTCTCACGCCGCCCTTCAAGCTGCGCGGCGTGGTTTGCACCGCCGAAGTGCTGACCCCGGCCATGCGCGCCACCATCGAGCAAGCGTTCAAGGTACCGTGCTTCAGCCAGTACGGCTGCAACGACGCCGGCATCTCGGCCTACGAATGCGAGCACCGCCAGGGCTTTCACCTGATCAGCCAGCGCGCCTACACCGAAGTGCAGGAAGACGGCCGGCTGGTCTCGACCGACCTGGCCAACGACGCGTTCTTCCTGCCGCGCTACGATACCGGCGACCTGGTCGAGATGGCCGATCAAGCCTGTTCCTGCGGGCGTGGCTTTCCACTGATCAAGAACGTCGTGGGGCGCGCCAACGACATGGTCGAAGACCAGTCCGGCAATGCCGTGCATTCCGAATTCTTCACCCATCTGTTCCGCGAAGACCGCCGCATCAGCGAGTTCCAGGTCGTCTACGACCAGCGCGAACTGGTGGTGATCGTCCACTGCACGGACCCCGCCTTCGACCACCCGGCCTACCTGGAGCGTATCCGTGCCGCGCTGGTGTTTGAGGTTGTGCGTTTCGCCATCAATCGTCCATTCGTTTCCATCAAGAACGGCAAGCATCGCTTCGTGATGCGCGTCGACAATGTTGAGCGCGCATTGGGCGATATGATCGCCTGCTGAGGGGGCGCACGGTTGCCGTCGAGCCAGGGCAAAAAGACACCTTTCTGTCTATAATTGCAATTTTTATAGCAGCGGATGACTATGCCCCTGATCTATCTGGTCGCCGGCGCGCGACCCAATTTCATGAAAATCGCGCCGATCGT
>CAMLFK010000043.1 GCA_946479255.1 uncultured Oxalobacteraceae bacterium
GCGGCGCTGACCGTGGTTGGTGACGGCGATGGCCGCATCGGCATGGGCAAGGGCAAGTCGAAGGAAGTACCGGTCGGTGTGCAGAAGGCAATGGAAGAAGCCCGCCGCAACCTGATCAAGGTACCGCTCAAGAACGGCACCATCCATCACAACGTGACCGGCCGTCACGGCGCATCGAAAGTCATCATGATGCCCGCCAAGCCAGGTACCGGCGTGATCGCCGGCGGCGCAATGCGCGCGATCTTTGAAGTAATGGGCGTGACCGATATCGTGGCGAAATCCACGGGCTCGTCGAACCCTTACAACCTGGTCCGCGCCACGCTCGACGGCCTGTCGAAAATGAGCACTGCTTCCGACATCGCCGCCAAGCGCGGCAAGTCGGTCGAAGACATCCTGGGCTAAGGTGAAAATTATGGCAAACACCATCAAAGTACAATTGGTCAAGGGTTTGATCGGCACGCGTCAGGATCACCGTGCCACCGTGCGCGGCCTGGGTCTGCGTCGTGTTAACTCGGTTTCCGAGTTGCAGGACACCCCATCCGTACGCGGCATGATCAACAAAGTCTCGTACCTCGTTAAAGTTGTTTCGTAAGCCGCAAGGCTTACGTCACGGAGAAACTCATGGAATTGAACACAATTCAACCGGCTGAAGGCGCGAAGCACTACAAGCGCCGCGTAGGCCGCGGTATCGGCTCCGGCCTGGGCAAGACCTCCGGTCGCGGCCACAAGGGTCAGAAATCGCGTTCGGGCGGCTTCCACAAAGTCGGCTTCGAAGGCGGTCAGATGCCTCTGCAGCGCCGTCTGCCTAAGCGCGGTTTCAAGTCGCTCAACGCCACCTTCAAAGCTGAAGTGCGCCTGTCCGACCTGAACAACCTGGCTGTTGGCGACGTCGACATTCTGGTTCTGAAGCAAGCTGGTGTACTGCCTGTGCTGGCACGCGACGTACGCGTGATCCTGTCGGGCGAAATCACCAAGGCTGTGAACCTGAAGGGCATCAAGGCCACCGCTGGCGCGAAAGCAGCCATCGAAGCGGCCGGCGGCTCGGTAGCGTAAATTGCAAGCGGATAGCTTGATCGGAGCAAAAATTGGCGACTAATACACAACTTGGTAAAAGTGCAGCGGCTGGTTTCCCCTGGAGCCGGCTCTGGTTTTTGCTTGGCGCGTTGGTCGTCTATCGTGTCGGTGCCCACATCCCGGTTCCCGGGATCGACCCGTCACAATTGGCGACGCTGTTCAAGCAAAACCAAGGCGGCATCCTGGGCATGTTCAACATGTTCTCGGGTGGCGCGCTGGAACGCTTCACGGTATTTGCACTCGGCATCATGCCTTACATCTCGGCCTCGATCATCATGCAGCTGGTGTCGATCATCTCGCCGCAGATGGAAGCGCTGAAGAAGGAGGGCGAATCGGGACGCCGCAAGATCACCCAGTACACGCGCTACTTCACGGTAGTGCTGGCGCTGTTCCAGGCCTTCATGATTGCGGTAGCGCTGGAATCGCAGCCCGGACTGGTGATTGATCCTGGCATGGCATTCCGTTTTGTCACCGTGGTGTCACTATTGACTGGCACGATGTTCCTGATGTGGCTCGGCGAGCAGATCACCGAACGCGGACTGGGTAACGGCATCTCGATCATCATTTTCGCCGGTATCGCGGCGGGCTTGCCGGCAGCATTGTCGGGCTTGTTCACCATGGTGTCGTCCGGTTCGATCAGCGCCATTGGCGCCATCGTGATCGTGATCCTGGTGGCCTTCGTGACGTACGGCGTGGTGTTCGTGGAACGCGGACAGCGCAAGATCCTGGTCAATTACGCCAAGCGTCAAGTCGGCAACAAGGTATATGGCGGCCAGAGCAGCCATCTGCCCCTGAAGCTGAACATGGCCGGTGTGATCCCACCGATCTTTGCTTCGTCGATCATCCTGTTCCCGGCGACGATCGTGGACTGGTTCACCAAAGGCAAGGATGCGTCCGGCCCGGTGACCGGGTTCCTGAAAGACCTGGCGGCATCGATGGGGCCTGGTGAGCCTATCCATGCGCTGTTGTACGCAGTGGCAATCGTGTTTTTCTGCTTCTTGTATACGGCACTCGTATTCAACAGCAAGGAAACGGCGGATAACTTGAAGAAGAGCGGCGCCTTCGTTCCCGGGATTCGTCCTGGCGACCAGACCGCCCGCTACATCGACAAGATCCTGATGCGTTTGACACTGGCCGGTGCGGTGTACATCACCCTGGTGTGTTTGCTGCCGGAGTTCATGCAAGCCCGCTGGAAGGTACCGTTCTATTTTGGTGGTACTTCCCTGTTGATTATTGTGGTTGTCACCATGGACTTCATGGCGCAAGTACAAAACTACGTCATGTCGCAGCAATATGAATCGCTGCTGCGCAAGGCAAATTTCAAAGGCGGAATTCCGACGCGGTAGTTGACCGAATCATCGGCCGCCCACCGCGAACCAGGAGTACACAAACCGAATGGCAAAAGACGACGTTATCCAAATGCAGGGCGAGATTCTTGAGAATCTGCCCAACGCAACGTTTCGAGTAAAGCTGGAAAACGGGCACGTGGTGCTCGGACACATCTCGGGTAAAATGCGGATGAACTATATCCGCATTCTTCCCGGCGACAAGGTCACGGTGGAATTGACGCCGTATGACCTGTCCCGGGCCCGCATCGTGTTCCGGACCAAGTGACTAGCCCAAAGCAAGTCGCAGTTATACGAACCTTCCGAACAAGTGTCGGAGCTTAGAAGAGAGTCCAAAAATGAAAGTCAATGCATCAGTCAAGCGGATCTGCCGCAACTGCAAGATCATCAAGCGCAAAGGCGTGGTCCGCGTAATCTGCGTGGAACCGCGTCATAAACAGCGTCAAGGTTAATTTAACGTTATTGATTGAGGAATAACGAATGGCACGTATTGCAGGGGTTAACATCCCAAATCATCAGCACACCGTTATCGGCTTGACCGCCATCTACGGTGTTGGCCGCCCACGCGCACAGAAGATCTGCGCTGAAACGGGTGTTGCGACCAACAAGAAGGTCAAGGACCTGGACGATTCCGAACTCGAGAAGCTGCGTGATGCAGTGGGCACGTTCGTCGTCGAAGGCGATCTGCGCCGTGAGCTGTCCATGAACATCAAGCGTTTGATGGATCTGGGTTGCTACCGCGGTATGCGTCATCGTAAAGGCCTGCCAGTTCGCGGCCAGCGCACCCGCACCAACGCGCGTACTCGCAAGGGTCCACGCAAGGCCGCACAATCGCTTAAGAAATAACTAGGAAACGACCATGGCTAAGCAACAGAGCAGCGCAGCAGCAGCGCGCGTACGCAAAAAAGTTAAAAAGAACGTCGCTGAAGGCATCGCGCATGTCCACGCATCGTTCAACAACACCATCATCACCATCACCGACCGCCAGGGCAACGCCCTGTCGTGGGCGACCTCCGGTGGCGCTGGCTTCAAGGGTTCGCGTAAATCGACCCCGTTCGCAGCGCAGGTTGCGGCCGAAGCAGCAGGCAAGGTGGCGGTTGAGTGCGGTGTGAAGAACCTCGAAGTGCGTATCAAGGGCCCAGGTCCTGGTCGTGAGTCGGCAGTTCGCGCATTGAACAACCTGGGCATCAAGATCACCGAGATCCAGGACGTGACGCCAGTACCGCACAACGGTTGCCGTCCGCCAAAGCGTCGTCGTATCTAAAGACGTCGTTTGACACGACCGCCGGGTGTCCGGCGGGACGTGGGTAGTAAAAATAACGCAGTAAAAATAATTGACTGTGGATCGCCGGCGCAATGCCCTTTAGGGTATACTGCCCGGCTGTTCGTCGCCTGGCTTGCATTGGCAGCCAGGCTTGTGGGGGAAGTTTCCCTGCAGTTTTCACTAGCCACGTTCGGACCAATGAGTTCGGACTAGCGCCTGCCGGCATCACGGATGCGGCTGGGGCGTCATTTTTTAAAGGAAGCATTGTGGCACGTTATATCGGACCTAAAGCAAAACTGTCCCGTCGCGAAGGCACGGACCTGTTCCTCAAGAGCGCACGCCGTTCGCTCGACTCGAAGTGCAAACTGGACGTCAAGCCAGGCCAGCACGGTGTCAAATCGGGTGCCCGCACCTCGGACTACGGCAACCAGCTGCGTGAAAAGCAGAAGGTCAAGCGCATGTACGGCGTTCTCGAGCGTCAGTTCCGCCGCTACTTCGCTGAAGCCGACCGCCGCAAAGGCAACACCGGCGAAACCCTGCTGCGTCTGCTGGAAGCGCGTCTCGACAACGTCTGCTACCGCATGGGCTTCGGCTCGACCCGCGCTGAAGCGCGTCAGCTGGTCAGCCACAAAGCGTTCACCGTCAACGGTAACGTTGTGAACATCGCTTCGTACAACGTCAAGACCGGCGACGTCATCGCCGTTCGCGAAAAGGCCAAGAAGCAAGTGCGTATCGTTGAAGCCCTGTCGCTGGCTGAACAAGTCGGCATGCCAAGCTGGGTGTCGGTTGACTCCAAGAAAATGGAAGGCACCTTCAAATCGTTCCCAGAGCGTAACGAGATCGCCAACGACGTCAACGAATCGCTGATCGTCGAATTGTACTCGCGTTAATAACGCAGCCATCGGGCTCCTGGCGCCAGTCGCCGGCCCGATGCACCGTTTCCCGCCCGCTCCACCAGGAGTGGGCGTTTTCACTAATGCCATCAGCCTTATCGGTGTAATGAGCCGAGGGTATTGAAAAGGACATTTCATGCAAAACAGTCTGTTGAAGCCACGTATTATCGATGTTGAAGCCCTCGGTGCCGGTCACGCCAAAGTCGTGATGGAGCCGTTCGAGCGTGGCTATGGCCACACATTGGGTAATGCGTTGCGCCGCGTACTGCTGTCGTCGATGGTGGGCTACGCGCCGACCGAAGTGACGATCGCCGGCGTGGTTCACGAGTATTCGTCGCTCGACGGCGTGCAGGAAGACGTCGTGGACCTGCTGCTGAACCTCAAGGGCGTGGTATTCAAGGTGCACAACCGTGATTCCGTCACCCTGACCCTGAAGAAGGAAGGCGAAGGCGCGATCCTGGCATCGGACATCGACCTGCCGCATGATGTGGAACTGATCAACCCGGATCACGTGATTGCCCACCTGACCGCCGGCGGCAAGCTGGACATGCAGATCAAGGTTGAAAAAGGCCGTGGCTATGTACCGGGCAACGTGCGTCGCCTGTCGGAAGACACCAACAAGACCATCGGCCGCATCATCCTGGACGCGTCGTTCTCGCCAGTGCGCCGTGTGTCGTACTTCGTGGAATCGGCCCGTGTCGAACAGCGTACCGACCTGGACAAGCTGATCATCAACATTGAAACCAATGGCGTGATCACCCCGGAAGAAGCGATCCGTCAATCGGCCCGCGTGCTGGTTGACCAGCTGAACGTGTTTGCCGCCCTGGAAGGCACCGAAGCTGCTGCTGAAGCGCCATCGCGTGCACCGCTGGTCGATCCGATCCTGCTGCGTCCAGTCGACGACCTGGAACTGACCGTCCGTTCGGCCAACTGCCTGAAAGCGGAAAACATCTACTACATCGGCGACCTGATCCAGCGTTCGGAAAACGAGCTGCTCAAGACCCCGAACCTGGGCCGCAAGTCGCTCAACGAGATCAAGGAAGTGCTGGCATCGCGCGGCCTGACTCTCGGTATGAAACTCGAGAACTGGCCACCTGCAGGCCTCGAGAAATAATTGCTGTACGCCCGTGGTTTCGGCCGCGGGTTTTTTTGTTGTACCAACCAAGCTATTAACCGGCCCGCGTCTCAGGACGATCGAAGAGCTGGAATTTAAACACTTAGAAAGGATTTACCATGCGTCACCGTCACGGCCTTCGCAAGCTGAACCGTACTTCGTCCCACCGTCTGGCAATGCTGCGCAACATGACCGTTTCCCTGCTGCGTCATGAAGCCATCAAGACCACCCTGCCAAAAGCCAAGGAACTGCGCCGCGTTATCGAGCCGATCCTGACCCTGGGCAAGACCGACACCCTGGCCAACAAGCGTCTGGCATTCTCCCGTCTGCGCGACCGCGAGATGGTATTGAAGCTGTTCGCCGAACTGGGTCCACGCTACGCCAATCGTAATGGCGGCTACCTGCGCATCCTGAAAATGGGTTTCCGCGTAGGCGACAACGCCCCGATGGCTTACGTTGAACTGCTGGACCGTCCAGAAGTCAGCGACGTCGAAGCAGCGCCAACCGCCGAGTAATCGCCGGTTTCCGCAAGAAAAAGACCAGGCTCTGCCTGGTTTTTTTTCGTCTGATGAAAGCGATTTCCCTCAACCCTGGGGTCAGTGCCCACATTGATATACGAGCTCGGCCGTTTGAATAGAGCGATTATCGGCAAACGCCTACGGCGATAGGACCAGCCATATTGAATGCGCCGATGGGCTCGTATATCAATGTGGGCATTGACCCCGGGAGGAGGGCAACTGTGGCCGATCTCGCTCCGGCTTATTGCATTTTCGATTATGGGAAACGGCCGAATCGACGTGGGAGTGATTCGGAACAAAAAAAAAGACGAGGAAACTTTGACGATGACGCCGATAATCCGATCGGGGCGTTTTTACGGATGAGCTCGTGTAACAATGTGGGCACAGACCCCAGGGTTGAGGGGGGCTGCACTCGATGTTGCCCAGCGGTGTAACATGCGGTATTGCCCCGAACGATGAGATCCCATGTTTCGCTTTCCTGCCAGGTCCCTGCTGGATCTGCTGACGCTGCTGCTGGCTTGTTTGGCACTGTTCGGCAACGCCGCGCGCGCAGCCGACGACGAATTTCTTCCGCCTGAAGTCGCCTTCAAGTTTTCCGCAACCATGCTGGACGGGAAAACCGCGGCCGTGACTTACGAGATCGCGGACGGTTATTACATGTACCGCGAGCAGTTCGTCTTCCGCGCAAAGGGCGCTACCCTCGGCAAACCGGATATCCCGCCGGGCAAGGTGAAGTTCGACGAGACTTTCCAGAAGGATGTGGAGACCTATCGTAAGACGGTCACCATCACGATCCCGGTCGAGGCGGCCGGCGTGTTCACCCTCACAGCAAGCAGCCAGGGCTGCGCGGATAAGGGCTTGTGCTACGCGCCGCAAGAGGCCAGCACGCGCTTGGCGGGCGGCGGCGGATCCACTTCCGCGATGAGCACGCCCGGCTCGATCATCGCGCAAGACAATGCTCCCGCCCCCGTTCCCGAAGGCGCCATCGCGACCGTGCTGGGCAATGGCAAGCTGCTGACCATCATCCCGGCCTTCCTCTTACTCGGCCTCGGCCTGGCGTTCACGCCCTGCGTGTTGCCGATGGTGCCGATCCTGTCGTCCATCATCGTGGGCGAGGGCGCGCAGGCAAAACGTTCACGCGGGCTGATCCTGTCGATCGCTTACTCCTTGGGCATGGCAATCGTCTACACGGCGCTCGGCGTCGCCGCAGGCCTGGCCGGCGAAGGGCTGGCGGCGGCATTGCAAACGCCTTGGGTGCTGGGCGCTTTCGGCCTGCTGATCGCGGTGATGGCTTTGTCGATGTTCAATGTCTACCAGTTGCAGGTGCCGGCGGCCCTGCAAACCCGGCTGGCCAGCGCTTCCGGGCGCCAGTCGTCGGGCAAGCTGGCGGGCGTGTTCGTCATGGGCGCGATCTCGGCGCTGATCGTGGGACCTTGCGTGGCCGCGCCGCTGGCCGGTGCGCTGGTGTACATCAGCCAGACCAAAGATGTGTTCACAGGCGGCACGGCGCTGTTCTCGATGGCGATCGGCATGAGCATTCCGCTGCTGCTGGTGGGTGTCTCGGCCGGCGCCTTCCTGCCGCGCGCGGGCGCGTGGATGGAGTCGGTCAAGAAGTTCTTCGGCGTGCTGATGCTGGGCATGGCGATCTGGATGATCTCACCCGTCATCCCGGCGGCCCTGCAGATGGCATTGTGGGCTGCCTTGCTGACGGGCTATGGGGCGTTTCTGCTTATGAAAGGCAAACGGCACTGGGCGGCGATGGCGCTGGGCGCGGCTTTCGGCTTGCTGGGCTTGATGCAGCTCGCCGGCGTGGCCAGCGGCGGGCGCGATGCGCTGGCGCCTCTGGCTCACCTGACCGGCACGGCGGAGCAGGGCTTGCACTTCAAACGGATCAAGACGGTGGCGGACCTGGAGGCGGCCCTGGCGGCGAACTCGGGCAAGACCGCGATGCTGGATTTTTACGCGGACTGGTGCGTGTCGTGCAAGGAGATGGAGAAGCTGACCTTTGTGGATCCGCGCGTCAAGGCTGCCTTGAGTCACACCTTGCTGCTGCAGGTCGACGTGACAGCCAACGATGCGCATGACAAGGCGATGCTGAAGCGCTTCGGCCTGTTCGGCCCGCCAGGGATCATCCTGTTCGACGGCGACGGCCGCGAAATCGCCAATTCGCGCGTGATCGGTTACCAGAACGCCGATGCGTTCACGGTGTCGCTGGCCAAACTGAACTAGCCGGGTTCGAAAGGATCGTGCTCGGGCTTGCCGCCCAGTAACTGGTCGAGCCGGTCGCGCAGGCTGAGGGCCATTTCGCGCCCCTTGGCCTTGAGTACGGCGTCGAGGTAGGCCAGGCGCAATTCACGGAAATCACCGACAGTGTCGCACTTTTCGACTTTGAGCTGTAGCCCGATGCCGCGCAGTCCGATCGTACTTTTGATGGTCTGATTATAAAAATCGTACAGACTGCGGAAGCGCTCGCTGTCGCTCTGCTCCGCGACCTCGGCAAGCTGCGGTTCGGGATCAAGCAGCGGTGCCGGCCGGGGCGGCGCCGCCACCGGGGGCGCGACGGCAGCCACCGGTACGGCCGGGCTGACCAGCGCGATATATTTTTCGCGCAGCAGTTCGTTGACGGTGTCCTCGGTCACGCCAATGGCGGAAAAGCTGGCGATCAGGGCGCTGACCGGCCTGCGCCCATCGATCATCACCAGCAGCGTACGCAGGCGCGGCGGTACATGGTATTTGCGGGTCGCGATTTCTTCCCGGCCCTTGTCGGTCTTGTCATACACACAGGTATTCAACTTGGCTCCCCGATATAGACCTCATCGGCCACAAAAGTTGCCGTACGGATATATCAGGGCAAGGATACACGAACTCGCCAAGCGGGTGTCGATATCTGGCCCGGCTGTTGCCGGATTGCATCGCCGGGCCAGGCGCTCAGGAATTGAGCTTGTTGGTGATCTGTTGCTGAAGCTCACGCGGGCTGAGCTGGGTGTAGTCTTTGTTGATTTCCTGGGCAATCGCGTCGCCCAGCTTGGGTTCGACGAATTTACGCAGCACGCCGAGGAACTCGGGCGAAGCGGCCAAGGTCAGCTGGTCGAAACGGTGTTCCTGGTGGGCTTTCACCAGATAATCGTTCAGGCTGCGGGCAAACAGCTCGGTTTCGTGGGCTTGCGGGGTCTGCTGCGGCTCGTAGCCGTTCTGGGTGGACGGCGCGCCGGTGGCATGCATGCTCTTGCCGGCCGCTAATTGGGCGGTCTGGTCGGTGGGAATCTGCGTGCGCACGCTGTCGTTGACCATGCTCTCGATCTCTTCGTAGGGTGCACCAGGGTTGCCTTGCGAGAAGATGCGCGCTTTGCCGGCATTGGCGGTAACGATCCAGTTGTTCATGGGTGCCTCCTTATGTAAGGTACATAAGGTTTAGACAGGGACGCCGCTAAGTTGTTCGGACTAAATTGCCGATTTTAAAACAACGGGGCGGGAAGGCCTTCCCGCCCACGCTGTTTCAGCCGTGGTGCATGCCGCGGTGGTGATTGCCATGCATGCCGCCACGTCCGCCACGACCCATCCTGGTCTCGTCGAGCACCTTCTTCTGCTCGGGCGTGAGCACCGCGTAGAAGTTGTTCAGGGCGCTCAGGTGCGACTGCATGCGCTCGGTGCGTTGACGCTGCATGGCAATGCGCTTTTCCAGCCGTGCCGGGGCGGACAGCGAGGCCCAGGCGGCGCGGTCGCCCCGTTCAGCCAGTGCGGGCGGGCGGGTGGCGTTGACAAAGGTGTTCCACGCGCCTTCCTGGGCGGCGGTGAGCCTCAAAGCTTCCTTCAGCTTGGCCTGGCGCTTGGCCACATGCTCGGCACGGCGGGCCTGGCGCTCTTCCAGGGTGGCGGCATGGCCGTGACGGCCTTGCTGCGCAGCGGCCGCTGCGGCGCCTTGTGCTTGCGCGCTGATGGCGATACCGCCCATCGACAGGGCCAGCAGGCCGGCGGCGACACCCTTGCGTACTTGATTCATCGTGTTCATATCGGTTCCTAGAGGTTGATAAGTAATGCGTTGATGAGTGCTTGTGCTACAGGATGCAGTGTCGGCTCGCCGTGTTTCGCTCCCGTGTCTGTAGCGGAACAGTTTGTATCAATATGTATCGGCCATCCGCCAATATACAGAGCGATACAATTATGCTATCCACGCTGGCACTATCTGCGGATAATTGCGGTCATGGACACTCCCACTACCATTCTGATCGTCGACGACGACCGCGACATCCGCAGCCTGCTGGCCGAGTACCTGGAGTCGAACGGCTACCGCGCGCTGGTGGCGGCCGACGGCACCGGGATGTGGAAAACCCTGGACGAGGCCAGGCCCGACCTGATCGTGCTGGACCTGAACATGCCGGGCGACGATGGCCTGACCCTGTGCCGCAAGCTGCGCGCCAATTCTTCCCTGCCGGTGATCATGCTGACCGCGCGTAACGAGCCGCTCGACCGCATCCTCGGCCTGGAGATGGGCGCCGACGATTACCTGCCCAAGCCCTTCGAGCCGCGCGAGCTGCTGGCGCGCATCCGCAGCGTGCTGCGGCGCAGCCATGCGATGCCGTCCAATGCGCCGTCCGACAATGCCCAGCGCATCCGCTTCGCTGGCTGGACCCTGGACCTGACCGCGCGCCACCTGGTCAACCCGGACGGCATCGTCATCATGCTGTCGGGTGCGGAATTCCGCCTGCTGCGGGTCTTCCTGGAGCATCCGAACCGGGTCCTCAACCGCGACCAGCTGCTCAACCTGACCCAGGGCCGCGACGCCGATCCCTTCGACCGCTCGATCGACATCCAGATCAGCCGCCTGCGCCAGAAGCTGGGCGAGGATGCGCGCGTGCCGCAGATTATCAAGACCGTGCGTAACGGCGGCTATGTACTGGCCGGCCAGGTCACGGTGGAGCCAGGCGCGTGAAGGGTTTCTTCGGTTCGATGACCGGGCGCGTATTCGCCACCCTGCTGCTCGGGACCGTCAGCTCCGCCGTGGTGACCCAGCTGCTGGCCGAAAACGAGCGGCGCGGCGTGATCGAGGAATTCCGCGACCTGCACGCGCTGGAGCGTTCGGAGCAGCTGATTACGGCGACTGAAACAGTGCCGCCATCGGCGCGCCTGGCTTACCTGAGCGTGGCCAACCGGCCCGGCATCCGGCTCGAAGAAATCCGCATCCCGATGGCGGTCAAGCCGAAGCAGTCGCCATTTACCAAGGCGCTGGCGGCGCGCATGGGCAAAGGCTATCAGCTTGAGTCGGTCAGGGCGCGCCCGGCCGAATGCGACCTGCCGCGCCCCGATTCGAGCTTGTTCGGCGTGACCGATACCAAGTGGACCGGCGTGTGCGAGGCCGTCAATGTGCGCATGCGCGACGGCGAGCAGCTGCGCCTGCGGGTGCTGCCGCCGCCCACGTCGTTCCTGGCCCACAAGACCGATTACCGCCTGATCGTGGCGCTGTTCCTGTTCAGTATCGCGCTGCTCGCCTACGCGGTGGCGCGCATGACCACCAGTCCCTTGAAGCGGCTGGCGCAGGCCGCCACCGACCTGGGCAACGACATCAACCACCCGCCGCTGGCCTTGACGGGAGCCAGCGAAATCCGCCAGGCCAGCGCGGCCTTCAATGCGATGCAGGCACGCATCCGCCAGTACATCTCCCAGCGCACCCAGATGCTGGCGGCGATCACCCACGATTTGCAGACGCCGCTCACGCGCATGCGCCTGCGCCTGGAAAAGGTCAACGACAAGGACTTGCAGCAGCGCCTGGTGGAAGACCTGTCGGCCATGCAGGCCATGGTGCGCGAGGGCCTGGAGCTGGCGCGCAGCACCGACACCACCGAGAACATGCAGCGCCTCGACCTCGATTCGCTGCTGGCCAGCGTGACCTGCGACGCCACCGACGCCGGCCAGCAGGTCGAGGTGCAGGGCAGCGCCGGAATGGCGCTGATGGGCCGCCCGCTGGCCCTGCGCCGCTGCCTGGTCAACCTGATCGACAACGCCGTCAAGTACGGCCAGCAGGCGCGTGTGCTGGTCGAGGGCGGCGGCGGCACCGCGCGCATCCGCATCCGCGACAAGGGGCCGGGCATCGCGGCGGGCGAGATCGGCCGCGTGTTCGACCCGTTCTACCGCGTGGAGACTTCGCGTTCGCGCGAGTCGGGCGGCACCGGTCTGGGGCTGACCATCGCCCGCAACATCGCCGAGCAGCACGGCGGCAGCATCGAACTGGCCAACCGGCCCGAAGGCGGGCTGGAAGTCACGCTGGTGCTGCCCGAGCTGTACCAGGCCAAGCGCTAGGCTTCGATCCATCGCTCTAAAATCCTGAACACCACGATCAGTCATCATGAAAAAGAAGAACATCGCAGTCTGGGCCGGCGCCGCCGCCATCGTGGGCGGGGCCGCCTGGTATCTGAACCAGCGTGACGTGCCGGTCCAGGCCGCGGCCGGCGCGCGCGGCGCCAATGGCGGCGGTGCGCCCACCGTGGTCAACGTGGTGGCGGCGCAGCGCCAGGACGTGCCGGTGGTGCTGCAGTCGAACGGCACCGTTACTCCGCTGTCGAGCGTGGACCTGCATCCGCAGACCACCAGCACGATCCGCAAGGTGCATGTCAAGGAAGGCCAGTTCGTCAAGGCCGGGCAGCTGATGTTCACGCTGGACGAGCGCAGCAGCCAGGCCAATGTCGACAAGACCCGCGCGCAGGTGGCGCGCAGCCAGGCCGCGCTGGGCGACCTGGAGCGCCAGCTGCGCCGCAGCGAGGAGCTGTTTGCCCAGAAGTTCATCGCCCAGAGCGCGGTCGATACGCTGCGCAGCCAGCGGGAGTCGGCGCGCGCTCAATTGGCGGCCGACCGCGCGGCGCTCAAAGCCGAAGGCGTGGAAGCGAGCTACAGCACCATCCGCGCACCGATGGCCGGCCGGGTCGGCGCCATCGACGTGTATCCGGGCAGCCTGGTGCAGCTGGCCACCTCGCTGACGTCCATCACCCAGCTCGATCCGATCACCGTATCGTTCACCTTGCCCGAAAGCGCGCTGGCCCAGCTGCTGGCGGCGCAGGAGCGCGGCGGCGTCGCGGTGGAAGCGTCCGCGCCGGGCGCCGGGCGCGCCAGCAGCGGCAAGCTGACCTTTGTCGACAATGCGGTCGATTCCAAGGCCGGCACCATCCGCGTCAAAGCCACCTTCGACAACCGCGATACCGCGCTGTGGCCCGGCCAGTACGTCAGCACGCGCGTGACGGTGCAGACCCTGGCCAACGCCGTGGTGGTGCCGCAGAACGCCATCATCACCAATACCCGCGGCACCTTTGTGTATGTGGTCGACGGCGAGCGGAACGCTCTGCAGAAACCGGTGACGCGGGTGCACAGCTTCGGCCTGAACGCTGCCGTGACCGGCCTGTCGGGTGACGAGAAGGTGATCACCGAGGGCAAGCAGAACCTGCGCCCGGGCGGCAAGGTACGCCTGGCCAATGCCGGTCCCGGTTCCGGTTCCAAGGGACCGGCCGCCACCCAGGTAGCGAAGAAATGAACCTGTCCGAACTGTGTATCCGGCGCCCCGTGATGGTGGTGCTGCTGTCGATCAGTGTCATCCTGGTCGGCCTGTTGGCATACGCGCAGATTCCGGTGGCCGCGCTGCCAAGCTATAACACCCCGGTCATCAATGTGCAGGCCAACCTGTCCGGCGCCAGCCCGGAGACCATGGCCTCGTCGGTGGCGCTGCCGCTGGAAAAGCAGTTTTCCACCGTGGCCGGGATCATGCTGATCACCTCGCAAAGCACCCAGGGCTCGACCTCGCTGACCCTGGAGTTCGACCCAAGCATCGACATCAACACCGCCGCGGTCGACGTGCAGGCCGCGCTGCTGGCCGCGCAGCGCCAGCTGCCGCAGGAGATGGTCGATATGCCGTCCTACCGCAAGGTCAACCCGGCCGACGCGCCGGTGCTGTTCATGGCGATGACTTCGCCGTCGATGAGCTTGTCGGACCTGAACGACTATGCGGAGAACCTGGTGGCGCCCAGCCTGTCGACCCTGCCGGGCGTGGCCCAGGTGACCGTCAATGGCCAGAAGCGCTTCGCGGTGCGGGTACGCGCGCGTGCCGAGCTGATGGCCGCGCGCGACATGTCGATGGATGAACTGGCCGCCGCCCTGCGCGCCGCCAACTCGAACGCGCCGCTGGGCACCCTGGACGGCCCCAGTCAGACCCTGACCATCCAGGGCAATGCGCAGCTGATGAACGCGGCCGAGTTTTCCGAGGTGATCGTGGCGACCCGCAACGGCCTGCCGGTGCGCTTAAAAGATGTGGCCATCGTCGAAGACAGCTTCCAGTCGATCAAGGCGACCGCGTCGTACAACGGCGAGCGTTCGATCGTGCTGGTGGTGCAGCGCCAGCCCAACGCCAACACGGTGCAGGTGGTGGACGCGGTGCGCAAGCTGCTGCCGCAGTTCCAGGCGCAGCTGCCCGGCTCGGTCAAACTGAGCCTGGTGAACGACCGCTCGATCTCGATCCGCGAAGCGATCCACGACGTCAACCTGACCCTGGCGTTCACCGTCGCTCTGGTGGTGCTGGTGATCTTCCTGTTCCTGCACCGCGCCGCCGCCACCTTCATCCCGGCGGTGACGATGCCGATCTCGCTGCTGGGCGCACTGGCGCTCCTCAACTGGCTGGGCTACAGCCTGGATAATGTCTCCCTGCTCGGCATCACCCTGGCGGTCGGGCTGGTGGTCGACGACGCCATCGTGGTGCTGGAAAATATCGTGCGCCACATCGAGATGGGAAAACGGCCGATCGACGCCGCCCTGGCCGGTTCGCGTGAGATGGGCTTTACCATCGTGTCGATCTCGATCTCGCTGGTGGCGGTGTTCATCCCGGTGTTCTTCATGCCCGGCGTGATCGGCCTGCTGTTCCATGAATTCGCGGTGGTAGTGGGCCTGTCGATCCTGGTCTCGGCGCTGGTGTCGCTGACCCTGGTGCCGATGATGGCCAGCCGCCTGCTGCCGCCGCACGTGCACGGCGAAGGCGAAAAGAGCTTTGTGGGCCGCCACTTCGAGGCCGGCTTCGCCAAGGTCCAGCGCGGCTACACGCGCACGCTGGACATGGCGCTGGCGAACCGGCCGGTGGTGCTCTTGATCGCGCTGGCGACTTTTGTGCTGACCGTCGTGCTGTACGTGACCATCCCCAAGGGCTTCTTTCCGGAAGAAGACCTGGGCCACATCCGCGCCACCATCGAAGCGTCCGAAGACACCTCGACCGAAGCCTTCCTCCTGCTGCAGGAGCGCATCAATACGATCGTGCGCGCCGACCCGGCGGTGCAGGACGTGACCACGTTTTCCGGCGGTGGCTATAGCGGGCGGGTGAACATCACGCTGCGTGAGCGCGGCCAGCGCGACGCCATGCCGCAGGTGCTGGACCGCTTGCGCAAGTCGACCCGCGCGGTGGCCGGGGTGTCGGTGTTCCTCAGCCCGACCCAGAACCTGCAGCTGGGCGGACGGCCCAGCAAGAGCCGCTATCAGTACACGCTGCAAAGCGTCAAGGCCGATGCCTTGGGCTCCTGGGCCAATCAGTACCAGGAGCGCATGCGCGCCGATTCGATGTTCCGCGATGTGACGAGCGATTCGCAGAACCGCGGCCTGCAGGCGACCCTGAAGGTGGACCGCGACAAGGCCAGCGTACTGGGCGTGGAGATGGCGGCGGTGCGCAGCGCGCTGTATGCGGCTTACGGCGAGCGCCAGGTGTCGACCATCTATGCGCCGGCCGCCAGCTATTACGTGATCCTGGAAGCCGATGCGGCGGATCGCCGCTTCGACGATGCGCTGGCGCGCGTGTCGGTGCGCAGCAAGACCGGCCAGCTGGTGCAGCTGTCGGCCTTCGCCAATGTCGAGCGCACGGTGGGGCCGACCTCGGTCAACCACCAGGGCCAGCTGGAGGCGATCACCTTGTCGTTCAACCTGGCGCCCGGTGTGCCGCTGGGCGTGGCCACGGCCAAGATCGACCGCATGGCGGCCGAGATGAAGCTGCCGGCTTCGATCATCACGCGCTACGGCGGCGATGCGGCGGTCTTCCAGGATTCCCAGTCGAGCCAGATCATTCTGATCGTGGCGGCGCTGGGCGTCATCTATGTGCTGCTGGGCGTGTTGTACGAAAGCTATATCCATCCGCTGACCATCCTGGCCGGCCTGCCGTCGGCGGCGGTGGGGGCCTTGCTCACCTTGCGCCTGTTCGGCCTGGACCTGACCATGATCGCCATCATCGGCATCCTGATGCTGATCGGGATCGTCAAGAAGAACGCCATCATGATGATCGACTTCGCGCTCGATGCCCAGCGTAAGCGCGGCAAAGCGCCGGCAGAGGCGATCCGCGAGGCCTGCATCCTGCGCCTGCGGCCGATCTTGATGACCACGCTGGCGGCGCTGATGGGCGCTTTGCCGATCGCGCTGGGCTTGGGGGCAGGCGCCGAACTGCGCCAGCCGCTGGGCCTGGCGGTGGTGGGCGGCCTGATCTTTTCGCAAGTGATCACCCTGTACATCACGCCGGTGATCTACCTGGCGCTGGACAAGTACAGCGGCACGGGGCCGTTGGACGACCAGCAACTCGCGGCGATGGATACGCCTCAAGTTCAATTTGCCGCAAAGACTGACTTGACTGAAGCCAAGGTCGTGCGCCGGTCGGCCTGACACCATGGGGAAAGTTTCCCCATGGACAGGACGGTCACATGAAGCCCTACGGCGAGGTTTATAGCGTCACCATCATCGGCATGGGTCCGCGCGGCTTGTCCGTGTTCGAGCGCTTCGCCGCGTTCGCGCGCGAAAATTCCTGCCCGCTTCAGATCAATCTGATCGACCCTTCAGCCTGCGGGCCGGGTGGCTGCGCGCCACGCCAGCCACAGCACTTGCTGGGCGACACGCCGGCCAGCCAGATAACGGTGTTCCCGTCCGCCGGTTCGGTGGAGTTCGGTCCGGCCTGCGTCACCCCGTCGCTGGCCGAATGGGCACGCGCGCAGGGTTACCGCCGCTTTGGCGCCGCCTTCCACAAGGTGGGCGAGGGCGGGCTTGAGATCACCGACAACGACTGCCTGCCGCGCCAGCTGCTGGGCCGCTACCTGGGCTGGGCGTACGGCGCCATTGCCGCGTCGATGCCGCCCACGGTCAAGGTGCAGCACCTGCGCCACCGCGCGGTCGACATGGTGGCCCGTCACGACGGCGGCTTTACGGTCGAGCTCGACAGCGGGTTCACCGTGCCAAGCGACTTCGTATTCCTTACCACGGGGCAGGGCATCAGCAATCTCTCCGACGAGGAAGCCTGGCTGCGCAAGTTTGCCCAGGACCACGCGCGCTACAACAGCAAGCTGCGCTATGTGCGGCACGCCTGGCCGCTCGATAAGCTGGCCGGCATCAGCCACGATGCCGAGGTCGGCATCCAGGGGATGGGCCTGGGCGCGCACGACGTGCTGGCCGAGCTGACCGTGGGCCGGGGCGGGCGCTTCGAGGCCGCCGGGCGCGGCCTGCGCTATGTGGCCTCCGGGCAGGAACCCAGGCTGACGATGTTTTCGCGCAGCTGCCTGCCGGCGAGCGCGCGCGGCATCAACCAGAAAGGCGTTGCCGGCCGTCATCAGGCCCAGTACTTCACGCGCGACGCGGTGCGCAGCCTGCGCGCCCAGGCGCTGCGCGAGCGCGGCAGTGTCCAGCTCGACTTTGAGCGGGAACTGCTGCCGCTGCTGATCAAGGAAATGGGCTTCGCCTACCGCTGCGCCCAGGATTCGCACGCCCAGGGCGCGCCCGATCCGGTCTGGTACCGCCTGGGCAATGATGAGAGCGAGGCCATCGACGGCTTGCTGTTTCCCTTGCGCGGCCGTGTATTCGAGGATGGGGACGATTTCGCCGCTTACGTCCGGGCGTTTCTGGAGACCGATCTGGAGCAGGCCAGGCGCGGCAATGTGAGCAGCCCGCTCAAGGCGGTCGCCGAGGTGCTGCGCGACACCCGCGCGGTGCTGCAGGAATGCCTCGATCACGGCGGCCTGCTGGCGGCATCGCACCGCAAATTCCTCGGCGTGTACCAGCCGGCCTTCAGGCGGGTGGGCTTCGGGCCGCAGATCGAACGCAACTGCCAGTTGCTGGCCTTGATGGAAGCCGGCGTGCTGCGGGTCGCCGATGGCCCCGGCCCGGTGGTGCGGATCGACGAGGAGCGCTCGCAGTTCGCCTTGCACACGCGCTTTGACGCCGGCACCACGGTGCAGCATCTGGACGCCGTGATCGTGGCGCGCCAGGAGGTGTTTTCGCCGGAAACCGAGGAGTCCTTGCTGACCCGCAACCTGCTCAAGCGCGGCACCACCCGGCCCTTTTACAACGGCACTTTTCATCCGGGCGGGCTGGATATCGACGTCGGGCATCATCCCTTTGGCCGGGACGGGACGCCTTCGGTCCACTTGTGGGCGCTGGGCGCAGTGACGGAAGGGGCACTGTTCGGCAGCGACGACCTGCCGCGTCCGCAATGGCAGTCGCGCCAGGTCCTGGAGGCCGAGTTGTGCGTGGCGGCCATGTTCAATGCCATGGAAATGCCGCGCGCCAAGGCGGCGGGGCGGGCGCGCAATGTGCCGGTCCAGCAGCTCGATGCTGTCGAGCAAGCCACGTAAACCGGGCGATACATTCTGTAACATCCCTCAAGACGCTCATCTTGTAAGCTCTGCAAGGTGGAAGCAGGGCTTGCCGTGCGAGTCCCGCCGTGCGGAATCCCCACAAAAAGGATAGACTTCGGCACTTGTGCCGCATACGCTTGCGCCGTTCCCTCGAAAGTTGCACCCATTTTGCGTGATCATCATCATCATCAATCACCCGATAACACCGGGTTTTGCGAGCATTGCGGCCAGCCTTTGCCGTCCGCGCACGTGCTCAGCTATGGTGACCGCAAGCCGATCAACCGCACCGCCATCGCCGTCGCCATCCTGGTGCACGCGCTGGTGCTGCTGCTGGTGCTGTTCAAGCCCAAGATCGAGAAACCCGTCACCCAGCCGCCCGGCGGCGAAATTACCTACGTAGCGCCTTTGGCCGGCAAGCCCAAGCCGAAAGAGGCCGCGCCGGAGCCCAAGAAGCAGCCCAAGATCAGCAAATCCAAGCCCAAACCGACCCCGCCGGTGCAGCTCAAGCGCTTGCCGGATGCGATTACTTTGCCGAACGAAAAGCCGGTGGTGGAAGAGCCGGATCCGGAACCGCCCAAGCCCAAGGCTGCGCCGCCGGAGATGGACATGGCCGCGGCAATCGAAGCACGCCGCAAGGCGCGCGGGCAGGACAGCAGCGACCAGACCGCGCAGGAAAGCGATGCGGACCGGGGCATGCGGGTGGCCAAGGCGAATATCGCCGCGGCCAACGGCAAGGCCAAGGGGGATGGGAACGATACCGGCGGAGTGTTCAGTATCAGCAATAAAACCTTCGCTTCGGCGGAGTTGAAGTTCCGCGGGTGGAATCAGAATTTCCAGCGCCGCTGGCTGCAGCAGGTGACCGTGGAGCGCGGCGGCGAACCGGATATCGAAACGGCGATCGTCAAGAAGATGATCGAACTGATTCGCAAGGAAAAGAACGGGGATTTCGACTGGGATTCGCACCGCTTGCAGCGGGTGGTGAAGATGAGCGCACGGCCGGCGGACCAGGCGGAGCTGGAGGCGTTTTTGTTTAAGGAGATGTTTCCGGAGTATCGGCGGGCTGGGCGCTAACTTTTTTCTTCACGCGCCCCCCCGCTGTCATGCTTTTACTTATGCGCGTGCTTTCAGCAGCCTGGCGATATCGAGCGCAAAGTAGGTCAGCACCCCATCGGCCCCGGCCCGCTTGAACGCCATCATCGCTTCCATCATCACCTTGTCGTGATCCAGCCAGCCATTCTGCGCGGCGGCCTTGATCATCGCGTATTCCCCGCTGACCTGGTACGCAAAGGTCGGCACCTTGAACTCATCCTTCACCCTGCGCACGACGTCCAGATATGGCATGCCGGGCTTGACCATCACCATGTCGGCGCCTTCGGCCAGGTCGAGCCCCACTTCGCGCAGGGCTTCGTCGCTGTTGGCCGGGTCCATCTGGTAGGTGTTCTTGTCGCTCTTGCCCAGGTTGCCGCTCGATCCGACCGCATCCCGGAACGGACCATAAAACGCCGAGGCATACTTGGCCGAGTAGGCCATGATGCGGGTGTGGATGAAACGCTGCTCTTCGAGCGCCGCGCGGATGGCGCCGATGCGCCCGTCCATCATGTCCGACGGCGCCACCACGTCCACGCCGGCTTCGGCCTGGCACAGCGACTGGCGGATCAGCATGGCGATGGTCTCGTCATTGAGCACATAGCCGTGTTCGTCGATCAGGCCGTCCTGGCCATGGCTGGTGAAGGGGTCGAGCGCCACGTCGGTCAGCACACCCAGTTCCGGGAAACGGCTCTTGAGCGCACGCACCGCGCGCGGCACCAGGCCGTCCGGGTTGACCGCTTCGATGCCGTCCGGCGTTTTCTTGGCGTTGTCGATCACCGGGAACAGGGCCATCACCGGGATGCCGAGCTTGACGCATTCTTCCGCCACGCCCAGCAGCAAGTCGACCGAAACCCGTTCCACGCCGGGCATCGAGGCCACGCTCTGGCGCTGGTTGACGCCGTCGAGGATGAAGACGGGGTAGATCAGGTCGGCGGCGCTGATCGTGTTCTCACGCATCAGGGCGCGCGAGAACGGGTCACGGCGCATGCGGCGCATGCGAACGGCTGGGTAGAGGTGATGGCTGCTGGACATTGGTCTGAATCCTTCGAGGCTTAGTCGTCGCTGTCGACCGGGTCGATCAGCGGTACGTTGGGATCGGTTTCCACCGGCGTCAAGCCGAGCAGGTCGATGATCTTGTCGTTGGCTTCGTCGATGCCGATGCGCTTCAAGGCGGAGAACAGCTGCACGGTGAAGGGGAAGCCTTCGCCGTCTTCATCGACGTAGCTACCCAGCATCTGGCGCGCCGCGCGCAGGGCGTTGGTCGATTCGTTGCGGTTGAGCTTATCGGCCTTGGTCAGGATGCAGTGGATCGGCTTGCCGGTGGGGGCGAACCATTCGAGCATCTGGATGTCCAGCTCGGTAAACGGACGGCGCGAATCCATGATCAGCACCAGCGCGGCCAGCTGTTCGCGGCGCTGGACATAGTCGCCCAGCAGCTTTTGCCAGTGCAGCTTGGCCGAACCGGATACTTCGGCGTAGCCGTAGCCGGGCAGGTCGACCAGCAGCGCTTCGATCTCTTCGACGATGGTCGGGTCCTTGCGGTGCTGGCCCACGTGGGCGCCGCCGATCGAGAAGTAGTTGATGTGCTGGGTGCGGCCCGGGGTCTTGGAGGCGAACGCCAGGCCCTTCTGGTTGGTCAGGATGTTGATCGCCGTCGATTTGCCCGCGTTGGACCGGCCGGCAAAGGCGATTTCAGGCGCCTGCGTGTCGGGTAAATCGCGCAGTTGGTTGACGGTCGTAAAGAAGCGGGCTTGCCAAAGTCTGGACATGGGATTGGGGACTAAATAGGTGCAGCCTGCAATGGCTGCGGAGAAAAAGGAGGCGATAACGCGAGCAAGCTATTGTACAATAAGGGGTTACAGATTGTTGCGCCGCAAAAGTCAGAGCCGCAGCGCACGATCGAGAAACTGGCGTAGAAGAACAGCTTCCTCAATAAAACCATTTTTGACTTGTCTCAGGGTATTTGAATGAATCGTGCATGTTTACCTGCCGCCGGAGCGGCTTTTGTGAAATCTTTGCTGGTTGCAACCTTGGCAGTGTCGGGTTTTGTTTCGGCAGCGACGCCGGCTCCTGCCGCCGCTTTTAAAGCCGATCCCGCCAAGGGCGCTTCGCTGTTCGACAGCGGCGATGCCGCGCGCGGCATTCCTGCCTGCGTTTCCTGCCACGGCGCCGCCGGCAATTCGACCATCGTCGCCAATCCGCGCCTGGCCGGCCAGATCGAAGCCTACACCAACAAGCAGCTGGTCGACTTCACCACGCCGAACCGCAACAACCCGATCATGTCGCCTTACTCCAAGTCCCTGACGGACGATGAGAAAAAGCACATCGCCGCCTACTTGGCCAGCACCGCCGCGAAGCCGGGCGCCGCCAAGAACAAGGACACCATCGAGCTGGGCAAGAAGATCTACCGCGGCGGCATCGCCGGCACCGGCGTTGCAGCTTGCGCCAGCTGCCACGGCGCCAACGGCGGTGGCATTCCAGCCCAGTACCCGCGCCTGGCCGGCCAGCACCAGGATTACACCGTCACCCAGCTGAACGCGTTCAAGACCAACGCACGCAAGAACAGCCCGCAGATGACCGCGCTGGCCAAGCGCATGTCGGACGAAGAAATGAAAGCCGTGGCCGATTACATCGCCGGTTTGAAGTAACAGCCAGCAGGGCGGCGTGCGGGTCTGCCCGCCGCGCCCACTTGCAACACAATGCAGACAAATGCAGGATCGGGGCGGCAGCGCGACAAGCGCGCTGCCCTTTTTTATTGTTTTGTGAGACGCCCTCAGGGATGTTGACATGAGTACCGCCGGAATTACCCTCAAGACCCAGCGCCGCGCACTGGCGGAAGCCGTGGAGCTGCTGTCCTCGATGCGCTTTGCCATCACCATGCTGGTGATGATCGCGATCGCCTCGATCATCGGCACCGTGGTCAAGCAGGGCGAGCCGATGCCGAACTACATCAACCAGTTCGGGCCGTTCTGGTATGAGGTGTTCGACAAGCTGGGCCTGTATGCGATCTACTCGGCCTGGTGGTTCATCCTGATCCTGCTGTTCCTGATCCTGTCGACCAGCTTCTGCATCATCCGCAACGGCCCGAAGATGATCCGGGACATGAAGAGCTGGAAGGAAAACGTGCGCGAAGTATCCTTGCGCAACTTCCACCACAAGGCCGAGTGGCAGGCGCCCTTAAGCAGCGGAGCGCTGGCGCAGCAGACCGCCAAGCGCCTGGGTGACTTCGGCTACCAGGCCAAGATCGTCGAAAAAGAGAACGGCATCCTGGTGGCGGCCAAGAAGGGCGCGGCCAACAAGTTCGGCTACATTTTTGCGCACGGCGCCATCATCATCATCCTGATCGGCGGCTCGCTCGATTCGGACTTGCCGATCCAGTTCCAGCAGTGGTTCCTGGGTAAGACGCCGTTCGGCGGCAGCGGCGTGATTGCCGACATCCCGGTCAAGCACCGCCTCGGCCTGGGCAATCCTACCTATCGCGGCAACACCATGATCGCCGAAGGGCAGGCCAGCGACGTGGCCATGATTCCCCGTCCCGACGGCGTGCTGATCCAGGCCTTGCCGTTCACCATCCAGCTCAAAAAATTCGTCATCGACTTTTACTCGACCGGCATGCCCAAGCTGTTCGCCAGCGAAGTGGTGGTGCGCGACCATGAGACCGGCAAGACCTTCCCGGCCACCATCAAGGTCAACGAGCCGCTGATCTACAAGGGCGTGGCGGTGTACCAGTCGAGCTTTGAGGACGGCGGCACCAAGCTGACCCTGACCGGCTTTCCGATGAGCGGCAGCGGCAGCGCGCCTTTCGCCATCGCTGGCGAGGTCAACAGCGCGACCGCCCTCAAGCGCGGCGCGGACAGCTATTCGGTGGAATGGTCGGGCTTCCGTCCGTTTAACGTGGAAAACATGGCCAGCCAGGATGCGCGCTCGGTAGCCCAAGGCGGCGCACTCGGCGATCAGTTTGCCGTGACGCTGGACAAGCATTCCGGTTCGGCGGCCAAGAATGCCAACAACAAAGATTTGAAAAACGTCGGCCCGAGCGTGCAGTACAAGCTGCGCGACAAGACCGGCCAGGCGCGTGAATTCCAGAACT
>CAMLFK010000044.1 GCA_946479255.1 uncultured Oxalobacteraceae bacterium
AAGCCGCATACGCCCTGCTGCGCACCGAACTCGATTCCGGCGAGCCACTGAGCGAGACCGCCTTGACTGCTGCCGAGCTCGCCTGGGAGAACGGCCGCGAAGTCAACGACTACACGCGCGCCGCCGCCCTCGTGCATGCCTACGCTGGCAATCACGCCAAATCGCGCCTTGCCCTCCAGGTGCTGGCCAACAACCGCCACGACCCTGCCATGGCCACCTGGGCCAGACAATGGCAGGCCCGCCTGCAAGCCGGGGTCGACAGCAGCGAAGTGCTGGCCGAATTGCGCCGCACGTCTGCGTCCGGTATGGCCTTCAAGGCATGGACCCTTACCCAGGTCAGCGCCCTGCAGGAAGTCGAGCTGGCTGCAGGCAAAGAAAAAGCGCGGCATGCCATGAACTGCGACGATCTTTCGAGGGGGTACGCCAAGATCACCCCGGAGGAAAAGAGGAGCGTGTGCATGGCGCTGCAATAATACAGGCCGGCGGCTCAGTTGTTCGCGACGGCCGTCGCAGCCGCCTTCGCAATCTGCGCATCCTGGTCCGACTTCACGCCGGAGACGCCAATGGCACCCACCACCCGGATATCAACAATCATCGGTACCGCGCCTTCTTGCCAAGGTCTTAGGCTTGGCAATCTGATCCTTGATGCAATCGCCCTGCCGGTAGTGCTCAGGTAGTTTCGAGCGTCCTACGAAACACGATATACTCCGCGCTTGCTTTTTTTCTTTCCAGGGGTATATCTTGTTGAAATCCATCGCATTACCCATGGTCCTCCTCGGCACTGTCGTTACCGCGAACGCCGACGAAGGACAGTGGCAGCCACACCAGCTGCCGCAACTGAAAGCTGAGCTCAAACGCGTCGGCATCACGATCCCGGCCGAGAAGCTTTCCGACCTTTCCAAGCACCCGATGAGCGCGATCGTCTCGACCGACGGTTGCTCGGCATCGTTCGTCTCCGGCGACGGCCTGGTCGTCACCAACCACCACTGCGCTTACGGCGCCATCCAGCGCAACTCGAACGCCGAAAACAACTACATCGTCAAAGGCTTCCTGGCCAAAACGCGTGGAGAAGAACTGCCAGGCGGCCCGAACCTGCGCGTGTATGTCACCGACAAGGTGGAAAACGTCAGCGAGCGCGTGCTCAAAGGACTGGCGCCGACGCTGTCCGGACGCGAACGCAAGGAAGCGGTCCAGAACCGCATCAAGGCCTTGATCGCCGAGTGCGAGACCGATAAAGCCTACCGCTGCGCCGTGCCGGCCTTCCACCGCGGCCTGGAGTACTACCGCATTCGCCAGCTGATGATCCGCGATGTGCGCCTGGTGTACGCGCCGTCCGACATGATCGGCAACTACGGCGGCGACGTCGACAACTTCGAATGGCCGCGCCACACCGGCGACTTCTCCTTCCTGCGCGCTTATGTGGGCAAGGATGGCCGTCCGGCCGATCCGTCGCCGGACAATGTGCCCTACAAATCCAGGGACTTCCTGGTGGTCTCCGCCGAGGGCTTGAAGAACGGCGACCCGATCCTGTTGGCCGGTTATCCCGGCCGCACCAGCCGCTACAAGCTGCCGTCCGAAATCCGCTGGAACCGCGAATCGAATTTCCCTGCCCGCGTCGCGGAAATGCAGGCGGACCTGGGCGTGATTGCCTCCGCCACCAAGGGTAACGCCGCTTACGATGTGCGCTACGCCAGCGTGGTCAAGTCGATCAACAACGTCCTGAAGAAAACCCAGGGCCTGCTGGACGGCTTCGCGCGCAAGGACATCGCTGCGATCAAGGACGCGCAGGACGCCGAGTTCCGCACCTGGTTCGCCAGGGCCGGCAACCAGGGCAACGCGCCCAAGACCCTGCTGGCGGACCTGGACGCGGCCATTGCCGCCGACATGGCGCTGTCGGAGCAGGAGCTGGCCTACGCGATCGCCACCCAGAGCGACCTTTTAAAATCGGCCCGCACTTTGTATCGGCTCGCCCTGGAACGCCAGAAGCCCGACCCACAGCGCGAGACCGGCTACCAGGAGCGCGATCTCTCCTTCATCAAGGCCAGCCTGACCCGCCTCGAACAATCTTTTGTCGCCAGCGTGGACCAGGCGCGCTTCGCCGCCGCGCTGCAGCGCTACGCCCGCGTGCGCGGCGACCAGCATCCGCCGGGACTGGATGCGCTGCTGCCGAAGCAAGAGGTGATTGCCGCCCTGTACGCCAACTCGAAGCTGGGCGACACCGCCACGCGCCTGGGCTGGATGAGCAAGGACCCGCAAGCCTTCACCTCGTCCGACGACGCCTTCATCCAGCTGGCCGTGCGCCAGCAAGAGGTAGCGATGGCGCTGGAAAACCGCCGCAAGGAAGTCGACGGCAACCTGGAACGCGTGATCCCGCAATACATGTCGGCCGTGATCGCGCTCAAGACTTCGCAGGGCAAACCGGTCTACCCGGATGCCAACTCCACCTTGCGCGTCACCTACGGCACCGTGGCGCCGTACACCCCGCGCGACGGCATCAGCAAAGGGCCGTTCACCACCGTCGAAGGCATCGTCGAGAAGCACACAGGAACCGATCCGTTCGATGCGCCCTCAAGCGTACGCGATGCCGTCAAAGCCAAACGCTACGGCGTCTTCAAGGACCCGGTGCTGGGCACCGTGCCGGTCAACTTCCTCTCCAGCGCCGACACCACCGGCGGCAATTCCGGTTCCGCGGTGGTGAACAAGCGCGGCGAACTGGTGGGCCTGAACTTCGATTCGACTTACGAGTCGGTGACCAAGGACTGGTACTTCGACACCGCCATCACGCGCGCCATCCACGTCGACATCCGCTACATGCTGTGGGTGATGAAGGAAGTCGACCACGCCGATAACCTGCTGCGTGAAATGACCATCAAGTATCCAACGAAGTAAATCAATGAACGACGCCATACCCCTGCTGGGCTTTACCACCACGCCGCTGGAACTGGCGGCGTTCGTGCTGTCGGTGTTGACGGTGTATTTCAACATCCGCCAGAACCACTGGGCGTGGTTTTTCGCCATCGTGTCGTCGGCCACCTATGGCGTTGTGTTTTTCGGCGCGCGCCTGTATGGCGATATGGGATTGCAGGGCGTGTTCATCGCGGTGTCGGTGTTCGGCTGGTACCAGTGGCTGCGCGGCGGCCAGCACCATACGCCGCTGACCGTGACCTGGCTGAGCCGGGCTGGGTGGATCTACGGTCTGATCGGCTGGGGCGTGGCTTACCTGCTGCTGGCCTGGTTCCTGTCGACCTGGACCAATACCGACGTGCCGCATATCGATGGCTTCCTGACCGCCGGCAGCCTGGTCGGACAGATTCTGCTGTCGCGCAAAAAGGTGGAGAACTGGACTGTGTGGGTGGTGGTCGATGTGCTGTATGTGGGCCTGTATATCTATAAGGGCCTGATGCTGACGGCGATCCTGTACTTTGTGTTCATCGTCATGGCGATTGTCGGCTGGCTGGCCTGGGCCCGTAGCGCGGGAGCTGCGCGGTGACGGCGGTTCAGCGCATCGCCATTCTCGGCGCGGAGTCGTCGGGCAAGTCCACGCTGGCAGCCGCGCTGGCCGAACGCTATGCGACCGTGTGGGTGCCTGAATACCTGCGCGAGTTCGTCGAAACGCAGGGCAGGGTGCCGCGCGAGGAAGACCAGTTTCCGATTGCGCGCACGCAGATGGAGCGCGAGGACGAGGCTGCGCTGCGGGCCAATCGGTTTCTGTTCTGCGACACCACGCCGCTGATGACGGCCTTGTACAGCCGCTGGTACTGGAACCGGGTCGATGCGGCTTTGTCGGTGCTCGAATGGCGCCATGACTATGCGCTGACCCTGGTGACTGCGCCGGACAGCCCGTGGCAGGAAGACGGCTTGCAGCGTGAGTCCGATGAGGTCAGGCAGACAGTTCACCAGCAGGTGCTGGAGATGCTGGCCGTTCGCGGGATAGATTATTTTACGGTGCAGGGTTCGCTGGGCGAGCGCTTGCTTCAGGTGGCTGAATTGCTCTCGGCTATAAGCTTGGAAAGATCGATGCCGGACGAATCGCGCTAGCCCTTTAGTCGAAGGCGCCCTCTGCATTGAAAAACCAATCGCCTTGCCTCGCGGCTACATTCGTTGTCGGGTGGGGGCAGCAATAACAAGCGGCGGCATCGAAGTGCCGCCGCAAGCTGTCATGCCTTTTTGACGGCTAAGCAGGTTTCAGTCTTGATAACTTAGCACTGGCCCATGCAATTATTATATGCTGTGTAATAGGCCCCGGTATATGCCGAATTGGCTTTAGTCTCGGCATTAGCATAGCAAGTTGGATTGCCTTGCGGATACACGGAGTAACATACACCTCTTTCGTAATCTAATACGGAACTTCTTACGTAGCCTGCGTAACTGCTGGCATAGCTACTGCAGTAACTGTTGCTACAGGCCAAGGCGGGGGCGGAGACCAAGAGCAAGGCAGCCGCGGTAGCGGCAATAGATTTGACCGAAGTAGTGGAAAGAATTTTCACAAAGTTTCTCTTCAAAGATGAGTTAAAGGGCAGACTTCCAATATCTTCTGACGAAGCGGATTTTTCTGATGACTTGCTGCCTCTGCAAAAAATAAATCGGTCCATTACATGCTGCTTTTCGCCCGCTTATCGGTGGAAATACCCATACAAAACTTGCGCTTGCATGGAGCAAGTTGCCGAAAATGAGGAGTGCGGCAGCACGTAAATATAATAACAGCAATTGTAAATAAACAGCAATGTTTGCTATTTAATTTGAACAAGGGTCGCGCAAACGGTACAGGTTTCGGCACCCTGGTGTGAAGAAGGCCGGGCCAGCAGAAACGATGCAATCACATTTGGACTGCCACTGCGCGAATTTGTCGAAACCGCTGCCGCGCGAGAAAGACCAGTTTCCGCTTGCGCGAATGCGATGCCGGACGAATCGCGCTAGCCCTACAGCCGAACACGCTCTGCCGCATTGAGTTGCAATTAGCCTTGCCGCGCGGGCTTTTATTCCTTGCCGGTGGGGCAGTGACAACAATCGGCGGCATAGAAGCGCCGCCGCGAGCTGTCATGCTTTTTTGACGCCTAGGCGGCCGTCAGTCTTGACAACTTAGCACGAACTCATGCAGCTGTAATATACCGAACTATAGACCTGAGGATAGACGGTATTGTTGGCGTAACTATCGACACTAGCGTAGCACGCATAACGATCGTTATTATTTTGATACTGGTTGCAGGAGTTGTATCCTTGTTGTTTGGCGGAATTTTTTGCGTCGTTGGCAGCATTAGTCGCAACTGTACTACAGGTGGGGTGACAGTTCCAGTAGTCACCGGCGGTGGCAGAGACGGATACCAAGAGCAAGGCAGCGGTAGCTGCCATAGTTTTGACCGGAGTAGAGGAAAGAATTTTCACAAAGTTTCTCCTTATAGAGTGGATAAAGGGCAGACTTCCAATACGTTCTGACGAAGCGGATTTTTCTGATGACTTGCTGCCTCTGCAAAACATAAATCAGTCCATTACACGCTGCTTTTCACCGGCTTATCGGTGGAACTACCCATACAAAAGTAGCGCTTGCATGGAGCAAGCTGCCGAGAATGAGAAGTGCGACAGCGCGAGATATAATAACAGCAACCATGACTAAAAAGTAATGTTTGCTATTTATTTTGAACAAGGGTTGTGCAAACGGTACAGGGGGTAGCACCCTGATGGCCAAAAAGGCCGGGCCAGCAGAAGCGAGGACGAGGCGTCGCTGCGATGAGGTCAGGCAGACACTTCACCAGCAGGTGCTGGAGATGCTGGCCGTTTGCGGGATAGATTATTTTACGGTGCAGGGTTCGCTGGGCGAGCGCTTGCTTCAGGTGGCTGAATTGCTCTCGGCTATAAGCTTGGAAAGATCGATGCTGGACGAATCGCGCTAGCCCTTCAGCCGAACGCGCTTTCCCGCATTGAAATACCAACAGCCTTGCCTCGCTGACTTCATTCTATGTCGAGTTGGGGCAGCGACAACAAGCGGCGGCATTGAAGCGCCGCCGCAAGCTGTCACGGTTTTTGATGGCTAAGCGGGCTTCAGTCTTGCTAACTTAGCACGAGCTCATGCAGCTATAATATGCCTGATTATAGGCAGAGTAATACGCTTGACCGGCTGAAGACTCGACATAAGACCGGCAAGATGGCTGTTGAGCCGGAGGCTGGCTGTTACATTGAGCATATCCTGAAGACAGGACGGAACTTCTTGCGCTGTTGCCTGCACTTGAGGCGACGTTACCGCAGTAGGAAGTACAGTAGGGGTCAGCGGCGGAAGCGGAGGCGGCTACCAAGAGCAAGGCAGCGGTAGCTGCCATCGATTTGACCGGAGTAGAGGAAAGAATTTTCACAAAAGTTTCTCTTTAAAGATGAGTTAAAGGGGAGACTTCCAATATGTTCTGACGAAGCGGATTTTTCTGATGACTTGCTGCCTCTGCAAAACTTATTCAGTCCATTACATGCTGCTTTTCGCCGGCTTATCGGTGGAAATACCCATACAAAAGTAGCGCTTGCATGGAGCAAGTTGCCGAGAATCAGGAGTGCGACAGCACGAATTATGGTAACAGCAACTGTAAATAAGTGGCAATGTTTGCTATTGATTTCGAACAAGGGGTTGCGCAATTGGCACAGGCGCCCAGCACCCTGCTGGTGAAAAGGGCCGGGCCGGCAGAAGCGATACCATCACATTTTTGTCTGCAACTGCGCCATGCCGGTGTCACCCGGAAGCGCGGGATCAAGGTCAGCCAATACGTAGCGCACTTGCGTGAGCGCCTGATCGATGGCGGGGCCGATTGCCCTTGTGTCAGCGCTGATTTCCAATTGACGAAATGGTACCGCGTCGAAGCGCAATGGTCGGTGCTCGAACAGCGGCATGAGTATGCGCTGACCCTGGTGACTGCGCCGGACAGCCCGTGGCAGGAAGACGGCTTGCAGCGTGAGTCCGATGAGGTCAGGCAGACAGTTCACCAGCAGGTGCTGGAGATGCTGGCCGTTCGCGGGATAGATTATTTTACGGTGCAGGGTTCGCTGGGCGAGCGCTTGCTTCAGGTGGCTGAATTGCTCTCGGCTATAAGCTTGGAAAGATCGATGCTGGACGAATCGCGCTAGCCCTTCAGCCGAACGCGCTTTCCCGCATTGAAATACCAACAGCCTTGCCTCGCTGCTTCATTCTTTGTCGAGTTGGGGCAGCGACAACAAGCGGCGCCATTGAAGCGCCGCCGCAAGCTGTCACGCTTTTTGATGGCTAAGCGGGCTCAGTATTGATAACTTAGCAAGGAAATTGTTGACTCATGCAACTATTATATGCCTGACCATAGGCAGAGGAATACGCCTGTTGGGCGTAAGTGTTGTATTGAGAGTAGCAGGATTGCTGTTGATAATACGGCAAGGAGCCACATTGACTATATGCTGAAGACATGACGGAATTTCTTGCGCTGTTGCCTGCACTGTCGGCAACGCTCATACAGTAGTTAGTGCTGGGTCCGCACATTTCGGCATAGGCGGAGGCGGATACCAAGAGCAAGGCAGCGGTAGCTGCCATAGTTTTGACCGGAGTAGAGGAAAGAATTTTCATAAAGTTTCTCTTCAAAGTTGAGTTAAAGGGCAGACTTCCAATATGTTCTGACGAAGCGGATTTTTCTTGTGACTTGCTGCCTCTGCAAAAAATAAATCGGTCCATTACATGCTGCTTTTCGCCGGCTTATCGGTGGAAACACCCATACAAAACTAGCGCTTGCATAGAGCAAGTTGCCGAAAATGAGGAGTGCGGCAGCACGTAAATATACTAACAGCAATTGTAAATAAACAGCAATGTTTACTATTTATCTCGAACAAGGGTTGCGCAAACGGTACAGGTGTCAGCACCCTGATGGTGAAAAGGCCGGGCCGGCAGAAGCGATACCATCACATATTGGCCCGCAACTGCGCCATGCCGCTGTCACCCGGAAGCGCGGGATCAAGGTCAGCCAATACGTAGCGGGCTTGCGTAAGCGCCTGATCGATGGCGGGGCCGATTGCCCTTGTGTCGCCGCTGATTTCCAACTGACGGAATGGTTTCAGCAAATCGAGACCGGCGAACTTTTCGCGCTGCAGTGCCGGCAGCAGGGTGTTCTTGCGCAGGGCCTGGCGGCCCAGATAGGCGTCCAGACCATTGGCCGCCGCTCCCGTCTGGCTGCGTAAGAAGGCACGCACCTGGCTTGCTGCGCTGACAAACCCATGGCGCAAGGCAGGGTCGTTCATCAAAGGGGTCAGCGCACGATCCATCGACTCCGCATCGCCACACGGGCCTGCTGCCGCAAATATCGCGTTGAGGTCGAAGCGCCCGGCCTGGCGTGGCGGCGGCACCTGCCGACCGTCGGCAAGGGCGGCTGGATTCGTCACAAAGCGCTCGTCGGCGCCGCGGGTCCACGTGCTGCGCATGATCTTGAGCCAGGCATTCAGTAACTCGGGCGGGCAGGCCGATGCCAGGTCCTCCGTCAGGCCGGCCATTTTGGCCATTTCAATTGCCAGGCGCTCTTGAAAGTGCCGTCCATATTCTTTGCCCAGGTCTTCGCAACTGACGACCGCGCTGCCGCGGACCGACGGCCGGTATTTGTCCAACTGCTGCCGCAGGGATAGCAGGGTCCTGAGCGGCCACTGCGATTCCATCCATGGCTCTTGTCCATGCGCCCAGCACAGGCGCCGGTAGGAGGGATTGAAGTTGGATACCCCAAAGTCCAGGTAGGCCCCGTTCAATGCCAGGTTGGAGTCGCTCAATGTGCCATGAGGCAGGCGCTTGGCAAATCCGGCGGCACATTGCCAGGCGAAACGGCGAGCCATTTCCCGCAGGCCGGCGTCCAGCAAGGCCAGTTCGTCGTTCTCGCTGCTGGAGAGCGCCAGACTGGCTTTGAGATTGGCCGCCAGGCCGGCCATCGCTTGCCCGGTGCGCAATGCATCGAATGTCATGCCGGGTGCCTCTGGGCCTGCGCGGCGCAGCCCATCGGGATTGACGAGATTGCGCATGAAATGTGCGGGCCGGGGGACGAAGGGCCGAACCGCCAGGGATCGCACGCAACGCGCCTGGGCATCGTCGCCCAGTGCCTGCGAGTAGCGCCCACCGGTGAGCATCACGGCGTGCACCGGCACGGCGCCGAACGGCAAACTGGCCTGGTACACGCCGGCGAACAGTGCTTCGGTGGCCGCCTCGAACAACATCATGGTGCCCGAGGAGTGAAACGCATCGGCGGCGGGCGCCACCAGGGGCGTGACGCCGACCCCTTTGGTCTGCAAGCCATTGAGCGTGGTGCAGCGTCCGCTGCCCCCGGCCGCACCCAGGCCGGAGCCGCCGTAGCGGTCTGCCCATTCAATCCGGGTCTCGGCGCCATACGTGCCCTCGGCTTCATAGCGCTGCGGGGAACAAAAAACCTGCTCCGGGTCGATCGCCACAGCCTGATCCGCACTGTCTTGCCAGACAATGTCGGCGCGCACCAGCCGTCGCGTTTCGACTCCGACCAGAGACGATCGCGGTAACATGGCGGCCCTCATGCCCGTGCACCAGGCCGGCCGGCCGACATGAACGTAGTGCGGTCATCGCGACTAACCCGCTTGCACATCGTACGCTCGCCTTTCACGCGAAAATACGTGAGTTGCTCGTGTTCGCTGAACACCACGTCGCGCAAGTCCGCCAGCACATACGGCAGCGAGCCGGGCGCTGCCGCCATGTCCAGTATCCACGGGCTGGTGCCGTCGTTGAATTCCCACTCGGCCAGGGCGCGTGGTGCGCCAGAGATAAACTCGTCCTCGACGTCGGGCGTCAGCGATGCCCAGACAACGTAGCCCACGCACTCCTCATAGCCATTCAGGTAGAGCTTCAACTGGCCCAGGTTCCTTGCAGTCACGAGCAGCGACATCAGGTCGCCCAGAGGCCTGCGCGCATTGCCAGAAAAGCGTGCGGCAAATTGGCACACCAGGCCCAGATCCTGGCTTTCCCTGGCAGCGGCTGAGCCAGGTTTGAGTTGACCACCGATGGCGGCTGTCGAATACATGTGATTTTCTCCTTCTTGGTTTGAAGTATGGTGAACTGCCTCGTTCGGGGTCTACACTTCCCCACCCAATGCTTTGTACAGATTTAATAGGTTCTTCCAAGCCTCGTAGCGCAGCTCGATGATCTTGATTTGTGCCTCCAGCACGCCTGCCCGGCTCTGCAGGAAATCGAAGCGATCGAGCACGCCCACTTCCTGGCGCAGGCGGGCAACCTTGAGTATTTTTTCTTTTTCGGCCTGCTGCATCTGCGCCGCTTGCCACTTTTGCTGCCAGCGCTCGCGCTCGAGCAAGGCGTTTTCGACATCGACCAGGGCCTGGCGGACGCTGATTCGCAGCTTCAGCGCGGCCTCGCCGAGCGTATAGCCCGCGCTATCGCGCTGCGCATCCAGGCGGCGCCAGTCCACCAGCGGCACGGCCAGGTTCAGTCCCAGCGTCGCCAGGGGCTGGCTGAACCAGTCGCGCCAGCTGCTGCCATTGGTTTGCAGGCCCAGGTCCATCCGCAAGGCAGGGTAGCGCGCAGCCTCGGCCACATGCAGGCCTGCCAGTGCGGCGTCGACCGCCAGGCGTGCCTGGCGCACGTCGGGGCGGCGTTCCAGGGTTTGCGCCGGCGTGCCCAAGGGCGGCTCCGCGGGCTCGCCGGGAGGCAGGCGGGCCTCGCCCTGCGCCAGGGCCGGCGGCTCCCGGTCCAGCAGCAAGGCGAGTTCATTGAGCTTCAGGCGCCGCTCGGCCCGCGCGTTTGCAAGGCGCTCGCGGGCTTCGTATTGCTTGGTGACTTCATCGGCCACTTCGTCGGCGCGCAGCTTGCCTTCCGACAGGCGCAGGTGGGCGATTCGCAGGGCTTCGTCGGCCGCTTGCGACAGTTCGGTCAGTATCGGCAGCTTGGCGTCGATGGCGGCAATGCTCCAGTAGGCCTCGGCCACTTTGGTGCTGACCAGCCAGCGCGCGCTGCGCCAGTCTTCGTGCTTGATGCCGGCCCGGGCGCGTTCGCCCTGCGCGGCCTGCGCGAGTTTCGACCACAGATCCCATTCATAGCTGAGCCCGGCACTCAAGCCATAGCTGCGGGAGGTGCTCGCCTCATTGCTCAACGGCACCCTCACGCCGTCGATGACCACCGACGTCTCGCCGCTCTGCAAGGCTCGCCGGGTGTTGGTGCCTAAGTCCAGCCTGGCGGACGGCTGTTGAGCCAAGCTGGCCTGCCGGACTTGCGTCATGGCGATTTGCCAGCTCAAGGCTTTGCTCTGCGTCTCCAAGTTGGCCTGCAAGGCCAGCACTTGCAGCGCGTCCAGTTGGGGATCTTGCAGCGCCTGCCACCACGGCGCCGTGGCCGAGCTGACCGGCGCGGCAATTGCCGGCGCACTGCCTGCCTGCCACGCAGCGGGAGGCGCGGGCTCTGGCGGTCGCTGCGGGGCCGGAGCCCAGGCCGCGCAGCCGCCCAGGCCTGCCAGCAGCGCAACATACAAGATCCGTCGTGAATAGATGGAGAGAAGGGTCATCGTGGGTCCGTTAATCGCGTGCCAGGGCAACCACCGGGCTCAGCGCTGCCGCGCTGCGCGCAGGCAGGTTGCCAAACAGTAGGCCGATGGCCGTACAAGTGCCCAGCGCTAGCGCCAGGGCATCCCAGGAAACGACCAGCGGCGTACCCAGTGTCGCGTTGGCCGCTTGCGCGGCCAGCCAGGGCAGCGCCACGCCGCCCAGCCCGCCCAGGCAGCACAGCACCACCGATTCGATCAGGAACTGGCGCCGCACATCGCGCTGGCGCGCACCGACGGCCATGCGGATGCCGATCTCACGGGTGCGCTCCGAGACCGAGACCAGCATGATGTTCATCACGCCCACGCCACCGACCAGCAGGGAAATGGCGGCAATGCCTGCAAGCACCAACTCCAGCTTGGTGAGTAGCGTGGTGAAGATACCGGTCAACATATCGTTACTATCAAGGCTGAAGTCCTCGATGCCGCCATGCAGGGCCAGCAGGCGCTGCTTGACGTGTGCGCGGAAGGTTTCAGTCGGAAACGGGGAGGTGAAATGCACGTTCAAGGCGTCGGTCTCTTGGCGTGTGTCGAACTTGCTGGTGTAGGTGGCATGGGGCACATTGACAGTGCCCAGGGCTTTGAAATTGAGTTGGAATGGCGAGTTGTCCACGTAAGAGGGCTGGGAAAGCCCAATGACGGTGAAGGGCAGGGCGCCGACCAGCACCTTCCGGCCCAGCACCGGTTCGCCAGGCGCAAATAAGATTTCCTTCGCCACCCGATCGAGCACCGCCACCTGGGCACGGGTTTCCAGGTCTTGCGCGCTGATGTCGCGGCCTTGCGCGATGACTTGGCCGCCGAGGGTGACATCGCCAACAGCAACCCCGTTGACCGTCATCATTTCATCGAAGCGGCCGTAACGGACGCTGGCCTGCGTCGAATAGTTGGGCACCACGGCCGTGACGCCGGGCAGTGAGCGCAGCGCGGCGGCATCGCGCATGGTGAGTGGCCGGGGGGCGGCCCCGAGCGTCATTGCGCGGTTGCCTTGTCTGACGGTCAATTTGCTGGGGGAGGCTTGCCGGGCGCTGTTTTGTACCTGGCTGCGCGCTGCCTGGCCCAGCGTCGTAATCGTGATCACCGCGGCGATGCCGATGCTCACGCCCAGCATGCTCAGCGCGCTGCGCAGGCGGTTGCCGCTCAGGGCAGCCAGGCTCATGGCCACGGCTTCGCGCCACGGCGCCAGCCAGTGCGCCTTCCCGCGCGTTGCGGGAAGCAGGGCCGGTTCCTCGCCTGGCGTGGCCGGGCGCGGCGTCGCCGTCAGGGGGCAATCGCGCAGCACGCGGCCGTCACGCAGTTCGATGATGCGCCGCGCGTGGGACGCCACCTGGTCATCGTGGGTCACGAGGATGACCGTATGCCCCATCGCATTGAGTTCGCCCAGCAGCGCAAGCAGTTCGGCGCCGCTGGCGCTGTCGAGCGCACCGGTGGGCTCATCGGCCAGGATGATGCGGCCGCCGTTCATCAGCGCGCGGGCAACGCTGACCCGTTGTTGCTGCCCGCCGGAGAGTGCGTCTGGCCTGTGCGACAGGCGCTCGCCCAGGCCCAGGCGCTGCAGCAGAGCGATGGCGCGCTTGCGCCGCTCGCGGCTGTTGTACCCCGCATAAACCGAAGGCAACTCCACGTTGCCCACGGCGTCGAGGTGCGCAAGCAGGTGGTAGCGCTGGAAAATGAAGCCGAAGGTTTCGCAGCGCAGGGCCGCGGTCTGGTCGGACGAGAGCTCGGAGAGATCATGCCCGTCCACCCGCAGGCGCCCGCTGCTGGGCTTGTCCAGACAGCCCAGCAAATTCATCAGCGTCGATTTGCCCGAGCCGGAGGCGCCCATGATGGCCACCATGTCGCCGGCCTCGATGCGCAAGCTCACATCGTCGAGTGCGCGCACCTGCGTGCTGCCGGATGTGTAATGCCGTGAGACCCGTTCCAACTCAATCAAGGACATGTTGCCGCCGTCATGTGCAGGTTCATCAAGGGCCCGGGACCGCAAAGGCCGGCGTTGGCGCCAGCAGCACGCGTTCGCCGGGCTTCAGGCCGTCCTGCACCTGGGCGCGGCTATCGTCGCGAATGCCGATGCGCACCCGGCGCACACTGGTTTTGCCCTTGGCGTCCATGACCTGCACCGTGTAGTGGCCGGCGCCGTCGCGCTTGTCGAGCGCGACGATGGGCAAGGTAGGCACTTGGCTGGCCCGGGCTACTTCCAGCTCGACCTGCACCGTCATGTCGCTGAGCAGCTGGTGATCGGCATTGTCGATCTCGAACAGCACGTTAAAGAAAGAAGCGTTACCGATGCGCTCGGGAATCGGTTGAATCACCCGCACCTTGCCCTCGTAGCGTCGGGCGTTGGTGGCCAGGGGGGTGACCCGGGCTGCCTGGCCTACCCGCACCAGGCCGATTTCCGCCTCGGCGACCTGGGCCTTGACGGTCATGGTCGTCATTTGGGCCAAGGTCAGCAGCGTCGGGGCCATCTGCAGTGAGTTGACGGTCTGTCCCTGCTGTACCGCGATCGCCACCACCTCGCCGTCGATCGGCGAAGCCACCCGGGTGTAGGTCAGTTGCAATTGCTTTTCGGCCAGGTCGACGCGCTTTTGATCCAGCGTGGCTTCCTGGACCTCCTGGTTGGCTTCGAGCTTGGCCAGTCTGGTGTCGGCTTCCTCCTTGTCCACGCCGGTGGTGCCGTCGCCTGCCAACAGGCGGCGCTGGCGTCCGGCTTCGCGGCGGGCTGCCTCCAGTTCGATGCGCGCGCCCTTCACGGTGGCCGTCTGCTGGGCCAGCGCGGCCTGCGCCTGCCGAACCGCGTTGCGGCCGCTATCGGAGTCCAGGCTGACCAGCGCGGTGCCGACCTTGACTTCCTGGCCCAGCTGCACGTGTAATTGCCGAACCTGGCCGCTGACCTGCGCGCCGATGTCGACCTTGACCCTGGGTTGCAGCCGGCCGGCGGCCTGCACGGTCTGGATAATGTCGCCCAATTCGACGCTTGCCGACGGCGGCGGCAGCGGTGGCGGCGGCGCGTTGCCGAAATGGCGCACCAGGCCGTATATAAGCAAGGCAAGCATCGCCGCTCCGAATATCGTAGCGCGCCGATGTTGACGAATCTGGCGCCAAAGCTTACCTGTCAAAGCGGACTCCATTCTTTCATATTTGCTTCATTCGATACCGACGGGCGATCGGGGGCTTGCAGCGCGGGCTATCGCTGCTGCAATACACGCTCTTTTTGAAGGCTCAAGGGCAGGTTCAACGGGCTTCAGGCCCGCTGACTTGGGACGCTCGCAGCCGGCTATTATCAGGCCCGCGAAAGCACTGGAATATTCTAGCAGCAACGTTGGAATGGAGACAATGTTTATTGTTTATTCTGAACATGGCTGGCGCGATCAATGCCGCTCTCTGCAGCCATACTGTGAAACGGCGCCATCCAGGTCACCAGAAACGATGGAATGGTGGCAACCATTACAAGCATGAAGTAGCTGACATAGCCGAGCATCTGTTGCAAATGGCCACTAATCACACCGGTCGCCATCATGCACAGGGCCAACAGCGCCGTGCCGAAAGCATAATGGGTGGTGGGGTATTTTCCTGGCGCGAGTTGCTGCATGAGATAAACCATGTAGCCGACCGAGCCGAAACCGAAAAAGAATTTCTCGATAATGACGCCGGCGCTGATGGCGATCCAACTGCCAGGCTGGTATATGCTCATCAACAAAAAGCTCACGCCAGGGATATTCACCGCGCAGGCGAGCAACATCAGCAGCGAAGGCTGCAAGCCGCGCCGCGTGACAAAAATCCCGCCGAGCAGCGAGCCGACCAAAAATGCGCTCAAACCGTAGGTTCCGTAAATAATTCCAAACAATTGGTTGGACAGCCCCAGGCCGCCTTTGGCGACTGGATCGACCATGAAGAAGGGACCAATTTTTTCGAGCAAGCCTACGCTCGATCGAAAGAAAAAGGCGAAAGCGATCATGTGCCAGACGCCACGTTTTTGGAAGAAGGTCAGGAACGAGTCCCACAGGATATGCCAAGCGCCGTGCGCCAAGGTCCGCGTATTTCCGGAGCGCGAGCCAGCCGGCATGACAATCGAATGCCACGCCGCCATCGCCAAGGTCATGCCACCGACAATCAGGAAGATGATGCGCCAGGAATCGATCCACGCCGGGCCCGATACGGCGGCGTCGTGGTGAAAGTGCTTGGTATGCAGCCAGCCGCTTAAGTAGACCAGCGCGCCTGAAGCGACAATCGGGCCGATGCTCCAGCTTAGGCTTTGAACGCCGCAATACAGTGATTGGGCTTTGCTGCTGAGCGAGGTGACATAGACGCCGTCGCACGCGATATCCTGGGTCGCTCCGAAAAAGGAGATGATCAAAAACACCGTCATTAACATCGCCATGTAATGCGGCAAGCCCATGACCAGTGAGGCAACGACGAAGCCAAGGCCGACGGCCACTTGGGCGCACAGGGCGAAAAATTTCTTGGTGCGGTAGGTTTCCACGACTGGGGCGAACAGTGGCTTGATCGTGTACACGAAAAGCAACAAGCTTGCATATTCGGCCGCCTGGGCGTTGCCCATGCCCAGGTTCTTGAACATGATGGCGGTCACGCTGGTCAGCATCATGGAAGTGAGCGCCATGGTGAAGTAAGCGGACGGTACCCACCGCAGAGGGAATGTGTTCAACAGCGACGCGTGCATAGTGTTTTCCATCGATCCTTCATGTGCATCGACCTGGGGCCGTTGGGATGCAATTGTTGGACGCGGGCGCATCGGCCGGTCATCACGCACGCTCACGCATTGCGGCGTGGTGAGATGGAGATGTTCGACTGCTGAGGGGGCCTCACCAGGTTCGCAACTGTCAGCTATTCGTGTCCTTCGGCCGAATATTTCCGGGCGAACAAATTAACTTTATACTAAATTTTATTTAATTGCACCTAGAATATTCTAGTCGTGCAATCGATGGGCCTGATTTGTTGCTTCTTCCCTAAGCGCTGCACACTGAGCGCTTGCCCCGGTGGCAGACCTGGCGCGACGCTTTCTGAGGGCAGTCATGCCGCGCGATGCGCGACACGACGGCGCTTGAGCTGATGGCAGCGCTTTAAAAATCAAATTGCGCCGACAGGCGTGCGGTGCGTGGCGCACCCGGGAACAGGTAGCCACCGACCAGCTGGGTCACATCGCGCCAGTAGAACTTGTCGGCCACGTTATGAATATCGGCGCGCAGGGTCACCGTGGTGCCGGCTACACGCGTCGCATACGCCGCGCCCAGATCGAACACATGGTAAGCCGGCACATTGACCGTATTCTCCGGATCGAAGGCCTTCCTGGCCGAATACTGCCACACGCCTTTGACCTTCAGGCCCGCCACCGACGGCACCGCGTATTCCAGCACCGTAGCCGATTTGAACGCCGGGACATTGGTCACATGCTTGCCGTCGATGCTGGCGTTGCCGGTGCCCGACTGCTCGGTGTCCAGGCCAATGAGCGACACGCTGTACTTCAGGTCCGCCGTCGCGTTGCCTTGGGCCGACAGCTCGATACCGCGATGGGTACGGTCGCCGCTGCGCACAAAGACGTTGGCGCTGTTGGTGTATTCGAGACCCTGTTCGATCTGGAACAGCGATGCGGCCACGCTCAGATTGTCGCCCAGCGCACCCTTGGCACCGAACTCCAGCTGGCGCGAGCGGCTCGGCTCCAGGGTCTGGTTTTCGTTCACGGTCTGGAACGGGGCGACGCCGCCGTGTTCCATGCCATGCGCCAGCGAGCCGTACAACATCCAGTTGGTGTTGGGCTTGTAAGTGACGGCCACATTCGGCAGCACGAAGCTGGTGTCGGTGGTGGTGTCGCGCTTGACGGCCACGCGGCGCAGGCCCGCATGCACCTTCACTTGCGGCGTGACGGTGATGATGTCCTGCACGAACAGTGCGCGTTCGGCGTCGTTGCGGCGATCGTACACCGGACCGGTGCTCGGATTGCCAGCCGCCGGCGGCACGATCACGTTCTGGTAGATGTTGGACGAGCCGGCGTAGTCGTACACATAGTCGCCATAACGGTCGGTGCGGATCAGCTGCGAGACGCCGAAGGTCAGCTCGTGCTGCATGCCCAGTGCCGCCGCCTTGCCCTGCAAGGTAGCTTGGTAGCCGTGCGGGTTCTTCGCTTCGCCCACGCTCTGGTAATCGTAGACGTCGTAGTCGCCATTGGAGCAGTAGCCCGGATAGAAGCCCTGGCCCTCATTGCTGCAGCCGTAAGGGAAGGCGGTGTAATCGTCGCGCTTGAAGGAGTGCCGGTTGGCGGACAGGGTGGCGCGCCAGCCCTCGCCCAGCTCGTAGGCGAAGCGCAGGCCGATATTGCTGCTGCGGGTGTCGACCGGTTTGGCCCATGGCTGGTCGTTGAGCAGCATTTTAGGCGAGACATTCGACGGCAGTTCGGTGCCGCGAATCAGCTGGTAGCCGGGCGCGGTCAGCTGCGATTTTTTCTGGTAGTCGGCATCGATCTGCAGCAGGGCGTCGGGCGTGATCTGCCAGTCGAAGGCGCCGGAGATGAAGGAGCGTTCGCCGTTGGCGCCCTTGATGTAGGAGCGCAGGCGCTCGCCGGCGGCGTTGATGCGGTAGCCGAAGCGCTTGTCGTCGAAACGGCCGCCCAGGTCCAGCGCACCGTACAGCGTGCCGCGCTCGCGCACTTCAGCCGTTACCGAACGCAGCGGGGCGTTGGTCGGACGCTTGATGGCGAAGTTGACGATGCCGCCAGGCGCCGCAACGCCCGCCTGCAGGCCGGCCAGGCCCTTGAGGATTTCGATGCGCTCCTTGTTCTCCAGCGGGATCTGGGTGTCGGCGGAGATCGCGATGCCGTCCTTGCGGTAGCTGTTGTTGTTATCGAGGGCGAAGCCGCGGATCGAGAACTGCTCGGCGTAGCCAACCGCGTTGTAGGACTCGGCCACGCTGGCGTCGAAGCGCACGGCGTCGGTGACGGAGCGGATTTGCAGGTCCTGCATCAGCTCGCGGCCGATCGAGACGACCGAGGCCGGCGTCTGCATCAGCGGGGTGTCGGAGAAACCGGCCACGCTGGCGCGGTCGGCGGCGACCCATTTATTGGCGGTGATGACCACTTCGGCCATCGGCTGCGGGGTAGTTTGGGCATGCGCGGCGAAGGCCTGCAGCATGGCGATGGCAAGGACGGACTTCTTCATTGATGGGGACATGGTTGTGCTCGTGCGCTTGGCTGCGCGATTGCTTTTAAAAGCTGGAGCCAACGGGGGGAACCGACAAAGAGGAGGGGCTTTGCGCTTTCCTTCGCTGGCATTATCCAGATCAGGTACGGAGGGTCTCTCTCACCCGGAAACGCGTTCCAGGACCCCTAGCGAATGACGATTTTACCATGCATGCGCTTACCCGCCCAGCATGCAAAACTGCCATTCTTGATTGAAACTTATCTTACTTTGTCGAAATAATTTACATCCTTGTTCGATGCGCCCGCTCACAGCGCGCCAGGCTATTGATTTCCTTGGATAAATTATTTCTGGCATGCAATCTGCTTATGCTTCTTCGGTGCGCAGGCGCCAGCGCGGGCGTGGCATACTGCCTTGATCACAAATTGGAGGCCGATTATGGGAAAAGCATACGAAGTAAGCCAGCCTGAACGCGAAGCGATCGATGCGATGCCCGGGCTGCTTGCATTGGAGTTCGGCACCGGCTGGTGCGGCTATTGCCGCGCGGCCGAGCCGGCGATCGAAAGTGCGCTGGCGGAATTGCCGGCGGTGCAGCACCTGAAGGTGGAGGATGGTCCCGGCCGCAAGCTGGGGCGTTCCTTTCGCGTCAAGCTGTGGCCGACGGTGATCCTGCTTCGGGACGGCAAGGAAGTGGCGCGGGTGGTGCGGCCGGAGGATGCCGGCGAAGTGCGCCAGGCACTGGCGCCGGCCGAAGTATCGTCGTGAACAAGTCGCTCTGCGGTTCATTGCGAAATTACAACAGGCCCGCATGGCGGGCCTTGCTATATAAACAATTTTAACGTGCGGGCCAGACGCTGTGATAGGGTTGATGTACGTCGCCGTATTTATCGATTTTGTCCTTACCTCGACCCGCCATTACGCCATGATTTTTGCCGCCGAAACCGAAGAGCGCTCCTTGCACGTGTTTCCTGATGCCTTCACGGCTGCCGCCTATTGCGATGGGCTGGACGTCGAGGCGACGGTCTGGCTGTTCTGGGACGACGACGGTTCGCCGCTGCAGCCACACTTCACGATCCCCAACAAGCGTGGCTTGTTCACAGCGATCAACGGCATCTACCACCTGGTGCCGGTGATGGGAAACAACCGTCCGGCCTTGCTGGAATCGCTGGCGCAGATCCGCCAGGTGATTGGCGAATTCCCCTTCACCAGCGTGCGCGCTGTCCACGAATACTTGTGCGGCCATGCCGCCGAGCATGTAGCGGCAGCGTCGGCCCGCGTCTGACGCCGGCCGGCATGCCGTTTTTCACTCCGCCAGCGGCAGGATAATCTCAATCAGCAAGCCACCGCCGTCGCGGTTCATCACGTGCAGCTCGCCCAGGTGGCGGCTGACTACCCGTTCGACAATCGCCAGCCCCAGGCCGGCGCCATTGGCCTGGCCGCGCGCGCTGTCCAGGCGCGTGAACGGCTTGAGCAAGCCGCTGATCTGGTCGTCCGGCACGCCCACGCCATGGTCGGCGATACGCACCACGGCGCGGCGGCCGTTGCCGCGCAGTTTGAGTTCGCAGCTGATGTCGATCTCGGTGAATTCCGTGCCGGCTGTCTTTCCGTAGCGGCGGGCATTTTCGACGATGTTGTTGAACACACGCCGCAAGTCGGTCGCGTTGCCGAGTACCGGCACCGGATGGGTGAGCTTGGTGCTGACGCGCACGTCCAGCATGCGTTCGGCTTCGCGCGCGCTGTCTTGCAGCAATTCGCTGATGTCCACTGGCACGAAGGTGGCCGCTTCGGTTGGCTTGGCATAGTCGAGGAACTGGCCAATGATGGCGTCCATCTGGGCGATGTCCGACTGCATGCCCTCACGTGCCTCGGTCGAGACCTTGGCCATTTCCAGTTCCAGCTGCATGCGCGCGAGCGGGGTGCGCAAGTCGTGCGAGATGCCGGCCAGGATCACCGCGCGGTCGGACTCGACCCGCTGCAGGTCGTCCACCATCTGGTTGAAGCTGCGGTTCGCTTCGATGATTTCCTTGGAACCTTTCTCGGGCAGCGCTTCGGGACGCTTGCCCTGGGCGATCGCGCGCGCCGCATCGGCCAGGCGTGCCAAGGGCAAGTTGACCAGGCTGGAAATGAGGGCCGCGCCCAGCACCGACAGCACGCCCACCACGCTGGCCCAGCCCAGCCATTGCACGCTGGTAAGGCCGGACAGGCGTTCGCGTTCGAGCATCAGCCAGTAGGCGTCGTCGTCGATCTTAAAACTGATCCAGAAACCGGCCACGCCGTTGACCCGGCTGGAAAAGCGCGTGTGCGCGCCCAGCTTGGCCTTGACGATGGCTTCGATGTCCGGCATCAGGGGAGTGTCGGGCGGCGGGTCCACCGTGTCGGTGGTCTCCAGGGGGAAGATGCGGATGCCTTCATTGCTGACCAGCTCAAACAGCAGTTCGCGCCGCAGTTCGGGGGCGGAGTGGGTCAGCGCCGCATGGGTGATGGTGACCACCGAGATGACCAGTTCGGCGGTCTGCTGGACCTGCGGGCCGCGCTGCACCGCGCTGCTCATGCCGATCCAGGACGCCATCGTTACGGTGGTCAAGAGGCTGAGCAGGAAGAAGGTACGCCAGAACAGGCCGCTGCGCAGCCAGCCGAAACCGCGCCCGCGCCGGTGCGGCGCATCGTCCGTCAGATGGGTGAACACTAGCGCGGCTGGCCTTCCGGAATGAATACATAGCCCAGGCCCCATACGGTCTGGATGTACAGCGGCGAGGAGGGATCCGGTTCGATCAGCTTGCGCAGGCGCGAAATCTGCACGTCGAGGCTGCGGTCGAAGACTTCATATTCGCGGCCGCGCGCCAGTTCCATCAGCTTTTCGCGCGACAGCGGCTGGCGCGCGTGGCGGGCGAACACCTTGAGCACCGAGAATTCGCCGGTGGTCAGCGGCACGGTTTCGCCGCTCTTCTTGAGGGTGCGGGTGCCCAGGTCGAGCACGAACTGGCCGAACTCGAAGGTTTGCGGGGTTTCCGACGGTGCGCCCGGGATTTCATCCGGACCCTTGCGGCGCAGTACCGCGCCGATGCGCGCCACCAGCTCGCGCGGGTTGAAGGGCTTGGGCAGGTAGTCGTCCGCGCCCATCTCGAGCCCGACGATGCGGTCCACATCCTCGCCCTTGGCGGTCAGCATGATGATCGGGGTCTGGTCGCCGGCGCCGCGCAGGCGGCGGCAGATCGACAGGCCGTCTTCGCCCGGCAGCATCAGGTCCAGCACCAGCAGGTCGTAGCGCTCGCGCAGCCACAGCTTGTTCATGGCGGTCGCGCTTTCCGCGGTCACCACCGAGAAACCTTGCTCGGTCAAGTAGCGGCGCAATAAATCGCGCAGCCGCACGTCGTCGTCCACCACCATGATCTTGGCAGGATGGACATTGGCGGCCGCGGCCGTTGTATTGTTGCCTGAATTTGGGGTTGATTGAGTGTTCATATGGCTGTCAGATTTGTCATATTGATGTTGCTATGGTAACGTCTTAACGCGCGATTCACAGGCTTGCGTCAAAGCCATTACACACTGTTACAAACTTTACCCAATTCGGCTTATACCCAATGGCGAATGCCCATACACTGGGTCTACAGCAGTACTGAAGCTTATATGTTTATAAGGCATCGCGGAAGAGGAACACCATGAATATCGCGCACAATCGAATTTCCGCAGCAGTGGGCGCGCCTGACCAGGGAGCCTCTCTGCTGCGCCGCATGGCCGCCTGCCTGTCGGTGAGCCTGACCTTGGGGATGGCCTGCGCGGCCAGTGTCCAGGCCGCCGACGAACGCGATCAGCAGCGCCAGGAGCAGCGCTATCCCTCGCAGCGCAGCGAGCGCGCCGCCCAGCAGCGCGAAGACGTGCGCCAGTTCAATCCGCGTTCCTTCGAGCAGCGTGCCGAGGAACGCCGCGAACTGCAGCCGCAGCGCGACAATGCCCCGCAAGATACCCGCCGCCCCGGCCGCCTCACGCCGAACGAAAGGCGCGACCTGCGCCGCCAGATCAACGAGGCGGGGATGGATCTTTATCCCAATACACCGCGCCGTTGAGGCGCCATCACTTTGTGTAAAGACGCCGCTTTTTAGCGGCGTTTTGTTTTTATTCGCGGCTTTTCGCCCCGGATTGCGCTATGTCTATGGCTTGATACCCAACCGTGCGAGTCTTGTTGAGATTTCCACATGTCATCTTTTTCTTTGATGGCCATCCATGTTACCCTTGGCAAATATTTATTGTCCGCGAACTTTAATTATAAAAATAACGTCCGCAACCCGTGTAATGGAGTGTTCCCGTGCCGATTAATTCCGCTGTCGCCAACCCGTCGCATGCTCATGGCGAGCACTGCATCGTCGCGCGTCCGGACGGCGTGTATGCCGATCCTTTGGTGCTCGGCACCACCTTCAGTGCGGCGGTCAATCGCATCTTCAGCAGCAATCAATACTTCGTGGGGCTCGACTACCCAATCCTGATCAAGGCGATCTACGACTGCGGGCCGGACTTGCCGCACGCCTCCTCCGGCGAACCGATGATCCGCTTCGCCGATTCCGTGGCCGACTTCGAGCCGCGCCGGCGCGAGCTGTACAAGGCCGTCAAGATTCTGGGTGACACGGCCGAATACTATTTCGAACCGGTTTACCTGGCCGACCCTCTCGATCCCGACCGCGATGGAACGCCCGCGCGCCTGGACATAGACGAGTTCGTCGCCGACATGTGGCTCAAGGGCATACGCTTCGGCATCGACGTGGAGGCCGTGCGCCAGGCTATCGCCAGCGGCAAGAGTGAGCGCGTCAACGTCGCCCGCCGGCTCGATGCAGCGCCGGGACGCAATGCGCAGATCATTGAAGTGTCCGACGACATTCATCGCAGCGACGCGCCGCGCCAGCTGGCCAACGGCAAGCTGGACTTGATGGCCTTCCAGAACCGTTTTCCGCAGATCAAGAAAGGTGCGCGGCTGCTGCAAAAGGTGCCGCGCGCGGCCGGCACGGCGGGCTTCGAGCTGTCCGGCATCGCCATCGAGCCTTCCTTGCCGGAAGACGTGGACTTGCGGCCGATGGCGGGCCTGGGCACCGTGATCGACATTACCGCCGCGGGCGAGTTCCTGGTGGCGCAGCAGGCCGGCTTTCTGAATGTGGACGGGGCCACCAGCCAGTTGTCGGTCGGCGACAAGATCGTCAGCCGCGACGGCGTCAGCGCGCGCACCACCGGCAATCTTCAGCTGACCGGCGACTACGAAGAATTCGGCGAAGTCCAGGAAAAGCGCGTCATCGAAGGCGAGAGCATCACCATTCACGCCGATGTAT
>CAMLFK010000045.1 GCA_946479255.1 uncultured Oxalobacteraceae bacterium
GGTGGGCCGGCATGTCGATGCCGAACAGGCGCAGGCAGCTGAGCGCGCTGGCGACCGCCTGCGCGTTCTCGGATTTCATCACATGCAGGACCACTTTAAGGCGATAGACCAGCGCCTGGTCGCCTTTGGACCTGCTGCGTTGCAGTAATTCGGCGATGAGCTGTGCGGCGCTCTCGAAATTTCCTCCTAAGAATTCGCATTCGGCGCGCTCCAGCCATAATGTGTGCATGAGCGCGTAGCGATGATCCCAATCGTCTTCAGCGAGCAGGGCCATACCGTGTCTGAGGTACTCACTGGCCGACCCGTACGCTGTCGCCTGCTTGGCCCGCTTTCCGGCACGTAAGTTGAGCTGGGCGACCTGGGCCTTCTCCTCCGGATCGGCCAGCAGCGCGGCGCCGCGGTTGAACTGGCTGGCGACATCGAACATGGCCTCGGCCAGCTCGTCGGGCGTCAGCTTGGCCGTCAGCGTGCGGCCGATGTGCAGGTGGAGCAGTTCGCGCTGTTCTTGCCCCAGCAGCAAATAGGCGGCCTGGCGGATACGGTCATGCAGGAATTTGCCCATGCCATTGGTGCGCACGATCAGGCCGGCGTGCAGCGCCGGCGCCAGCGCTGCTTCCAGCTCGTCCTGGCCGCTGACCAGGGCCAGGCGGCGCAAGTCGAACCTGGTGCCCAGGCAAGCGGCGCGCTGCAAGAGATCCTGGGTGGCGGCGGGCAGCCGGCGCAACTTGCCCACCACCAGGTCGACGACGTTGTCGGCGAAGTCCTTGGCGGCGATCTTGCCGAGATCCCACTGCCAGCCGCGGTGCTGGGCGTCATGCAACAGCAAGCCCTCTTCCCGCAGCGAGCCGAGAAACTGGGTGAAGAAGAAAGGGTTGCCGCCGGTACGTTCAAAGATCTGTCGCGCCAGCGCTTCGCACGACGCCGCTGGCGCATGGAGCGTGTCGGCCACCAGCCGGTTCAGCTGCGTGAAGGGCAGCGCCGCAAGCTGGATCCGGGTCACCCTCGCGCGGCTCTGGCGGATCGCCTCCATGCTGGCCCGCAGCGGATGTGCCGGCCCCACCTCGTTGTCGCGGTAGGCGCCGATCACCAGCAAATAGCGGGTGTCGGCGTGGGTGAGCAACTGGGTTATCAGTTGCAGGCTGGCGGCATCGATCCACTGCAGGTCATCGAGAAAGAGCACCAGCGGATGGTCTTCGTGGGTAAACACCGCCACGAATCTCTGGAATACCAGTTGAAAGCGGTTCTGCGCCTCGATCGCCGGCCAGGCCGGTACCGGCAGCTGCTTGCCGATAATGAGCTCGAGCTGGGGCAGCACATCGACGATCAATTGAGCATTGTTGCCGAGTGCGCTCTGGATCTGCCGGCGCCAGCCGGCGATGCGCTCCTCGCTGTCGGCCAGCAATTGCTGCACCAGCTCGCGAAACGCCTGGGTCAGGATGACATAGGACACGTCGTGCTGGTACTGGTCGAATTTGCCACAGATAAAGTAGGCGCCACGGTCGACGATCGCTTGGCGCGCGTCATGCACCAGCGCGGACTTGCCGATACCTGAATATCCCCCCATCGCGACCAGTCCCGGGTCGCCCGTCGCAGCCATGCGTTCGACGGCCCCGAGCAGTTGCGCGATCTCGCGCTCGCGTCCGTACAGGGCGCGCGGCACCTCGATGTGGTCGGGCACATCCTCGGCGCCGAGCGGGAATGGCTCGATGCGCCCGCAGGCTTGCCATTGCGCCAGGCAGCGATCGAGATCGCGCTGCAGGCCATGCGCGCTCTGGTAGCGGTCCTCGGGCCGCTTGGCCAACAGCCGCATCACGATCTCGGCAAGCACGGGCGGCACGCCAGGGGCGCACTCGCACAAGGGCGGCGGCAGCCGCGCAACGTGGCAATGGGCCCACTCGAGGGGATCATTGGCCACGAACGGCAGCTTCCCGCTCAGCATACGATAGAGCAGCACCCCCAGGGAGTAGAAATCGGTGCGGTAGTCGACGGGGCGGCCCATGCGGCCGGTTCGCTCCGGCGAAAAATAGGCCCAGTCCCCGGCTGGCGGCGCCGGCGCGCCTTGTTCTGGTTCGGCATTGGGCATGCGCAAGCCGAGCAGGACGAGCTGGTCGTTGCGCACCCCCACCATCACATTGGCGGCGCGCACATCGTGGTGGGTGATGTGGGCCACATGCAAGTCCGCCAGCGTTTGCGCCAGCTGGGAGGCCAGCCGCAAGCAGGTCGGCACGTCGAGGCTGCAGCGTGCAAGAACGCTGTCGATGGATTCTTCGGCAACATCAATTTTCGAAGGACATGCGGGCCCAGCGGGTGTGATGTCGGAGCTCACGGCCGGTGTTTCCGCATGATGTAGAGCGCTCCTCAGCCCTTTAGCGAATACCTTCCGCCGCCAGGCTGGCGGGGGAGAAATAGCTTTCCGGGATACGCGCAATAGACTGGTATTGGTACTGCCCCTCGTTCAGAAGACTGGACATGCTGTACGCGCTTTGCCGTAGATCGTAAATGACAAACGGCGTCACCGTCACCGCCGGCAACTCGGGCGCGATGAAGGGGAAGCTGCTGGAGGTGTGCCACAGCTGTCCCCTGCCGTCCCAGCCATCGGCCAACACCGCCAGCCAGGTGTCCTCGTCAACATAGAAGCGCCGTTTGGGCAGCGCGTGGCGCTTGCCAGGCGCAAGCGTGGCCTCGACGACCCAGACCCGATGCAATTCCCAGCGCACATGGTCGGGATTGAGGTGGCGCGGCCCCATCACCTGAACGGCTTTTTGCCGGTAGAAGCGCTGGTTGTTATAGGGGATGAACATCTCACGTTTGCCCAGCAGCTTCCAGTTGTAGCGGTCCACCGCGCCACTGAATATATTGCCTTCATCGTAGAAACTTAAGCCCGAAGTTAAGGTGCTGGGATTGTCATAGGCGATAAAGGGGGCACGCCGAACCCGGCGCTGCCCGACCAGATAGATCCATGTCTGACGCTCGAGCTTATTGACCGGTTCGTGGATCAACGCGCCTTCCCCGGCCTTCAAGGGCGGTCCCGTGGTCGTTTGCCGGCCCATCGCGTAGATGCCATGGAAGCGCTCTGGCGAGCCGTCGTGAAAGTAGTACGGGTACTGGTAGTGCAGCCTTCCGGCCGTCGCCAATACAGGCTGTCCGCCGCCGACTACCACATAAGTGCCAAAATCGTATCGGACCGATTCGCCCTTCCAGGCATGCAAATGATTGGTGATGACTTCTACCGCGTCGCCGGGAATCGGAAACGGAATGCCGCCATACGCGCCAGCGACCGACACGCCATTGTTGCTGATCCTGGCGCGCGTCGCATTCTTGAAGGTATTGTCGTAGAGCCACTGCGGTGCCGCCGCCGTGCGGTGCGTTGGATACACATCGAGCCGGTAGCTGGGGTAGCGCCGAAGCAATGCCTGCACGCCATCGGACAGCTTGCCGGCATACTGATCCATGTTGCTGGCGGTGATCTGGAACAGCGGCTTCTCAGCCGCAAACGGGTCCGGACGCGCCTGCCCGGATTGATAACCGGGCCAAACCTGGGTATAGCCGCCCTCCCAGGCCGGGATCGTGCCGTCCCGGTTGCCGGCCTTCTCGGCGCCGAGCGGGGTCAAGCGCGATTTGAGCTGGCTCGCTTGTTCCGCGGTGACCGCCCCGGCCACGGAGAGATGCACCGCAGCCAGGGACAGCATCAGCACGGCGGCAGCAATTGTGCGAGCCAAGTTCATCGGAATCTCCTGTCTCCAGGGCATACGTCAATTGCTTAGAGTGCTCACACACTAAAACGTGCGCTGCACTGACAAAGAGATATTGTCCCGGTCGGACAAGGCCTGGCGCGACTCGGGCCCCAGATACGTGGTGAAGCGCAAGGTCGCATTCCAGATCTTTCGATACTCGCCGCTGAGCCCGAGGCTGAGACTGCCGGTCTTGTGGCCACTGAAGGCAGCGGCGGGCGACCTGCCCTTGGGGTTGTAGCTCAGCGAAATCGGTACGTTCAGATCCAGATTCGGCAAGACCTGAAAATAGGCTGGCGTGAGGTTGACCGAGAAGCCCCAGGCGTGCCGCTCGCGAGTGGGGTCGACCATGGCGGCATTGCCGGTGACGCTGGTGCGGCGCACGGCGCCGACCTCGGCCGATACCGTGCCCGCCGGCCACAAGGCGCTGGGCGGCAAGGGGTAGACGACATTCACCTGGGCATGCAGGGTGTTGCCGACCGCATGCAAGGGCTGCTCACGCTGATCGGCCGGCCCGCCTGGCGGCACTACCAAGGGCCTGCTGGCCAGCGGCGTATTGCGCCGAACGTGGACCTCGCCCGCCACGCTGGCGCTGCCGACCGTGGTCGAGAAGCTCGCGCCGGCCACCCGGATGTCTTCGGGGTAGACCAGAAAATACGTCGCGGCCGCCGGTGCCAGGTAGACCTGCGGGGTCTTTTCGTGAAAGCGAAGGTAATACAAGCCGAAATCGGCGCCCAGCTTCTCGGCGCGATAGCGCGCCGAGAGGCCCCATTGCCCATGGTCGCTTGCGCTCAGGTCGGTGCCGCGGAACAGTGCGGCACCGGGCCGTCTTGCCTGCAGCAGACTCTCGCCCCCGACATCGAGCACGTCAGAGACACTGAAGTAGCTGCCCGCCCCTGGCAAGCGTGTCCTGCGCCACTTGTACTGGTAATATCCGGCAAAGTCGAGCGTGGCGCTTGGGCGCACATTGACCGAGACTTGCTCGACCGGCAGGAACAACTCCTTCGCTTGCGAACCAGGCACGGACTGGGCCTTGATCACATCCAGCGGGGCCTGTGCATAGGAAATCCCATTGGTGGCCAGCAGCAGGCTTTCGCCCCACAGCAAAGTGTGTTTGCCCGCTCGAAAGCTCGCCGCCGTATCGGCGATCTGGCCGTTGCCGAACACGAATGCGTCGAGGATCTCGGCGCGTTTGCCGTGCAAGTCTCTGGTCGCTTCCGTGAATTCATTGTTCGGCACGCTGAAGCTATTCACGGTAGCTGGAGAGTTGTTATTGTTTGGACGCTTGTACAGCGCGTCATACCACGCCGCGCCGCTGATCCGCAGGCCCACATTTTTATAGGTGACGTCGAGTTCGGACAACAGATCGGCGCGATTAGAGATCAGGCCGGTATTGAAATTGCGGTTGCCATCGTCACCGTTGAGATTGGCGAGCAAGGCCGGCGCCTGGCCCTTGACCCGCCAGCCGGCGCTGTACTTGACCGTATTGTCCCAACGGGCTTTCAGGTCCTCGTTGCCGGTCTTGAGTTCGACCGCCCCCGCCGCCGGCCCCAGGGCCGATGCAAGCAGCCCAAGCGCCATCGCTATGCCGCGATGACACCTTTCCTGATCTTCAACACGCTGTGTATTCATCCCGGATCCTTATGATTGGACAGTGCTTCAATGCGGCAGGCAGCTGTGGCCTGGCCGGCTTCAAGATAGGGCTTGATGGCCCTGGCATAAAACAGCATCGATAAGGCCATGGCCGAGGTCAGCACGATCAATGCAAGCCGCAGCCCATCCTTACCCGCGAACAGGATCAGCGCATCGCTCATCATGCCGACCGCAACCGGACCGAGCCCAAGGCCGAACAGCGTGTAGAAGACGACGTACACGGCATTGGCGACCGCGCGCTGCTGCGCCGGTATGACATTGCTTAAGGCCGCCACGCTGGAGGCGAAAATCCATGAGCAAAAGAAGCCCATCAAGGCGAAAAAGATCATTGCCTGGGGGATGTCCCAGCCGATGACTTGCATCCTCATCCCGGACGGCCACAGAAAATAGGCCAGCGACGCCGCGATCGTGGCGCCGCTGCCAAGCAAGGGGATGCCCAGCTGCCATCGGGGATCGCGTTCGATCAGGCGCGTGGACAGCCAGCCGCTCAGCAGGACACCAGCGATCATGCTGACCGGCAAAAGCGTGCCCGCCAGCAGGCCGGCCCGTTCGAGCGTCAAGCCGTGGCTGCGGATCAGGAAGCTGATGTTCCAGGTGCTCATGCCGATCAACCAGCAAGTGGCGCAGCCATTGGCGATCGTGATGTTCCTGAAAGCTGCCGAGGACAAGAGCCGGCGCAGGGTTTCCATCAGCGGTCCCTGAACAGCGGGCGGCGCGCTGTCCCATGCGCCGCGGCGCGGCTCGGTGACCGTCACCCACATGAGCAGGGCCAGCGCGATGCCGGGAAGCCCGGCCACGATGAAGGCCATCCTCCAGCCGTAGCGCGCCGCGATCCAGGCCCCGCCGGCGGTTGCGAACAGCGTGGCAAGGTAGGAACCGGTCGTCATCACGCTCATCGCCATGGGCCGCTGCTCCTTGGGGTAATAGTCCGCCACCATCGCCAGCGCGGCGGGTGCGCTGCCAGCCTCGCAGATGGCAACGGCCATCCGGGCCAGTACCAGCTGCCAGAAGCTCAGCACGAGGCCGCATAGAATCGTCATTGAGCTCCACAGGGCGCAGCAGATCGCAAGGATGCGGCTGCGATTGCCTTGGTCGGCCAGGCGCGCGATGGGGACCGAGGCAGCCGCGTAAAAGAAGGCGAACCAGAGTCCCGCTACCCAGCCCATCTGCGTATCGGTCGCGCGAAATTCGTTCTTGATCGGTTCCAGGACCGCGCCGATCAGTTGCCGGTCGATCGCGTTGAACATGACGACGAGCGTCAGGATGCCGAGCGAGTAGTGGGTCCGCCAAGAGATAGGTTTTGCCGGCATGAGCGATCCTCGATTCGTGTTCTCTCATTGACCGTACGGAGCGGGCCAAAGTTCATCTTGCTTGCCATCGCGCCGTTTGTGCCCGCCCCGACGCTTAGCCATCGCCAGGGCTAAGCGTCGAGTCTGAAGGAGAATGTCTCTAGTTGAACCGTAAGCGAGTTGAACGATGATGGCATGCCACCGCTGGGAAGCGGAGTGTTTCGGACGGCAGGCAGCTGACCGGCGCAATGCCAGGGCAGGAACCCGTCAACACGGTTGACGGGATGATCGGCAATATGAGCCAGCACATGCCGTAACCAGGCTCCGGGACCGACCCCGTTCAGCTTCACCGTGCCGATCAACGAGTACATCGCGGCCGCCCGTTCGCCACCGCTGTCGGCGCCGGCGAACGGGTAACTGCGGCGACCGATGGATACCCCGCGCAGTGCGCGCTCCGCCGCCGAGTTATCGATCTCGATACGGCCGTCCTCGCAGTAGCGCTCAAGTGCCGGCCGGTACTGCGCGGCGGGTCTGGAATTGGGCGCTGGCCGAGTGGCAGCGGCAAACGGCTGCGGCGCAGGCGTGCGGCCCACTGGTTTCTGCCGCTCCAGCTTGAAGTGCCAGACGACGCGTTATGCGAACCTCACCTTGTCCGAGCGAACCTGGACATGTGCCGCCTGCGGCACACATCACGCCTGCAGGAGCTCGCCAGGAAGCTGCTGGGCTAGCAATCGCGCCAGGCATGCCGGCGATCGGCAGGATGCCTGGCGATTACCCGAATCGCATTGCCAGTCATGCAAGCTTGCTCGATAAATATCAGTTAAAATTGGTGTTGAAGCAAGCTCAACATCAACCTGATATAGGAGTCACCTTGAAAGCAAAACTGACCATCGTGCTGTGCGCCGCCCTTGGCCTTTCACCCCTTGCAGCCCATGCCGCTGAGACCTATGCTGGCGTCAACGCCGGTCGCGCCGATCAAGAGTTTGACGCGGGGGTGTTCAAGTCATCGGATAAGACCACCGCGTTCAAGCTGTACGGCGGCTACCGTTTCACCAAACACTTTGGCCTGGAAGGCGGCTTTGTGCAGCACGGCAAAGCCACGCTGCCACTCTCGGGAACCATCCTGACGGCCAAACCGCGCTCGCTGTACGTCGCAGCCACGGGGGCGATCCCGCTGACTGAACAGTTCTCGCTGACCGGCAAAGTCGGCGCCAGCTATAACCGTACCAAGTTCAGCAACTTTGGCGCCAATTCGCGCACCTCGTCCAAGACGTCCTTGGTGGCCGGTGTCGGCGTGTCGCTCAAATTTACGCCGACGATCTCGGGCGTCGCCGAATACGAGCACTTCGACAAGCTGGCCGACAACCTGAAATCGAATGTCGTGTCGGTCGGGGTCCAGTTCGCCTTTTAAGGCAGCCCGCCGCGAATACGGCAGATAAGACCCGCAGAGCCGGCCTACCGTGCCGGCTCTAGCATATCCCCGCCTTCCTCGATCATGGCGCTGCCGCACGCACGGCGCGGCCCTGCTCCACAATTAACCGGCCTGCACCCGCGTCACTTCCCTGGAGTGTGGTTGGTTCCTGCCTTGTGTGGCACTTCCTGAATGCGGCCTTTGGCATCGTATTTCAGCGGAGCGATGGTGATCGAGCGCTTGTGACTGGCGCCGCCGGGCAGCAGGCTGTCGTGGAAGAACAGATAATCGCGCCCTTTGTGCTTCAGGATCGCCTGGTGGTTGGTGGAGATATTGAGGTAATCAAGAATTACGCCGCCGTAGGTGAATGGCCCCATCGGCGATTTGCCGGTCGCGTAAAAAATACGTCCTGGCCAGCCGGTGGAAAAGCTGAAGTAATAGGTGCCCTTATGCTCGTGCAAAAACGGCGCCTCGCCGTACATTGCCTTCTTGTCGTTGGCCGGCATGCCTTCGATGACGACATTCTCGATCGGGCCATCGAGCGTGACCATGTCCGCCTTCAGCTTGACGACTTTCGGCACGCGCGTGCCGAAGTACATATATGCCTGGCCGGCCTTGTCGACGAAGACTGCGGGATCGATCGGCTCGTCGCCTGCATTGGCGTCGCGCGCCTTGTCGACCAGGGCGTCGGTGCGCGCATCGGTAAATGGGCCTTGCGGGTTGCTTGACACGGCCACGCCGATCTTGTCGCCGCCGACCGGGGCGTAGAAGTAATAGCGATTATTGCGATAAGCCGCTTCCGGCGCCCACGCCTTGGCGTCAGGCTTGGCCCATTTGAAAACCGTGACGTCGAGTGGCACGCCGGCGTCCTTCCACGACTTCATATCGGCTGAGGTGTACAGGCGCCATGCCGTCGAATCCCAGTACTTGCCCGAATTGGAATGGTCGTCGGTCGCGTACAGATAAAACTGGCCTTTGCCCTTATGAACGAAATAGTGAGGCGATGGGTCGGCCGCGAAGCGCTCTGAGATGGGCTGGGCGGCGTATGCCGAAAGTGAAAGGGTGATGGCCGCGAAAGCGGCTGCGGTATGGCGCATAAAGTCTCCTGAAGGTCAATTTTTGACAATCATAAACTTGATTGAAGCTCCTATGCCACAGCCATCCAAAAAAGGAATGCAAGTATGCAGTTTTGGCATGCCTAAGTAACTCAATCCACCGAACTAAGGGGCTGCCTTCGCGCGCCGTTTCGCCGGTACCCGCCCGGCATTCACGGCTGCCGCGGCGCGGACCAATTCCTTGAACGCCGCCGGGTCGAGCTCTTCGCCGACATGAATATCGATGGCGCGCCGCACATTGCCATCGAGGCTGGAATTGAACAAGCCTGCCGGATCGCCCACCGATGCGCCTTTCGCAAACGTCAGCTTCACATGCGCTTTGTAGGTTTCGCCGGTGCAGATGATGCCATTGTGCGACCACACGGGCACACCCATCCACTTGATTTCTTCCACCACGTCCGGCAAGGCTTCATGGATCAGCGTGCGCACGCGGCTCAAGACCGCGCCGCGCCAGTCGCCCAGTTTGGCGATCTTCTGATCGATCTGTAGTGAGGCGTCCTGGTTTTCTACCGCCGCTTCAGTCTTCATGCTGTTCTCCCGGTGAGTATCCGCCGTTCATCGCCTCGCTGATCATGTGCCCTCTTTCGCCATCACCTGTTCAAGCGTGTTGAAGAAATTCTGCCAGCCATACTTGGCACCCTGGTAGGCCTGTTCCTGGTCGGGGCGGAAGCCGGATTGTTCCATCCGCAGATTGGTCCCCTTGTCGGTCGGATCCAGGGTCCAGGTGACCACGCTCTCAAGGCCATGGGCCGCCCAAGTGTAAGCCAGTGTCCGGTTCTGTTCAAGCTCGGTCACTTCGCAGTCGACCGAACCCCAGTCCGCGCTGAAACTGAAGCGATGGCCGGCAAGGGGCATGAAGTTGCTCTTCATCAGCCAGGCCTCGATCAGGTGCGGCTGGGTCAAAGCGCGCCAGAGCTTTTCAGGCGGATAAGGAAACTCCCGTTCGACGACGACGGAGCGGAGTTGTTGTGTAGTTGCGTTCACTGGTCCATCCTTTTAAGTAGGTCTTCGAGATCGTCGAACCGGCCTTCCCAGAAGCGGGTCATCTGGCTTGTCCAGTCGAGCAGTGGAGAGAGCGCCTTGAGCTGTGCGCTGTAGTGAGTCTGGCGTCCTTCGTGCCGGTCCAGTACCAGCCCGGCTTGCTTCAGTACGGCAAGATGCTTGGACACCGCCGGCTGCGAGACTTGAGCCTGTGCCGTGAGGCCGCCGACAGTCTGTTCACCGCCGGCGCACAGCCGCTCGAAGAGCGCCCGCCGGGTGGGATCGGCGAGTGCACGGAAGAGCTCGTCATGAGAGGGTGTCATCTGAATCCATAGCTGCCAAGTTATGGATTGAACTATAACCAAGCAGTTATGGATTGGTCAAGCGAAAAATGAGGAATGCGGACCGGCTTATTTGGCGGCTGGTTCGACGAGCACCAGCTTCCCCGTCTTGGGATCGCGGAATACTTCGCCAACCCGGTTGTAGCCGCTGCCGTTCTGGGTGATGCCCGCGTCGGGCCGCTCGATCTGCCGGCCCTTCTCCACCGGCTTGGGCGCCTTCAGGGCGCCCTGGCTGCCGGCGATGGCCGCGATCAAACCGCAGGCGAACACCAGCATCACATCGACCAGGTTCACCAGGCTGGCGCGCGGGTCTTCGTCGCTGTCGTCGAAGCGCGCGTCCAGGTGCGAGTACAGCCGGCGGCGTGGGCGGCTCATGCCGGCTGCTCCATGGCGTCGAGCGTCTCTTCATACCAGCGCCGGCGCAGCTTGCCGATCACCAGGCCGCCGATGCCGGCGACCAGTCCAAGCACGGTCGCATCGAAGGCCACCGTCACTGCGCTGGCCAGCTGCGCCGGATCGCCCTTGCCCAGCGCAGCCAAGCCAGGTCCCAATGGAATGATGGTCGCCATCAGGCCCAGCATGGGCGGAATCCTTGCCAGCAGGTCGGCGCGTTCAAGCCGGCGGCGCGCAATCGACTGCACCTGCGCCAGGTCGCCACTTGCGCGCAGCTTGCCCAGGCCGTGAAAGCGCTCGCCGGCCGCGATGCCGGCTTCCACCAGTGCGATCGCACAGGCGATCAACAGCGTGACCAGGGCCGGGACCAGGAGCCAGCTGACCGCGTCGTGCAGCCAAGCGAATGAGAAAGTGTCGATCATGAAAAACTCCTTGGGATGTTAGGAACTTGGCGGCCGCGCCACAGGCCGAGACTGAAAAAGACCAAGCACGCGAGCAGCGCGCCCAGCAGGGTGACAATGCGAACGGAGGCCGGCATGGGCTGCGCCGCTGTTTCGGCCAGTTCGTACACGCGCGAAGCGGCAGCGCCTTCAGGCGTGACGGCCTGTGAAGGCCGTGCGGCCGGTACGGCAGCCGGTCCTGCGACGGCTGCTGCGGGCGCCGCAACGGAAGCGGGCATCTCGCCGCGCGCCTTGGCGAGCGTGACGCCGAGCGCTGTGGCGTCGGCCGCCTCCAGCTGCGGCGCGAGCCATTGCCACATCGGGTGATTCGGCGCTGCGTGGCCGCTGCCGGGCAAGCCGTTGCTGGCAACCAGCCGCGCCAATTCGCCGCCCATTTGTTTGATGGTGCCCGGGTCGGTTTTCCAGAAGCCTTTTTCGGCGGCGACCATGAAAATTGCCAGCATGTGGGCCTTGACGTGCGCGTTGTGGCGCTGGCCCAGGAACTGCGGCAGCCCGAGCTTGTGGGCGTCGTCGAAGTAGACCGCCTTGACCTCGTCCCAGGCCCAGTTCTTGACCAGGTCCGGCCGGGTTACCTGCCAGCCCCACAGGTTCTCCAGGAACTCCTGGCCCATGGTGCGGGCGCCTGCGTAGCCGTGTCCCATCAGGGGTTTGAGCCATGCGGGATTTAAAAATCGCCCTCGCAGCTCGCCCAGCAAAGCGGCCGTCAAGGGCTCCACATCGGCGCGGCCGGGCTGCGCGTGCTGCAGGATCAGCGCCTCGGGCACGCGGCCGGTGCGGCCTTCGATGGCCAGCGACAGCCCGCCCAGATAGTCGAAGGCGTCGTTATTGTCGAGCAGTCCGTACAGGTTGCTGGCGCGTCCGTGATAAGTGCGCGTGATGCCGTCCAATGCCAGGTCGAAGGCGGCGTGGCTGGCTTGCCCGTTCTCATCCAGCCCATACGCATGGCCCATGCGATTGCGATAGGCGCGGCCGATTTCCTCGCGCTCGCGCCATGCACCCGAACGTTCGGTCAGGCGATTGACTCCGGTGCCGTAGGCGCCCGGTGCATCGCCGAAGATGCGCTGGGCGGCCGCGCGCCCTGCTTCACCCGCTGCCAGGCCGGTGCGCTGCAGCGCCGCCACGCGCACCAGCCACTCGCGCGCGACGCGGTTGTCGAGCACGCTCTCGCGGCCCCACTGGGCGGTGGGCACCGGACCCAGCGCGGCGCTGAGGGCATCTTTCAACTCCGGGCGCTGCTCGGCCAGGCCGGCGGCGGAAGCGGCCAGGGCCAACCGGCCGGCCCGGTCGATCAGATTGATCAGGTTGGGATACAGGTCGCGGAACAGGCCCGAAGTCGTCACCAGCGCGTCACGCCGCACGGCGTCCGGCTTGAGGCGCACATCGGTGACGATGCCACGCGCGTTCCACACAGGTTCGGCGCCCATCATGGCCAGCGCAAAAGCGACCATCACGCCTTCATCCCGCACCGCGTCGGACGCCCACAGGATGATGCCTTCGCTGCCCACGCCAGATGGGTCGCGTGCGGCGGCCTTGCGCGCCAGGTCCTCGCCCAGTTTGTATCCAAGTTTGGTCGGCAAGATGTCGCCATCGACGGCGTGGAAGTTGCGCCCGGTCGGCAGCGATTCGGGTGAGCGCAGCGGATCGTTGCCCTTGCCCGGTTCGATATAGCGGCCATCGAGCCCGGCCAGGAGGCCAATCATTTCGCGGCGCGGCGACTCTTCGAGCTTGAGACCGATGTCCGGGTCTTCGACGCCGCCCTTCTTCATCGAATCGAGCATCAGGTCGAGCGATTGGCGGGTCCATGGCCGGCCGAAAATGTGCAGGCCGTAGGGCATGAACTTCTCCTGCAGCTTGGTCAGGTAGTGGCCGATTTCGTGCGCCAGCAAATCGTCGTCGGCTGCGTCAAAGCCGATGCCGCGCACGGCCAGCACATCGGCCATCGATGCTTCCAGTTCGGCGGTCAGGTTGAGCGCCGCCACCTGTTCGCGCATCTGGCGCGCGGCCTGCGCCTTCAGGTTGTCCGAGCTAGCCGCTTCGAAGCTCTCGACCACCTGGCGCAGGGACAGCAACTGGTCGTACAGCGGCGTGGTGGCCAGCGGCGGCGTCAGGTGGTCGACCATGACGGCCAGGCCGCGCCGCTTGGCTTGCGTGCCTTCGCCCACGCCATCGACGATGTAGGGATACACCCCCGGCAGCTCGCCGGCGATCAGGCTGGGATAGTCGTCCGCGGAGAGGCCAACCGCTTTACCGGGCAGGAATTCGTAGGTCGAGTGGCGGCCCACATGCACCAGCGCGTCGGCCTTGAAGCGGTCGCGCACCCAATGGTAGAAGGCCAGGTACTGGTGCGGCGGCGTGATGCTGGTGTTGGCGTGCAGGAGTTCCTCGTCGACTTCCCAGCCCCTTGGCGGTTGCGGGCCGATGAAGACGTTGCCGAAGGTGAGGCCCGGCAGCAGCAGCTTGCCGCTGTCGACCATGACCTTGCCCGGTTCGGCGCCCCACCCTTTCAGGCCTTCGATCCCGTATGCGGCGAGGCGGCGGTTGAGCGGCGCGACTGCCGCACAGGGGCGCGGCAGCCGTTCATCGAGGCACGCCCTGTAGCCTTGTTCCAGCGCGTTCAGGCCGGTGATCGCGGCATTGCGCTGCGGATGGTCCGCGCCTTCCACCAGGTGATGCAGCTCCTTGAGCACGGCATCGACCTGTTTGCGGCCCAGGGCGCGCTCGTTGGCGGCTTCCGCCTCCAGCACGTCGGCGTGCAGCCGGCCCAGCGGGCCGCTGCGCATTTCGGCCTGCACGCGCGGCGCCAGGGTGGCGAACCAGCGCGCATAGTCGGCGGCGGCCACGCTGTTGACGATGCCGCTCATCTCGCGCAGCGCGGCCTTGTCTTCGGGCAGATTGACGCCGCGCGCCATGATCATGTCGAGCAGCGCCTGCGGCGACGCGGGCAGTTGGCCGACGGTGTAGCCGGCGTCCTTCATCGCATGCAGCATGTCGAACAGCGACGCCGGCACGTCCAGGTTGTCGGCGCCGATGTTCTGGCGTCCCGGCGGGTGGTTATAGTAGATCAGGGCAACGCGCTTGTCGCGGTTGGCCTTGGCGCGCAGGGCCAGCCAGCGGGCGACCCGCGCCGCGAGGCGAGCCGCTTCGGCCTCGAGCACGACCGGCGGGCGGTTCTCGATGCCGGTCTGGCGGTCCGGCTGCGCACGGCCCAGGGCCGCCACCACGATCGGCTGGCCGATGCCTTGCAGCTCGGGCAGCGCCACGCGGTACTGCACCGAGTCCGCCGACAAGCCGTCCGGCGACAGGCGCCACTGCGTCGCGCTGCGGTCGGACAGGCGGATCGCCTTGAAGACCGGTACACCCAGCCGCTTGAACGCCTCGGTAACGGCTTCCCGGCCTTCGGCGGCGCCCACCACGAAATCCTGCAGGACCACCAGCGCGGCCGGCCTGGCAGGCGCGATCAGTTCAGGCAAGCGCTCCAGCGCCTCGCGTGATGCGCCACCCCAGCGCGGCAGCACCTGCACGCATTGCTGGCCCTGTTGTTCGATACGCCGGCACAGCGCGCCCGGCACCAGGGCATCCATATTGGCCAGGTCCAGCACCACCACGGTCGGCACGCTCTTGAGCCCCAGCTGTGCGCCCTTGCCCCAGGCCGCCGCGTCGCTCAGTTCGTGCTGGCCGACCCGCAGGCGCAAGCTTGGCTCGGGCAGCGGTGCCGGCAGCGCCAGGCCCGGATCGAGGCGCTGGGCCAGCAATGCGGCGATGTTGGCCGTGCCGCCGGCCTGCCAGATGCGGCGCGCGGCCAGCCAGCTGCGCGCCGTGGGGTGCGCTTGTGCCGCGCGCAGGGCCTCGGCGGGCGGCTGTTCGGCGGCCAGCTGGCGCAGCGTCTCCGCCGGGAAAGCATGCAGGCTGCCGCCTGGGTCGCGCGTCATCAGGCTGAGGCTAGCCTCGCCGTTGAAGGCCAGCAGCGCCGCCTGCGGCCTGGCATGCCGGGCCAGCGCGTCTTTCAGGCGGCGTGCGGGGTCGCCGAACACCGACACCGCGAGCACGCTGTCGGCCTGGGAGACCCACTGGCCGAGCTGGCGGTCGCTCGCGGCCATCAGCTGCGCGGGTGTGCGCAAGACGATGCGGTCGCGCGGATGGCTGGCGAGATGGCGGTGCGCGGCTTCGATCGCGGCAGGCGCGGCGCGCTCCGTGACGATGCCGAGCAAGGTGGCTGACTGGGCGCGCGCGCACAGCAGGCAGCAAAGCATAAAGCCGATGAGGCGAGTTAAGTTCAAGGCGGTCAGCGTCGAATGGGAATCGGGCGCCCGCGCGTTCTCCCGCACATGCTATTGCAATGGCATAAAAGAAAAAACGCAGGCAACAAACAGGCAGCAGCCACACCCCGGGCCGTGCACCATCAATCATCGCGAGTGGCCGGTCTTCTGGCTCGCCGTCATCCTTCCTTGTCCCGGCCTTCCCGTGCAATGCACAGTGGCGTGGCGGACAAAGTCGTCAGGCTTACAGCAGCGGGGGCTGCGCCGGAGTGGCCAAGGATGAACATCCCTGGCGTCACCGGCTTCCCGTTTCACCCTCCAGCTTGAGAAGCGGGAGGGCACCATTCACGTGTGGCCGAATTCTACACGATGTAGACGGGCCGTAACGTCCTGCGCTAGCGCAGAGGTCGCTTCAACCCAGCGCGGTACCTTGGATCTACCAAACCAAGGTCCTTACCACGGGAGCTACCATGATTACCCAACGCACACGCTTAATCCTCGGCTTGCTTGCAATGAGCTTGCTGGCCGCCTGCCGCACGCCGCAGCCCGAGCCGGATCCGACGCCCGGAACCTTGGCCATCAACGTGAGCAACTTGCCGGTGGGCGTGCCGGCGCCCATTCGTGTTACCGGGCCCCAAAACTATGCGCGCGAGGTCGCCGCCAGCCAGACCCTGGCCGGCCTGGCGCCGGGCGAGTACCAGGTCAGCGCGGCCAGCGTCAGCAGCGGCGGACTTACCTGGTTTCCCAGCGCGGGATTGCAGGCGCCAACGGTGGCGCCTGGCGCTGCGGCATCGGTCAGCGTCAGCTATACCGGCGTGCCGTTTGCAATCGGCCTGGAAGCAGTCGCCACCATCCCGGGCGCGGTGTTCCTCACCTCGCCCCCGGGCGACCGGCGCCTGTTCGTGCTTGAACGCGATGGCCGCATCCACATCCTGGACAACGGCGTGCGCTTGCCGACGCCCTTCCTCGATATCAATGAACGTGTGCTCTCGCAAGGCGAAGGCGGCCTGCTGTCGATGGCCTTCGACCCCAATTACGCGAGCAACGGTTTCTTCTACGTGTTCTACACGGACAAATTGCACCGCGTCGTCATCGAACGTTTTACCGTTTCATCCGACCCCAACCGGGTGGCGGACGGTTCGGCGCTGGCGATCATGCGTATCCAGAAAATCAGACTGACGCACAACGGCGGGCTGCTCAGCTTCGGGCCAGACGGGTACTTGTATTTCGCCATCGGCGATGACGGCGGCGGAGGCGATCCTTACCGCAACGCGCAGGACCTGAGCCGCTACCCCGGAAAAGTGCTGCGCATCGACGTGAGCGCGTCAAGCAGCGCGCAGCGCTATCGCGTGCCGCCCACCAATCCATTCATCGGCGTGGAGGATGCACAGCCCGAGATCTGGGCCTACGGCTTGCGCAATCCGTGGCGCCATGCGTTTGACGATGGCTTGTTTTATCTGGCGGACGTGGGCCAGGATGAGCGCGAGGAAGTCAATGTGGTGAGCGCCAGCCAGCCGGCGGTGAACTACGGCTGGCGCATCATGGAGGGGAGCACTTGCTACGAAAGCGCCACGTGCGAGCGCAGCGGCCTGACCCTCCCGGTGCTGGAATACGACCATGGCAATGGCTGCTCGATCACCGGCGGCTATGTCTATCGCGGCAGGGCGATTCCCGAACTGACGGGGCGTTATCTGTATTCGGATTTCTGCAGCGGCTTCCTGCGCAGCTTCCGCTACGCCAACGGCGCGGCGGCCGAACAGGTCGACTGGCTCATCACCGGTGCCGGCAATGTGTTGTCGTTCGGGCGCGATGCCCTGGGGGAGCTGTACTTGCTCAACAACGCCGGCAATATCTTCCGGATCGTCAGGATACCGCCGGTCTTGCGGTGAAACATGATGGCGGCATCGTGGCCGATGCCGCCATCTCCCATCAGGCCTTCTTGCGACGGGCTGCGGCCAGCACCGCCATGCCCATGCCGAACATCAGCAGGGTGCCCGGTTCCGGCACCTCGGCATCGGTCAGCGTAAAGTCATCCATGACGAACCAGCCTTTGTCGCGCGTGATGTTCAGCCGCGATACATCGGCGAAGTTGGCGGCGATATAGACAAAGCTGCCGGTGATTGCCATGTTTCCGGTTGTGCCGATCAGCTGGTTGGCCGCATCGTAAGCCGTGATGTTGATCCAGCTGGCTTTGCTGCCGGTGATGTTGGGAACGGCAAACCAGGCGCCGGCAAAATCGAAGGCGGCCGTGCTGCTGACGCCAAGATTCGGAACGCCGAAGCCGTTGAGCAAGAAGTTCCCGCCAGAGTGAGAGGCATTGTCGTAGCCGGCCACGGTATCGACGCCCAGGTGCCAGCTGCTGGTCCAGTTGAAGCCAGCGTACGGGGTGCGGGTCGACATGCTGGAGCGCGTTCCGTTAGCGTTCAGGTCGTCGAAGTCGATCACGGTGGCGTGGGCCGCGGCCGATGCGAGGAACATGCCGGCGCTCACGAGCGCTGCGATGAGTAGTTTTTTCATGTTATATGTCTCCGTAAATCTTCTTATTTGCACACGTCGCCGGTGACGACAGGAATGGCCGAGCCGCCGACCGTCATGCCGAATTCCACAGTGGCACCCGGAGCGATATTGGTGTTCCAGCTCTGATTGGCGGTCGCCGTGTAATTCGGGCTGGTGCCCGAGACGGCGGCATTCCAGAAGCCCCACACCACCGAACCGTCGGTGTAGGTCCAGTTGACGGTCCAGCCGTTGATGGTGGTCGAGCGGTTGTTGGTGATCTTCACGGCCGCGTTGTAGCCGCCCGACCATGCTGCCGTCACCACGTATTCGCATTTGTTGACCGGCTGGGCCGGGCCAGGTGGCAGGGTGGCAGCGACCGGCACGACCGCCACGTCGCCCATGGCGTCGGTGCTGCCGTACACCAGGCCCAGGCCCGCCGTGCTCATGTACACCCTGCCATAGGTGTTCATGTCGCCGATGACGAACTGGCCGTTGCCCGGACCGCCGTACTCGTGGGCGTCGTCGTTCACGCGCACCCAGGTGACACCCTTGTCGACCGAGCGCAGCATGCCGCGCGTGGTGCCGACCTTGCCCCACATATACATGGTCGGGTAGTCCACGCCAGGCGCCGCCTTGCCGAAGCCGACCGCGCCGCATTCCGCTACGCCGGCGATCTTGGTGAAGGTGGCACCCGAATCGGTCGAATGGGCCAGGCCGCTGCCGGACAGGCAGACCCACAGGTCGCCCTCGCGGCCCGGCACGGTGCGGATCACCTTGGAGCCGCCCACGTTCAGGCTGGCCTTGGCCGTGAAGCTGACGCCGCCATCGATACTGACCATCATCTTGCCATTGGCACTATCGTAGGCGTAGAACTTGGCCGGGTTGACCGGGTCGCCGACCGGACGTGCGGAGTTGGTGTCGAGGCCCGTGACCGGCGTCCAGGTGGTGCCGAAATTGACCGAGCGGTAGGTGGTGGTAAGGTTTTCAGGACTGTGTAACAAAACCGCGCCGTCAGCCGACAAGGCAAGCTGGCCTTTGCTGCCGTTCATGCTGGCGGCCTTGGTCCAGGACGTGCCGGCATCGCTCGTGTAATAAATCGAATTTCCTGCGCGCGCCATGATGCGGCTGTCCAGGCTGGCGATCGCCAGGCCGGTGGTGGTGCCCATCAGCGGGCTGTGCATCGGGCCGTAGACCGAGGGGTCGTTGTGGATGAAGCCGTCGTAGTCGCCGATGGCCGAAACCAGCGGACGCCCTTCCACGCTGGCCGCATTCAATGGCACGGTTTCTTCCAGGCCGGCCACGTCGAAGGCCCAGGTGCTCTTGGTGGCATCGATGTTGCTGGTCTTGAACAGGCCATTGCCCGAGGTGACCCAGACATTCTTGGTGTCGAAGGGATCGAACTCGATCGAGCCGGCCCAGTGGATCGCAGCCCCGCCGATCCAGCTGACGCCCTTGGTATCGAGTTCAAAACCACGCGCCACGACGTCGACCCAGTTGCGGCCGGCGTCGTTGGACAGGTAAATACGTTCCCCATAGGCGCTGCCGTGCTGCAGACGCCAGGTGTTGCTGGTCGATGCCACCAGCCGCTTGGGGTTGTTCGGGTCGATGCTGATGCCGCCAAACGCATTGCCGATACCGGCCGGCGTGATGTTGGTCCAGTTGCCGCCGGCGGCGTCGTATTCCCATACCTGGCCTTTGTCCAGGGCTTCGCCGGTGCCCGGATGCGGACCGGCACCGTTGGCGTAGGTGATGTAGAGCATGCCGTCCGGGGTCATGACCGCGCGTTGCGGCATCAGGCCGGTCGGGCCGCCTTCCACAGGGATGAAGCTCTCGCCGCCGTCATAGCTGAAGTACAGGTTAGGGCCGACCGAATCGAAGCGCGATACGCCGACGAACATGCGCTGGGCCACGCCGTTTTCCACGCTGGTCGGGTCGAGCAGCACGAAGCTCACGCCATTGTCGTTAGGGGTGCTGGTCACTTCAAAGGCGGCCATTTTGTTCCACGTGGCGCCGGAGTCGACGCTCTTGAACAAGCCGTTGCGGCGGGTACCGGCATACAGCACGTTGCTCGAACCGGGATCGACCTGCAGTTTTTCACCCGAGCCGCGGCCCATGCCGTTACCGTGGGCCTTGAACTGGGTAGTCACGTCGGTGACGGTGAAAGTCTTGCCGTGATCGGTAGAGCGCAGGATCGTGGTCTTGCCGTTGTTGAAGTAGCTGGTGCCGGCCAGCATGTAGACGTTGGCGGAATTGTTTGGGTCGACGGCCAGCGATTCGATGCCCAACAGGCCCATTTCGGATTCCGACACCCAGTCCATCATCGAGACCCAGCGGCTGCGCGACTGGTCCCAGCGGTAGGCGCCGCCCACGTCGGTGCGGACATACACCAGGCCGCGCTCGGTCTTGCTTGGTACGACGCCGGTGACATAGCCGCCACCGCCCATGGCGACCTGGTCCCACTTATAATTTTCCGCGCCGGCTTGTACTGCGATGGCGTTTGACAATAGCGCAGCCGCGATCAGGCTGACGATCCTCTTGATTTGCATGTGTCCCTCTTCTCTTTGTAATCGTTATATTTACAGCAACTATGTTGCTGTAAATATATTCTGAGAGAAAGAAGGCTGGCGATCAATTACGATTATCACCAATTACCACCATGATATTTACGCAGTAGCGCTACCACCGGGCGCTGGCGCAGCATTCGCATGCCCGGCCCAGTACAAAGGGTAGGCGCGGCGGCAGGCGCGGTGATATACCAGGCCGACCGACACGAGAACGACGGCCCCGGCGAGCGTTGGAAAAAACAGAAACTGCCAGTCCGCCAGCCCCAGGAAGACGATGATGGGATTGGAGCCGGCGGGCGGATGCATGGTGCGGCTCAGCATCATCACGGCGGCGGCAATCGCCACCGCCAGCCCCAGCGCCCACCAGGTCTGGCCCCAGATGGACAGCGCCGCCAGTCCCACGGCGGTGCTGACGAAGTGCCCGCCGACGATGCTGCGCGGCTGCGAGAAATGACTCTCCGGGAAGCAGAACAGCAGCACCGTGCTGGAGCCGAAGGAGCCCAATGCCAGCAGCACCTTCAGGTCGAACGAGAAATACGCCAGCGTGCCGATCGCCGCGAAGATGCCGGCGCAGGCCACCACGCCGTTGCGCAAGGTCGGCCTGGGAGGGACCAGGTGGTTCATCGCGCGCCCTTCCCTATTTATGACGGAAGATGATTTCCTTCATTGCCTGCAGCTTGGGGTACACCACCGGCACGGTCAGCATGGTGCTGGCGATGGCCATCAGCAGCAAGGCCGTGAAGGTTTCGTTGGTGATGATGCCCTTGTCCAGCAGGATGTTGACGAAGATGATCATGATCAGCGCCTTGGTCTGGAGCAGCCAGCCGATGATGGATGCTTCGCCCTTCTCCCATTTCAGGATCTTTCCGGCGATGTGGACACCGATCAGCTTGCCCGACACGGAAGCGACCAACAACACAGCCGCAGCGATGAAGACCATCGTGCCGCCAACTGCCCAGTTTGTCTTCAGGCCAGTGCTGAGGAAGAAGACCGGCATGATGGCCAACAAGACGTGGTGCCGCATCAAGTCCATTTTGGCCTGGTCGAACCAGTGTGCATCCATGACGGCGCCGGCCAGGAAGGCCCCCACCATGTAATGCAAGCCGGCCCAGTCCGCCGCGAAGCCGCAGGCCGCCAGCCAGATCAGTCCAACATACCAACGGTCGCGCTCGGGGATGCGCGCCATAATTTTGCGAAACACATAGGCGGTGATTGTGAAGACGATCAGAAAGCCGATCTGGCGGCCGACCCGGGTCCAGTCCAGCAGGATGAGGGCCAACACGCCCCAGATCGCCACGTCATCGAGGCTGGCGTAACGCAGGATGCGCTGGCCGATCGGCTGGCGCAATACTTCCAGCTTCTCCATCAACAAGATAAGGATCGGCAAGGCCGTCACGGCGCAGGCCATGCCGACACCCAGAATGAACTGCCAGGTCATGCCATTGGGACCGATCCAGCCGTCATAAGCGAGCATGCCCGCTGCGGCGACGCAGCCGAACAGCAGCGGCGTGCCGAGGGCCATGCCGGCGGTGATGGTGCTTTCGCGGCGGTGTTCCCATGCCTTGACCAGGTCCAGCTCGATGCCTGCGATCATCACAAAGATCATGACCGCCCACCACGCTATGCCGTTGAGCGTCTGGATCACGGCGGGATTGAATACGAAGGAGTAGTAGTCGGGAAACGCGGCCCCCATCACACCCGGGCCAAGGAGCACGCCGGCGATAATCTGGACCACGACCAGTGGCGCGTAATAATCGGTCCGACCAAGACGCCAGATCAGGTAAGGAATGGAAAAGATGATCAGCATCGCCAGGAGAAAAATCTCCGTGGTGCTCATTGCAGTGTGCATTTTGGTCCCGTATTCTATAAATTGTTATTTGTATACTGCACAGACGCGACTTCACCTCGCCGCGAGGTAGGCGGCGACGGCGAATCGTTTCCAGAGGCGGGAATGCCGGGGTAAGGCTCCGCCTCTCGGTGGGGTCCATCAGGCAGGTGAAAAGTCTTCGTACCCGGACTTGCTGACGGGCGTGTCGACGTGAACGGCGCAGCGGCTGTCGAACAGCAGGTCGAACATCGACCAGCGCTGCTTGCCGCTGCGGTTGTTATTGATCATGGTGCCGAAAGTGCCGAAGCCGGACAGCGTGTCCGATGCCGCATGAAAGGTCTCGGCATGCTCCTCACGCCCCGCTTCGGCATTGCGGGCGATCGCGTCGACCTGGCGCAGCTGCACCGAGAGGGCCGCGATCTGTTCGCGCATCAGCGCCATCTCCTGCGCTTGCCGCTGCAGGGCCGCCTCGTGGGCTGCCTGCATCTGCTCGATCCGCGCGTCCGCCTGCGCATGAAGTTGGGCGGCCAGCTCCTCGACGATGCCCTGAATCGTCTTGACTGTGTTGGCCTGATGCTGGTCCGCCCTGCCGGATTCCTTTTCCAGTTCTTTCAGGTACTTGTGAATGGTCGTCTTGGAACCGGTATTGCCAAGCGCTATGCGCACGGCGTCGACGGAAGGATACTGACCCTGTGCCACCAGCAGTTCGCATGCTTTCCGTACTTCCGATTTATCCAGTCCTGGACGCGCCATCGCTTTCCCCTTTTGATCTGTATTACGTTATTACGTAATGAATCCGACCAACGAACTGTATCGAGGAATTTATTAGAAGTCCAACTATTTGAAATCGATATATTTTTGTGCATGCATGCACCGCATTCGTGCGAAGACTTCCACCCGCGGTGCGTTGACGCACCAAAACATTGCCAAACGACATGCGCTGGTGCATCGGGCATCAACATAGTGCAGGCCCGCTTTTTGCTACCCCCCTATGGCGTATGCATGCAACGCAAACACTTTGTTTTTTAATCGATTAGCCGCGCCACGCGGTGCTTGCAGGGAGATCTTATGTCGTACTTAGTGCCTTCAGAATTTGTGACAAAAATGGTGGATGCGGGTGAATCCAAACTCTTGATGGCGACCAAGGATACCCTGATCCGCGCCTTCATGGCCGGCGCCATCCTGGCACTTGGGGCCGTGTTTGCCGTCAGCTGCAGCGTATCGACCGGCCAGCCGCTGGTGGGCGCGATCCTGTTCCCGGTTGGCTTCTGTATTCTGTACCTGCTGGGCTTCGACCTGCTGACCGGCGTGATGGAGGCGCCGGTGAAAGCGCCCTTGTGGTGGCCGAACAGCATCGCCTCGAGCATCGTCTCCGGAAGCGCAGCGCAGTTGATCGCGAC
>CAMLFK010000046.1 GCA_946479255.1 uncultured Oxalobacteraceae bacterium
CGATCCGCATCATCGGGGTCGGCAACGGCGACCCCGGCTCGCACGAGCCGGACCGTCCGGCCGACCGGCATGCCTTCCATGGCCTGTCCGGATGGCGCGTGCTGGCGACCGACAGTGCCGACCAGCCGCAAGCCGTCGCCGACACGGCCGACGTTTCGCGCTGGCGCGACCCGTCGGCCTGGCTCCCGCCGGAAGCGCAGCCGCCGCTCACCAGCCACCTGGTGCTGCGCGGCCAGTTCGCCCGTCCGGCCATGCAGGACGGCACCCGCCTGGCATTGTTCATCGCCCGCCTGGGCGGCGATCAGAAGGTGTATCTGAACGGCCAGCCGGTTCAGCCGAAAGAGGTCGACGGCGCACTCGTGCTGGAGATTCCCGCCTCAAACCTGAAGGCATCGAACAGCCTGGCTTACGTGACCAGTACCCCGCAGGGGGGCGTCCAGGGCATGTTCGATTCCTCGGCGGGCACCAGCAAATGGGGCGTGCTGCGCACGACCGAGCCGGCAGCTCCATGGCAGCGCAGCGTCTTTAACGGCTGGGCGCAAGTGATCGTGCAATCGAGCGGACAGCCCGGTGCGGCGACGCTCTACGCGACGTCCGGCAATCTGACCGAGTCGGCCCTTCGGTTCGACCTGCGTTAGCCGGTCCGCGCACGCGCGCCTTGTGCCTTCGTCGCGCCGCGCGCGCGCCTTGCATGCGGCCGCCCTTTGGCCTATTCTTGCTGCGGTCAACCGGATAAACGCTTCAAGCATCATGGTCGTCACCCCGCCGCCGGCCGAGCACCCAGCCACACCTGCTTCGCGCGCGCAGATAGCACGGGCTCTTGCGCCGTTCGCCAAGCCTGAAACGTTCAAAGGCCTGGCCTTGTTCTGCGCCGATTATGTCTTGTACTGGGGAGCGATCGCGCTGGTGCTGTTCGGGCCGTCAATGGCCTGGAAAGTGGCCGGCAGCCTGGTCGCCGGCATCAAGCTGACGGCCTTCGTGACGCTGGGGCACGACGCCGCGCATTGCACTCTGGTCAGGAGCAAGACCTTGAACAAGTGCCTGGCCTACGCCTGCTTTTTGCCTTGCATGCATAACTATCGCTTATGGATCTGGGACCATCACGAATTGCACCACCCGGCCACCAATGCCGCGCATTTCGACTCCTACACGCCGTATTCGAAAGCTGCGTTCGACCGGCTGCCATGGCGTAAGCGGATGTTCGAACGGCTCATCCGGGCACCGAATCTGTTCGGCTTTGGCCTTCACTACTTGTTTCAACGGATGCCGCGCGTGCGCATCTGGCCTTCGAAGGCCGTGCCGGAACAGCATCGCAAAGCGGCCTGGGCCGATTTCTCCGGGCTGCTTGCCTACCACGCCGCGTTTCTTGGGCTGCTGCTGGCCGCACCGCGCGTGGCTCCCATATCGGCCACAGCGGCTGTCGGGCTTGGGCTGGTGCTGCCCATGTTGGTGTTTGCCACCATCACCGGCGGCGCGCTCTACCTGATGCACACCCATCCCGATATCCCCTGGTTCAACAGCGAGTTCGAGCGCGATGAGGACGCCGCCGCGCATTACTGCGCCACCGATCTCTGCCTGCCTGCGCCGCTGTCGAAGCTGGTCCATCATGTGTTCGCCCATTCCGTGCATCACGCGCATCCGGGCGTGCCTTGCTACTTCGTTCCGCAAGCGCAGAAGCGGCTCAATGAACTGCTGGGCGAACGCGCGGTCTCGGAACCGATGTCGTTTCGCCGGGCTTTGGCAACGCTCAAGACCTGCAAGCTGTACGACTTTGAACGGCACCAATGGCTCGATTTCGATGGCAGGCCAACGACGAGTCCGCTCAAGCCGGGGCGGCCGGATGGCCATCAGAGCGGGTGACTTGAATGCACGCCAGTATCGTTCCACTCTTTATCGAGGACTTGTGTATATTGCTTGATTCAGCTCCACGCTTTCGATTGAAAGAGTACTGATATGGTTGATAGTAACGAGGACATCGATCACCCTAAATTGTTCACCCATTTCGGCACCGCCAGTCCATTCTGGCGCCTGAGTTCCGACAGCAATTGTCTGCAATTATCCAGCGACAAGGACGACATGCCCAGCGTCGGCGTGGAACTGAGCGTGCGCCAGGCCCAGGCGATCCGGGCAATGACAGGGGTGACCAGCAGCTTGGCGCTCGACGTGTCCGTGCTCGGCACGCGCATGAAAATTCACCTGGTCGGCCACAAGATCGACGCCTGGGAGTGGGGCGGTACCGCAGCCAACTATGGCGACACGGAAACCGTTGCCAGGGACCTGGAAAACGGGCTGACCTTCGCGGAGCAAATCGTCTCCGAAGTCAATTCCCTGGTCGTCATTCTCGACTGCAAAGGGAAAATCAAACGCTTCAACCGGCTCTGCGAGGAAGTCACTGGCCTCTCCGAGGCCCAGCTGGTGGGCAAGAACGCCCACGAGCTGTTCATTCCGAAAGACGTGCGCGCCCAGTCGTGGGAAGCGATCAGCAGCTTCTTCCGGAACGAACAGGCCTACGAAGTCATGCGCCCCATCCTCACCAAGAAGGGCATGCGCATGATCCACTGGCGGAACAATATCATCCGTTCAGGCAGCGGGGTCGACGAAGCCTATCTGGTCTGTTCGGGTACCGACGTCACCGAAGAGCAGCAGGCCAAGGCACGCCTGTTCGAGCTGGCCAATACGGATATACTGACCGGCCTGCCAAACCGCCACGCCATCGAAGAGCAGATCAGCGATCGGCTGGCCGCCCCGGATGCGGCCCCGTTCGGCCTGATTTTCCTCGACCTCGACAACTTCAAGAAGGTCAACGACCATTACGGCCACATGACCGGCGACGTGCTGTTAAAACGGGTGGCCGAGGCGATCAGCCAGGTGCTGGCGCCTGGCGATACCGTCGCCCGCCTGGGTGGCGACGAATTCCTCGTGACGGTCGCAAGGTCGGCGCCGACCGAGGTCGAAGTGACCGCCGGGCGCATCCTCGAGCGCATGAAAGCACCGTTCAAGCTGCCGCGCGCGGAGGTGTATTCCGGCTGTTCGATGGGCATCGCGATGTTCCCTGAGCACGGCGATTCGCTCGAAGAGCTGGTGCGCAGCGCCGATACGGCCATGTACGTTGCCAAGGAAGGGGGCAGGGGCATGTTCCGCGTGTTCGCGCGCGAGATGGACAACAAGGCGAGCGAGTACATGTGGCTGGACGCGAACATGCGCCGTGCGCTGGAAGAGGAACAGTTCGAGCTGTACTACCAGCCGAAGGTGTCCCTGGCCACCGGCCGGACCGACAGCGTGGAGGCGCTGGTGCGCTGGAACCACCCGCAACGCGGCCTGGTGCAGCCGGCTGATTTTATTTCGTACGCCGAAGAATCCGGCTTGATTGTCCCGCTCGGCAAATGGGTCATGGGCGCGGCCGCGAGGCAGGCCGGCGCCTGGGCACGGCAAGGCCTCAACATTCGTATCGCGGTCAATTTGTCCGCGCGCCAGCTACGTGTGCCGACCATCGTCCAGGACTTCGCCGCCGCGGTGGCGAGCATCGGCGTACTGCCTTCCCTGCTCGACCTCGAACTGACGGAAAGCTGTCTCGTCGAGGATGAAAAGCAGGCGCATTGCCTGATTCACGCCTTCCGTGAGCACGGTGCCCAAGTTCACATGGACGATTTCGGTACGGGCTATTCATCCCTGTCCCAGCTGTCCAGGCTGCCGCTGGATGTGCTCAAGCTCGATGGAAGTTTTATCCACTCCATCCATACCGATGCCAAAGCGCGGGCGCTGGTGCGCTCGATGGTCGCGGTCGGGCACGAACTGAATCTGAAAGTCGTGGCCGAGTGCATCGAAACGGAAGACCAGGCGGACTTCCTGCGGCAGATCGGGGTGGACTACGCCCAGGGCAATCTGTTCGGAAAGCCCATGCGGCTGGCCGACTTCCAGGCGTGGATGCAAAACGCAAACAAGGAGCTGCCGCGTCTGGTGGCCTAGTATTCAGCCAGAGCACGCCTCCCCGCCGCCGGAACGGGGAAGCGGGAACGGCATCACACCGAAGCGAGCGCCGGACGGAATGGTTTAATGGCGAGCGCGGTGCCGCGCGTGATGGCGGCGGCCGGCTTTGGGGAGGGCCACGCTGCCCCTGGATCGGTCCCGTTCCTTGCCAATGGTTCTCCGACGATGACCGCCGGCTGCGCGACAGCGGCGCCCGCCTTCACACTGCGTTTATTTTGCAAGCTCACCAGGCGCTCCATGTAAGCGAGGTCTTTCTCTTCCAGCTGGAAGGCCGAGTCGGCCCAGTCCTCGGTGATATCGAGTAGCTCCGATTTAGTAATCGGCAGTACCCGGCGCCGTGCGCGCAACATGGCGTGGATGCCATTGAGCTTAGGACGTATGCTGTCGATAAAGGTTCTGGTGGCAATGTACGCATCGCCCGGCTCGAATACCAGGTCGACCAGACCTTTCTCCTGATGCCATTCCGCGCTGAAGGATTCGCCCGTGCTGATGAGCTGTTCGGCAAGGCGCATATGCGCCTTGCGCGCAACCAGCGAATACGCCCCCATGCCCGGATACAGGTTGAAAGCGATCTCCGGGAAGCCCAGCTTGGCGCCTTTCTGGGCCAGCACATACTCATGCGCGAGCGCCGCCTCGAAGCCGCCGCCGAGCGCCGTGCCTTCGACCAGGGCGATGGAAATGGCGTCCACGCCGAATCCCGTCATTGCCTGGTACACCGCGTCAATACAGCTGCGGGCATACGCCATCAGGGCCCCGCGGTCGCCGGCCCGGATGTGCTGTGCGAAATACGACAGGTCGCCGCCGACGTTATAGAGTCCGGGCACGGTGGACCCGGTGACCCAGAAGTCGATCGGCAGGCCCGAACGTTTTGCCGCACGGACGAGATTGGAAATGTCGGCCAGCAGTTCCGGGTTAAAACAAGGGCGTGGATGTGCGTGCAACATCATCCACATCACATTGCGTTCCGCCTCGTACCAGGCAGACATCTGGGAGAGGGGGCCGGCTTCGATGAAGCGGCGTGTCTTGGGGTGGTTTTGTAATGGCATACGAACGACTCTTATGAATGGTGCCGTGCCAGTCAGGCCGGCTTGAGAAATGGGAACGGGACGTTACGAAATTTCTAGGCTTGAAAGCCGACTGGTTGGGCTTAAGTACCCACTCTTGAGCTGGTCGCTCATCTGTTCAACAAGGGCGTGTTTGGTTCAGCGGCGGCCAGTATATCCAGAAGGAAGTTGGTGTGACGCACTGTACGCAGGTTTATTTTCCGCTGTTGTCATCTTTGTCGACGGGATGAGACGGGCTCATCCGGCGTGAACTCGTATTGAAGTTTTACGGAAGACTCTTCAACTATCCGCATGCTGGAACGATTGCAAGCGGCACGGCAACATCGCAGCCGCCGCTCTCCATACACTGGGGCGGCCTATTGCTAACCGTGGATACGATACCGATGTCTAGAATGTCTTGTACTTTCAGCCTGCCCCTGGCCCTGATCCTGGGCCTCTGTTCCATTCACGCCGCCGCCGAGCAGCGCAGCCTGTCGCAAGACTGGCGTTTCCAGGCTGGCGCGGCGGAAGGTGCCGAACGAAATGAATTTAACGATGCCGGCTGGCGCCAGGTGGTGGTGCCGCACGACTTCTCGATCGTCGACAAACCGGACGGCACGCCGCCCTTCGACCGGCAAGCCAAGGGCGGCCAGGATTCCGGCTATCTGCCAGGCGGCCTCGGCTGGTATCGCCGCCACCTGGTATTGACGGCGGACGAAGCCAAACGCGTACTGCGCCTGAACTTCGAAGCGGTCTACATGGACGCGGAGATCTGGCTGAACGGCGCCCGCGTGGCCATCCACCGCAACGGCTACACCGCCTTCAGCGTGGACCTGAGCGGCAAAGTGCGCGCCGGCCACAACCTGATCGCGGTGAAGGTCAACCATGTCGACCCATCTTCGCGCTGGTATGCCGGCTCCGGCATCATCCGTCCCGTCACGCTCGACGTGCTCGATCCGGTGCACCTGGTGCCCGACAGCGTGTTCGTCAGCACCGCCAGCGCCAGCCCGGCCGCCGCCGACGTCCGCGTGCAGGCCCAGCTGGCCAACCGCGGCGCCAAGGCGCAGCAGGTGGAACTGCTGTCCAAAGTGGTGACGGAGGGTGGCAGCCTGACCGTCGCCCAGGCGCGCGAGACTATCAAGCTCGGTGCCGGCAAGGAAGCCGCCGTGGCGCAAACCCTGAAGGTGAGCTCGCCAAAGCTGTGGGGGCCTGAGCACCCGCAGCTGTACGCGCTGGTGCAGGAAGTGCGCATCGACGGCGTGGTGACCGATGTGCGGCGCACCCGCTTCGGCATCCGCACCATCGAGGTCGATGCCGAGCGAGGCCTGCGGGTCAATGGCCAGCCGCTCAAGCTCAAAGGCGGGAACATCCACCATGACAACTACATGCTGGGCGCGGCCGGCCTGCCGGACGCCGACGCCCGCAAGGTCGCGCTGATGAAGGCGGCCGGCTATAACGCCATCCGCAACGCCCACAATCCGGCCAGCCAGGCGACGCTGGACGCGGCCGACGAGCTCGGCATGCTGGTGATTAACGAGGCCTTCGACATGTGGCGCAAGAAGAAGCGCGACGCCGACTATTCGCGCTTTTTTGAAGAGAACTGGCAGGAAGATACCGACAGCATGGTGAAAAGCGGACGCAATCACCCGAGCGTGCTGTTCTGGAGCATCGGCAACGAGATCCCGGAGCAGGGCACGCCTGAGGGCGCCCAGACCGCGCGCGCACTGGCGCAGCGGGTGCGCGGCCTGGACCCGACCCGCTCCGTGACCCAGGCGGTGAGCATCGACGCGCCGCAGAACATCACCCAGTTCGCCGAGCTGGACGTGGCTGGCTACAACTACCGCCACCACCTGTTTGCCGACGACCACAAGCTGTTCCCCAAGCGCGTCATGTACACTTCCGAGTCGCTGCCCAAGGACGCTTTTGCCTCCTGGCGGCCGGTCGAGACCATGCCGTCGGTGATCGGCGACTTCGTCTGGACCGCCTTCGACTACCTGGGCGAGGCCGGCATCGGCTGGATGGGCTATAGCCAGGACTGGCAAATCCTCGGTCCGTATCCCTGGAACCTGGCCTACTGCGGCGAGATCGACGCCACCGGCCGCAAACGTCCGGCGGCCTATTACCGCGAAGTGCTGTGGAAGAGCGGCATCGACCCGATTTCGGCCTTCGTCGCGCAGCCGGCCGGCAGCGTGGACCTGCCGGACCGCCACTTCTTCAAGGTCAAGCAGCCGCACCTGGACTGGTCGCTGGCCGACGTGCATCCGAGCTGGAGCTGGGCGGGCCAGGAAGGCAAGCCGCTCGACGTGGTCGTGTACTCCGAGTTCCCTGAAGTGGAGCTGTTCCTGAACGATGTGAGCCTGGGCCGCAAAAAAGTGGGCCTGGACAGCGAGTACAAGGCCAGCTTCAAGGTCAAATATGCGCCCGGGCGCCTGGTGGCGGTAGGCTACCGCGACGGCCAGGCGGCCGGCCGCTGGGAGCTGCGCACGGCCGGCCAGCCGGCCTCGGCCAGGCTTGTTGTCGATCGGACCCAGCTGCGCGCCAATGGCACCGATCTTGCCTATCTGACGGTTGAATTACTCGACCGCAACGGCGCGCCAGTGTATGCTCGCACCGGCGACCGCAAGCTCAAGGTAAAGGTGAGGGGGGCGGGCGTGCTGGCGGGAGCGGGCAATGGCAATCCGATGGATGTGGCTAGCCTGCAGTCCGGCGAGCGCGCCACTTTCCATGGCCGCCTGGTGGCGGTGGTGCGCGCCGGCGTCGATGCCGGTGCGATCGACATCGAGGTAAGCGGTCCCAATATGCCGCCCCAGTACCTGCGCCTCTATACCATAGACGACTGACGACACGAGGAAATTGATGAACACGCCCGGCCAACCCAGACAATTTAAACGTATCGTGGTGGTCGGGGGAGGCACGGCCGGATGGATGGCGGCGTTGGCGCTGGCGACCGGCTTGCGCGGTGTCAGCGTCGAGCTGGTCGAGTCCGAGCAGATCGGCATTGTCGGCGTGGGCGAAGCGACTTTTCCTTCCATCCGCGAGTACAACCGCCTGGTCGGCATCGACGAAGCCGATTTCCTGCGCGAGACCCAGGGGACGTACAAGCTGGGCATCGAATTTCGCGACTGGCGCGAGCGCGGCCAAAACTATTTCCACACCTTCGGCGACTTCGGCCGGCTGGATGGGCCGTACGCAATATGGGGGCATTACCGCCGCCTGCGCGAGGGCGCGCCAGGCGCCTTCGACGAGCAATGCCTGTCTTCCGTCATGGCGATGCAGAACCGCTTCTGCCGGCCCGACGACGGCGGGGACGCACCGTTTAACTACGCCTACCATTTCGACGCCGCCCTGTATGCCGATTTTCTGCGCCGGCTGGCGCTGGCGCGCGGCGCGCGCCGCACGGAAGGACGCATCGTCGCGGTGGCGCGGCGTGCTGACGGCGGCGTGGCGAGCCTGAAGCTGGAGGATGGGCGCGAGGTGGCCGGGGACCTGTTCATCGACTGCTCCGGTTTTGTTTCGCTCCTGCTGGGCGGTACGCTGGGCGAACCCTTCGTCGACTTCAGCCACTGGCTGCCGGTCGACCGGGCCTGGGCTTGTCCGACCGCGCGCACCGACGCGCCGCTCACTCCCTACACCCGCGCCACCGCGCTGGACGCGGGCTGGGCCTGGCGGATTCCGCTGCAAAGCCGTACCGGCAACGGCCATGTGTTTTCCAGCCGCTACGTCGATGAACAAACCGCGCTGGACCAGCTGCTGCAGCAGCTCGACGGCAAGCCGCTGGCCGACCCGCGCCTGCTGCGCTTTAAAACCGGCCACCGTGCGCGTTTCTGGGTCAGTAATGTGGTCGCGCTGGGCTTGTCCTCGGGCTTTCTCGAGCCGCTGGAGTCGACCAGTATCTTCCTGATCCAGAGCGGCATTGGACGCCTGATGCCATTGCTCCGCTCCGGCGCGCCTGTCCGTGACGCCGACGTGGCCGAGTACAACACCGGGTCGGTGCGCCAGTTCGCCCGCATCCGCGACTTCATCATCCTGCATTACCGCCTCAGCGCGCGCCGCGACAGCGCCCTGTGGCGCGACATGACGTCCATGGAGCTGCCGCCGACGCTGGCCTTCAAGCTGCACGCCTGGCGCGAGTCGGGGACGCTGCACATGTACGATGAGGAGGGGTTCGATGCCACCAGCTGGCTGGCGATCCACTCCGGCATGCGCAACTGGCCGGCGAATGAAGATCCCGTGCTGCAGGAATTCCCCATCGACGAGGCGCGCTCCATCCTGGAGCAGCGCCGTGCCGCCAACGCCGAGGTGGCGCAAAGGCTGCCTACCCACGAGACTTACCTGGCCCATGTGCTGGGGTCGCGCGCCAAATAGCCGGCAGTGTAAGAGCGAAAAAAAACGTCGTCCCCGCTTTACGCTGGGACGACGTTTTTGTTTGCGCGCGATGAAACTTACTGCTTCGGTTGCACCCGCACTTTACCCATGATGCCCGACGGGTGAACCGGCTGGTTCTGGATCAGCACCGTCAGTTCGCGCTTGCCCGGGGTGGCCGGCAGGTCGACCTCGAAATTGGTCGCGCCCGGCGATTCCTTCTTCGCCACCAGTTTTCCATCGAGCCAGAATTCGGCCTGTCCGGCTATCCATTCGAAGCCCATATAGCCGTTCGACAGCGACTTGGTCTGCTCGAAGCTGGTCCGGTACAGCTGGAAGGTGGGGGCCGGGGTCGCGTCGAGCACCATGCTGGGCGATGCCGGCGCCCAGCTGTTCATATCGGTCGGCGACAACACCTGGTTGGGGTCCGGACGGGTGGCGCTGGTCGGCGACACGCGCCAGTTCTGCAGGTAGAACGTGGACGACTGGGTCACCGGCACGTAGGCCAGCGTGGTGCCGGCACGCACCGGGATCTTGACGCGCGCGGGAGCTAATCCTGGCGCCGACGCTTCCACCTCGACGCTGCCGGAACTGGCGTCATTGGTCTGCACGATCAGCTGGGCCAGGCCGTTGAACAGGCTGCGGGCCGGTCCCTTTTCATCTTCATGCGAGTTGGGGTCGCCATTGCCGTGGCCGATCGAGCGGCCCGCGCCACGCACCGTGAAGGTTGCCAGCGGTGCCGCGGTCGGCACGGCACGTCCCTGGGCATCGAGCGCCCGGACCGTGATCGGCATGGCGTCCTGGCCGTCGCCCAGCAAGCTCTCGCGGTCCGGTACCAGCTCCAGTGCCACTGCCGGCCCGGTGGTCTCGACCGCGCTGCGCACCACTTCCTTGCCGTCGTTATAGCCGATCGCTTCCAGCTTGCCGGGCGCGTAAGGCACCTGGAAGTTGTTCATGCGGTAGGGATCGGTGTCCTGGGTGCCGATCTCGCGGCCATTGAGCAGCAGCTTGACGGTCTTCGTATTGGCCATGACCATGACCTTGACCGGCTGGCCTTCCTTGCCGGCCCAGTTCCAGTGCGGCGCGATATGGATCAGCGGACGGTCTTTGATCCATTGCACCTGGTGCATATAGTAGGCGGTCTTCGGAAATCCATTGACGTCCATGATGCCGAAAAAGGAGCTGACCGATGGCCACTCGTACGGCGACGGTTCGCCGCGGTAGTCGAAGCCGGTCCACACGAAGCCGCCGGCGACGAAATCGCGCTTGGCGATCGCTTCCCATGCATCGCGGTGGGTATTGCCCCACGATGAAGGTTCTTCGTCATAGCTGGCGAACACCTGTTTCGCTTTGTCGGTGTGGAACTCGCCGCGGGTCATGAAGGCCGAGGTGTCTTCCGAGCTGGTAAACGGCTTGTGGGGATTGGCCTTGTGGTATCTGTCGTAGTCGGGCACCTGGTAGTTCGCGCCCAGCACGTCCACCGCATGCGAGACGTTCAGCTTGGTGAACAGGCCGGCGTTCATGGCGGCCGTCACCGGACGGGTGTCGTCGAGCTGCTTGACGCGGGCGATCATGCGGCGCACCAGCTGATAGCCGACCTCGGTGCCCTGGACCGGCTCTTCGTTAAAGACCGACCACAGCACCACGCTCGGATGGTGGCGGTCGCGCTTGATCAGCCACTCCAGCTGCTTCATGTAGTCAGGGGAGGGATTGAAGTTGCGGTTCTCGTCCATCACCAGGAAACCCATGCGGTCGGTCATGTCCATGATCTCGCTGGCCACCGCGTTGTGCGAGAAGCGGATCGCGTTCACGCCCAGTTCCTTCAGGCGGCGCAGGCGGTATTCCCAGATCGCGGCCGGCACGGCCACGCCGACGCCGGCATGGTCCTGGTGGATGCACACGCCCTGCAGCTTGGTGTATTCGCCGTTCAGGAAGAAGCCTTTATCGGCATCGAAGAGCAGGGTGCGAAAGCCCGTCGACAGGGCCACTTCGTCGATCGCCTTGCCGGCCTGGCTTACGCGGGTGGTGACCTTGTACAGATTGGTGTTCTTGAGTGACCACAGCGCGGGAGCCTTGACGGCCAGCGGCAGGCGCGCGGTGGCTTCGCTCAGCACCGGGACCTCGATCTGGCTTGAGGCGCGTGCCACGACCTTGCCTTGCGGGTCGCGCAGCTCGACGTCGACGGTGACCTTGGACGATTTCTCGCCGCTGTTGGCCAGCGTGACCGCGACCGGCACCGACCAGTCGCTGCCCTTGACGTGGCGCGGGGTCGCATGCACGCCATCCTGGATCACGCGCACCGGGTTGGTTTTGATCAGCCAGGTGTGGCGGTACATGCCGGCGCCTTCATACCACCAGCCCTCCTGGGCATTGGCGTCGACCCGGACCGAGATGATGTTGCCGATCTCGCCGTACTGCAGGTAAGGGGTCAGGTCGATGCGGGTGCTGTTATAGCCCGACCAGTTGCGGTTGACGATGTGGCCGTTGACCCAGACGGTCGAATGGGTGGCGATGCCGTCGAACTGCAGTTCGACGTGCTTGCCGCGTTCGGACTCGTCGATCTTCAGGGAGCGGCGGTACCAGCCGATGCCGCGCGGGCGGTAGCCCTGCGAGGCGTTGGCTTTGGGGTCGAACGGGCCTTCCACCGCCCAGTCGTGCGGCAGGCTGACTTTGCGCCAGGCGCTGTCGTCGAACACCGGCGCGGCGGCGCCCCAGCCAGCACCGGCCTTGGCGTTGTGGTAGGACATGCCGTGCCCGCGGACCTCGGGCACGGGCACGTCGCCGAGGTGAAACAGCCAGCCGCGGTCGAGCGACAGCGTGAGCCGTTCGGCGGCTTGGGCGGAGCCGGCCAGCATGGTGACGATCAGCGCCAGCAGGCAGCTTTGCAAGATGCGCGTCCAGGCGGGCGGGCGAAAAAATAACAGGTTCATCAACTCTCCAAATGTAAAAAAAACCGTGCGGTCACGGACCGCACGAGGCAGGCTGTTCGCCGGCGCTTAGAACGAGTAGCGGCCGCTGACAGTGTAGCGCGGGCCGGTCTGGAACCAGTACACACCCAGGTTGCCCACGTTCTGCTGCACCGTCTGGCGGAACACCTTGCTGGTCAGGTTCTGGCCTTCGATACCGAAGCTCAGGCGCTCGGTGGCCTTGTAGTACAGGCTGGCGTCGACCGTGCCGTAGTCTTCAGCCCACACCGGCACCCAGGCTTTGAGGTTGCGCTGGCCAACGGTCGGGCTGGCCGGGTTGGCGTCGAGGGCTTTGTCGGTGGTGTAGCCGTTCGCATTGACCGCCTGCAGGTAGCGGCCGCGCCAGCTGTAGGCCACCCGCGCCGAGAGCGCGCCACGGTCGTACAACAGGGCCAGGTTGAAGGCGTTCTTGGACAGGTAAGGCATCGGCAGGTTGCCGATCGAGCGGCTGTCGGTGTCGCAGCCAAGGTTCTGGCTGTTGTTGGACAGGTCGCTGCCGGTCACGCCGGTACACCACTCCGTGTTGAGCTGATGGGCCAGCGACTGCTTGCTGTGGATGTAGGTGTAGTTGGCGTCGACGCCGAAACCGGCCAAGGCGCCCGGCAGCATGTCGAAGTAAGTCCGGCCGGTGATTTCGATACCCGAAGCGAAGGCCTTGGCGCCGTTGGTGGCTCCCGTCACGGTGAACTCGCGCGGGGTGCCGGCGTCGTCATTGATGGTCCGCACGAAGGTCTGCTTGACGATGACGTCCTTCAGATCCTTGTGGAACAGGGCGGCCGTCAGCGCGCTGCTGTTGGAAGGGTACCACTCCAGCGTGACGTCGTAGCTGTTGCTGCGGATCGGCTTAAGCAGCGGGTTGCCGGTGGAACTGCCGTTGTAGGTCACATCCTCGAGGATCAGGGCGGGTTCGATGCCTTTGACGACCGGGTTCTGGCTGAGCGTGATACGGGCCTGCAGGTCGTTGAAGTCCGGGCGGTAGATCCCTTTCGAGTAGCCGAAGCGGGCCTGCAGATTCTGCTTCAGGCTGGCCTTCAGGTTCAGGCTCGGCAGCACATTGGTGTAGCGGTTCTCGGCCACGATCGGCTCGGAGAACGGGGTCATCTTCGGCACGCCCATGGCGAAGAACTTGGGATCGGTGGCCGGCACCAGCGTGGTGTGGCCATTGGCCTTCATTTGCGTGCGTACGAAGCGCACGCCCACATTGCCCTCGACCGGAATGGCCCAGTCGTCGAAGCCGAAGCGCAGGGTGGCGTGGGCCGCCTGGGTCTTTTCGCGCTGGTGATTGGTGTTGGCCGGGGTGGTCAGGTCGGAGCCGTCGGCCATCGGGAACGCCTCGCTGAACGGCTTGGCGCAGTCGGCGGCGGGATTGCCCTGCTTGAGGCAGAGGGTCTCGCGGAATTTGTCCAGGACCGGCCAGCCCTTGACCGGGTCCTCGACGATGGCCGCGGTCGGCACCAGCAAGGACGGCGGCATGGTGCTGCTGCCGTTGAAGAAGTCGGGGAAGCCAACGGTCCGGGTCGGTTCCGCGAAGCCAGGGTAAGTCAGCCAGCCGGCGTCGCCGGAGGGGATGTGCCAGCCGCCCATCCAGGTCGGCGCGATGGCGTTCCAGGTGTAGCGGCTGTGGTTGACGGCCTCGCGCGAGGTGGCGCGCACGCCAAGGCGCAGGTCGCGCAGCACCGGATCGTCGAATTCGAAGCGGGCATCGCCTTTCCAGGCGGCCTGCTTGCCCGTGTTGCGCTGGCGGCCGGACATCATCTGGTTCCAGTAGCTGTTGGCAGGATCGGCCATGGCCGCGCGCGCCGTGTCGTCGAAGCTCAATACCGGTGTCGCGCCCGAGACATCGAGTCCGGCCGACGGCAGCTTGGCGCCGATGTCGGCCGAGCCGTTGACCGATCGCTTCGACGAGCGGGCGAACTGCAGGTCCGAATTGAAGGTCCAGCGGTCGCTGGCTCTCCACTTCAGCACCCACGACAGATCCTCGGTCTTGGTTTTCTCGTTCTGGACTTTGGTGTTGCTGTAGAGCTGGATGCCCTTGTTGATCGGGTTGGCCAACTTGCCGGACTTGAACACCCCGCGATCGTCAAAGACCGCGTCGGTGAAGACCGTATCCCAAGGGTTGTTGTCGGACCACTGCGCCACTTCTTCCCAGCGCGAGACATGCTGCGAGCCGAAGTAGGTCAGCGAGGACTCCAGGCTGTTCTTCTTCCACTGCAGCGCCCCATAGACGCCGTCGCGCTCGTGGTCGTAATCCTCACGGCGGTAGGACACGGTCTGAGGGACCCAGACGGTCTTGCCGGCGACGATGTCGGTGCGTGGGAAATTAAGCGCCGACTGCATGGCGTCGCTGCGGGTCTTGTTTTCCGAGTGCGCCAGGTCGATCAGGGCGCCGAACTGGCCCAGGTCGGTGTTCCAGCGCTTCGAGACCAGCAGCGAGCCGTCCGGTGCCGTGCCGCCGCGCAGCTTGGAGCCGGTCAGCTTGCCGGACACGGCAAACTTGTAGTCCTTGTAATCGAAGGGCATGGCCGTGCGCAGGTTGATGATCGAGGCGATCGAACCTTCGATCTGCTCGGCCGAGGGATTCTTGTAGACGTCGACACCGGCCATCAGCTCCGGCGGGATGTCGGACCAGCTCAAGGAACGGCCGCCATTGGCCGAGCTCGCGTCACGCCCGTTCAGTTCCGAGCGCACGTAGGAGAGGCCGCGCACGGTGACGCCCGTGCCTTCGACGCCGAAGTGCTGGGGGTCGCCCTTGTCGCCCACACGGTCGATCGTCACCCCGACCACGCGCTGCAGGACTTCGGCGATCGAGCGGTCCGGCATCTTGCCGGCTTCGTCCGCGACGACCGAATCGACGATCTCTTCGGCATCCCGTTTGATCTTCTGGGCGTTTTGCAGCGCCGCGCGCTGGCCGGTGACCACCACCACTGCAGGCGCGTCTTGCGGGGCCGTGGTTTGTTGCGCCATGGCGGCGGCGCTCCAGGCAAGCTGTGCGACGCCGATGGCGATGGCGGTTTTTCTGATGTGATTCATGTGTTGCGGTCTCCTATCCCCGTGGGTGAACTACGTTTTTTGGCCTTGCTGGAAAATGCTGTTGTTCTTTTGAAACGAGTCTAGGGAGGATCGGGGGAGGGGTTTCGTTGCCGGGCGTGTGAAACTATCAGAGTGCAGATTGTTCAAGTCTTATAAGCACGAGTGCCAGACAGGCGTCGGAATCTGTGGCGCGGGTGCGACAACATGCTGGACTGGCGGAGGATCAATGAGGGGGAATACGGGGGAGGAGTGGCCTCGGCGAGGGTCGCCGAGGCCGGAACCAGATGAGAACGCTGCTTATTTCTAGTAATTGCAGTATTAGTACTACGATTTTTATTACTACTGCTGTTTTTTATAGACTTCTCTGAACGCCTTGGGCGTGCAGTCGTATTCTTCCTTGAACAGTCTGTTGAAATAAGTGACGTTCTTGTAACCGACCGAATAAGCGATTTCGCCGACGGTAGCGGTTTCAGCTTCGGCCAGCAGCCGGGCCGCTTCGGTCAGCCTGAGCTTGTTTAAATAGGTGCTGAAGGTGTACCCCAGCTCGGCCTTCAGGATATCGTTGACCTTATTGCGGTTGGCGCCGGTTTCCAGCACCACGGTATCGAGGTCGAGTTCCGGATCGGCATAGCGGGTTGCCATGACGCGCAGGATGGCGCTCTTTTCCTTGTCGCGGTGCGGTTCGATCGCCAGCTGCTGGTAGGCGACCAGCGGCATGTCGCGCTGTATCTTGTTTTGCAGTTCATCCTGCAATGAACGGGTGTAGGCGCGGAAGAACCACAGCGCATAGCCTGCCCAGGCCAGCAGCAGTACGGCCGCCAGCACCATCAGGTAGCGGGTGTCGCGGCCGTTCAGGTTGATCTCTTCGATTTCAAACTGCGAGTTCACACCGGCCGGGGCGCGGAAGCTGGCGCCGAACTCGATCTGGGCGACCCTGTCGAACTTGTAGCCGCGTTCTCCCAGATCGATCTTATACGTATCGGCCCACCATTCGGGCACCGTCAGGCGGGTCAGGTCGAGCTCGATCCTGGAAGCGGCTTCGCCGCAGGAAAAGTAGGTGTACGGCGGGCGATAGCTGCCCAGGTCGCCCGGTTTCGAGGCCTTCTTGTCGAAGGTGGCAATGCTCATGTAGAGCGTGTTGGCTGGCGCGCAACGGATTACGAATGAAATCGTGTTGTAGCGCGACAGGTCGACGTGGCGGATCTTTCCAGCTGTATCCTTGAACCGCATGGCCGCGGCGGCACTGCGATCCGGCTTGTTTGACAGCGAGAAGTCAAAACTGAGCTTGTCTTGCTGGATCCGCGAGCGCATGGTCGAGCCGCCTTCCGGCGAGGAATCGACGCGCGTTTCCAGTTCCCAGGCCAAGGTGCCGGTCTTAGTTGGCAGCAGGGAGTCGTGCAAGTAACTTTTTGTGAAACCGAACCAGGCGACGAGACTGCTGATCACCATTAGTAATAGTAGTCGTGTTAGTGCTCTTCGATAGAATTCATGCATGGGGTGAGTTGCGGTGTTAGTACTGGCGAAAGGCAACATCATGCCATCCATTGGCTATTCCCGGTGAGTTTGACTGCTAAGTGTTGTATAGACGAACAGGATCTGCGCGCCGCCCTTGACGAACGCGCGGCGCGGGTTCTCGGTGGTGAGCGATTTACTGTGGAGGTGGCGGAGCGGATACGACAGGCTTGCTGGGACGGGTGCTTGCTAATGGCAGATCGTCATCAAAAAAAAGGTCAGGCTATTGGGTCCGCGGGAACTCGCAAGCCTGACCAACCATCTGGAATGGGTTTCCCCGATGGAGAGAGACATCAACAACATCGAACGCATGCAAACATGCGTTCACAGCCGGCGGGCAGGAGTTGATTCGCATGACCCCCACGCCAATGTGGGTCACGCAATCCTGCTCGGCTGAACAGAAGATTAGCAAGCAAGAATGAGACTTCAGTAGCGATCGCCCGAAAAAAACTAACAGCGTGCGGATAGTTCAAAGGTTTGGTGCAGGAGTTAAATAGGGCGGTCGAAACAGGGCTTGCCCACTTGTGTGCTCAGGCGGCCAAGCGCATTTCAAGCCGCTTGATGAGCGGATGCATATTCTCGGGCGGCACCGGCGGCGCGCACAGGCCGGTCATTCGGGTGTCAGAATTGCACGTTAATATATGCATGACAACGCCAATCATCCGAGGATCAGCATGCAAGCGCCCGTGCCGCACAACCCAGTCGTCGTTACCCTGAACGTCCTGCCCGATGGCAGCGTTACCCTGATCGATCCGGCCCGCCCGCACAACACGCGCGCCTCGGATGCGCCCGGAGGCGAACCGGCACGCCGCCGTGCGCGTTTCGACGCGCCGTTCGACGCCAACTATGCGGGCCGGGCGGGGTTCGAACGGGCCTTCTTCGGCAGCGGCATGGCGGCCATCGATCTGCCGCAGCTGGCACCAGGCCTGCGCGAACAGTGCGCGCCGCTGCTGGACGGCTCGGGCTATGAATTGCGCTATCATCATTTCAGCGTCGTGATGCACCGCGCGCGCCGGCTGGCCGTGTACAGCGCGGCCAACGTCTCGGCCGGCCAGCGCTTCCAGATGGCGCGCCCGAGCGACGTCTGGCGCACCGACCCGCGCATCGCCCAGGACGCGCAACTGGCCAATTTCTACTACGCCAACAACCAGTTCGACCGCGGCCACCTGACCCGCCGCGAAGACCTCGAATTCGGCGCCACGCCAAAGGACGCGCTGCAATCGGCGGCCGATACCTGCCACTGGACCAATTGCGCCCCGCAGCACGCGCGCTTCAATCAGAACAAGGAGCTGTGGCAGGGGCTGGAAGGCTTCGTGCTGGAGCAGGGGATCTTGCAGGGCAAGTTGAATGTGCAGGTGTTCACCGGGCCGGTCTTCGCCGGTGACGACCCGGTGTACCAGCGCTTCCCCGAGATCCAGTATCCGCTGCGCTTCTGGAAGGTGCTCGTGGCGCTCGGCGAAAACGACCGGGTGTACGCCACCGGCTATCTGCTCGACCAGAGCGGCGCGGTCAAGCAGCACGGCCTGGAAGCGGTGCCGCCCTTCGGCGCCTTCCGCACTTTCCAGGTGAGCGTGGCCGAGATCGAGCGGCTGACGCAACTGAGCTTCACGGGTGCCGATCCCCAAGGCGCGCCATTGCAGCTGCGCGATCACGACCCGTTTGTGCAGCAGCGCCGCATCCGCCTGCGCGACACCGTCGCGGCCGGCAAGTTGCCCTCTGGCGCAGCGCCGGGGGATTACGCGCCGCTGCACGCATTCGAGGACATCATCCTCGCCTGAACCAAGGCAGGCTTATTTAGGGAAGCGTTCCATCATAAAGTCCACAAAGCTGCGCAGCTTGGGCGATCGGTAGCGCTGGGGCGGATAGACCACGCTCATCGGGCGGCTCGGCAGTTCATAGTTCGGGAACAAACGCACCAGCCGGCCCGCCAGCACATCGGCCTCTAGAAGAATAGCGGGCTGCAGCACGATGCCCATACCGTGCAATGCCGCCACCCGCAGGGCCTGGCCGTGATTGACCTGCAGCCGGCCCGACACCGGAACCTGGCAAATGCCTGCGGCGCCGCTCAAGCGCCAATGCGTGACGGCTGCGGGGGAAAACGACAGGCACTCATGCTCGCCCAGTTCTTCCGGCTGTTGCGGGGTGCCGCGGCGCGCCAGGTAGGCCGGCGACGCGCCGATCATCAGCCGGTAAGGTGCCAGCGGCCGGGCCACCAGCGGCGAGTCGGGCAGCTCGCCGATGCGGATGGCCGCTTCGAAGCCTTCCTCCACCAGGTCGACCACGCGGTCGTTCAGGGACAGGTCGATGCTGATCTCGGGATAGCGGGCAAGATAGTCCGACAGGGCCGGCGTCAACGCCTCGGTGCCGAAGGTGACCGGCGCCGAGATGCGCAGCTTGCCGGCCGGCGCCATCTGCAGGTTTTGCGCGTGGGTGTCGGTGTCGGCCACCAGCCGCAGGATCTCCTTGCAGCGGGCGTAGTACTCCTCGCCGAAAGCGGTCAGGTGCTGGCGGCGGGTGGTGCGGGTCACCAGCGTCATCCCCAGGCGCTTTTCCAGCGTGCGCACGTGATTGCCCGCCATCGTCGACGACATCCCGCAGGCCACCGCCGCAGCGCTCAGGCTGCCGCGTTCCACCGTCATGACATACACCTTCATGCTGTCGAAGAGGTCCATTTGCCAGTCATGCTTTCAAATCGATCAAGAAAATGGCAGTTTATCCCAAAAGATTTTCGAATCACACTGATCTTTTCAACAAAGCAAAGGAAGATCATGAAAGCCATTGAACTCGCCGCGCCCTCGCTCACCGCATTCCGCCAGGCCGAACGGCCGGAACCTGTAGCCGCCCATGGCGAAGTGCTACTCCGCCTGCGCGCGGCCAGCCTGAACTACATCGACGTGGCTATCGCCACCGGCAATTTCCCTGGCGCCAGCTTTCCAATGATCCCCGTTGCCGATGGCGCCGGTGAAATAGCCGCGCTTGGCGAAGGCGTCGACGGACTGGCCATCGGCGAGCGCGTGATTCCCCACTTCATGCCCAATTGGCAGGCCGGCGCGATGGCCGCGCACAAGGTCAGCGCGATGCGCGGCATCACCGTGCCCGGTTCGCTGTCCGAATACGTCGCCGTGCCGGCCGCCAGCCTGGTGGCCGTGCCTGAGCACCTCGACTTCGTCCAGGCAGCTACTTTGCCGATTGCCGCCACGACCGCCTGGAACGCCGTGCGCTCCGCCCAGCTGCGCCCCGGCTCGGTTGTGCTCTTGCTGGGGACCGGCGGGGTCAGCATCTTTGCCCTGCAATTTGCCAAGGCATCCGGCGCCACCGTGATCCTCGCATCCTCGTCCGACGAGAAGCTGGAACGTGCCCGCCGGCTCGGTGCCGACCATCTGATCAACTACCGCGCCACGCCCGACTGGGACGCCCGCGTTCTGGAACTCTCCGGCGGACGCGGTGCCGACCTGGTGGTCGAAACCGTGGGCGGCGCCACGTTCGCGCGCTCGCTCAACGCGGCGGCGGTTGGTGGCACGGTCTTCACGGTCGGCTTCCTCGGCGGCACTGGCGCCGCCTTCGACCTGATGCCCGTCATCGTCAAGGCCTTGCGCATCGTCGGCAACAGCACCGGCTCGGTCGCCGACCTGGCGGAAGCGGCGCGCGCCATTGCCGCCAACCGCATTGTGCCGGTGATCGACCGGGTGTTCGACATCGGCGAGACCCGTGCCGCATACGCGGAGCTGAGCGCGGGCGGCCGTCACTTCGGTAAGATCGCCATTGCCCATTGAGCAAAGGCGCCGCGCGCATCAGTCGATCTGTTCGTGATGCCCACTGTCGCCGCGCCGCCAATAGCTTGAGGCCCGCACCTGGCCTTTGTCCATCACCGAAGAATAAACCGGTGCGTGGGGTGCGGAGCGGGGCGCAATGGCGCTGTACAATCTCGTCCGGCTTTTTGCCCCTTACCTCGATCAATGCCTTTGCAGTAGAAAGACCGTTTTTTGCATTTCAAGATTACGCATTACCTGATTGCGCGCCTTGCCCTTGTATTGCTGGTGTTTTCAGCGCCCACGGTTTTCGCGCGGGTTCAGCCGGCGATCGCCGCCACATTCGAACAATGTCCGGAATTCTTCGCGGAGCGCCGTCCACCGGTTCTGTTGGAGGTTCGCCAGGGCAGGCTGCGCTCCCTATGCTACGACGCGTTTGCGGTCCTGCATTCCGGTACCACCAAGACGCCGCTCTATGTCGCCGAACGCATCAGCAGAGCCGATCTGGTCGATGCACGCGGCGAAAAACGCGCCACCCGCTTCTTCGAGGACGCCCGTCTGCCGAGGAGTGAACGCGCGGATCTGGACGACTATAAGGGCAGCGGATACGCGCGTGGTCACATGGCGCCCGCCGCGAACATGGCGAACCCCGATGCCATGGCACAGAGCTTTTCGCTGGCGAATATCGTCCCGCAGGCGCCGCGCAATAATTCAGGTGCGTGGGCCAGTATTGAAAAGGCTACGCGCAAGTATGTGATGCGCGCGCGCGGGGATGTGTTTGTGATTACCGGGCCGGTGTTCGATGGGGCGGCCACGACGATTGGTCCCGGCCGGGTGCAGGTGCCGCGTGCGCTGTTCAAACTGGTGTACGACCCGGCTGCCGGACGGGCCTGGGCGCATTGGCTGGAGAATGCCGACAATGCGCGGGTGGGGCGGCCGATCAGCTATTCGGAACTGGTCAGGCGTACGGGTATCGAATTTCTGCCGGGTGCCCGCTTATCTGAATCGCTGCCGCAGCAAATCACCGATGCCCTGCGGCGGGCGATTTATTAGTCCGCATGTTAACAAGGTGCTGAAGGGTGCGCGAGGCCTGTCGCGGCGCAGGCCCAGCATGGACAGCGCCGGTTCCTCGCGCGCGCCCCCTCGCCGTATTTTCTGGCTATGATGTTGGCACATCAATTCTTTGATCGCCATGATTACGCATTCCCCGCAAGCAACTGTGCCCTTGCAGGCCACGCTGGACGAAGCATTCACGTATCGCGGCCTCTGCGACGCCTCTGCCGCGGCTGCCCTCGGGACCGACCTGTTCGTGGTCGCCAACGACGAACGCAATCAACTCAAGATCTACCGCCGCGGCGAGGCCGATCCTATCGACGTGCTCGACCTGTCCGGCTTCCTCGGCACCAAGACGGACAAGGAATCCGACCTGGAAGGCTCGGCGACGGTGGGCGAACGCATCTACTGGATTTCCTCGCATGGCCGTAACAGCAAGGGCGAAGTGCAGAAGCGCCGCTACCGGTTTTTTGCCACCGACCGTGGCTACGGCACGGTGCCACTGATACCGGTCGGGCGGCCTTGCGCCACCTTGCTGGACGACCTGATCGCCACCGAGCACCTGGCGCAGTACAAGCTGGCCGAAGCCGCATCGAGCGCGCCTGAGGCGAGCAATGGCCTGAACATCGAAGGGCTGGCCGCTGCCCAAGACGGCAGCCTGCTGATCGGCCTGCGCAACCCGGCCCCGCGCGGGATGGCCCTGGTGATCCCGCTGCTCAATCCCGTGATGCTCATCGAAGGCGCGAGCGCGAAGTTTGGCGAGGCGATCGAACTCGATCTGGGCGGGCTGGCGATCCGCAGCATCGAGCTGGTGGGCCCGGCTTACCTGATCGTGGCCGGTCCGCCGGCCGACGAGGGCGAATTCGCCCTGTACCAATGGTCCGGCAAGCGTGGCGACCCCGCGCTCAGGCTGGACCATACGCCGCTTGGCTCCCTGCGGCCCGAGGCGCTGTTCGCCATCCCCGGCACGCGCCGAGTGCAGCTGCTCAGCGACGATGGCGGCAAGCATGTCAAGAACCTTCCCGAAGACCAGCAACAATTCCGAAGTGTGACGATGACCTTATGAGTGGACGACGACGAAAAGGCCAGCGCGCCGTCTCGCGTTTTTGCGAGGCGGCTGCGCAGGCCGACGGCATGCGCCGCATGCTGTTTATCTTGTTGTTGGTGGCGCTGGCATGCGCCATCGGTTTTGCCGGAATATCGATCGAACGCCAGTTCGCGATCGACAGCTGCCTGGATGCGGGCGGCGCCTGGGACTATGTGGGGTCCGTATGTGAACTCTAGTGTCAGGCGATTTGATGGCGAAGGGGAGAGTGGCTGAGGTATGATCGCTAGCGCTATCATGCACAGCCTACCCTACTCACACCCAGACAATCGCCACTATGATGAAACCGATCCGCGCCCTGATCCTGACCTCCCTCGGCCTGATGGCCACGCACGCCGCGCAGGCCGAACAGTTCAGCGTCCTGGTGTTTTCCAAGACCGCCGGCTGGCATCACGAGTCGGTCAACGCAGGCGTCTCCGCCCTCCAGGATCTCGGCAAGCTGCACGACTTTAACGTCTTCTGGACCGAGGACGCCAACCGGGTCATGAACGACACGGAGCTGGCCAAGTACAAGGCGGTTGTGTTCCTGCTGACCACCGGCGACGTGCTCAACGAGCAGCAGCAGGCGGCCTTCGAGCGCTACATCAAGGCCGGCGGCGGCTTCGTGGGTGTGCACAGCGCCTCCGACACCGAGCATGGCTGGCCGTGGTACACGAAAATGGTCGGCCACCTGTTCCAGGTCCACCCGGCCAACCAGACCGCCACCCTGCAGGTGGAGAACCGCAACTTCCCCGGCATGGACCGCTTCGCCAAGCGCTTCCTGTTTACCGACGAGTGGTATCAGTTCGGGCCGGCCTTGTCGCCCAAGCTGAACTACCTGCTGACGATCGACGAGACCACCTACAAGCCTGAGACATCGGGCGGCAAGCCCGGCATGGGCAAGTTCCACCCGATCAGCTGGTACCAGGAATACGACAACGGCCGCGCTTTCTACACGGCGCTCGGCCACCTGCCGGCCACCTATCGCGATGCGGCCTTCATGCACCACGTGTACGGCGGGATTTACTGGGCCGCCACCGGGCGCAGCTTCCGCGCCGACTGACGTGGACGAGCTCGCGCGGCGCTGGC
>CAMLFK010000047.1 GCA_946479255.1 uncultured Oxalobacteraceae bacterium
ACAAAACTCTTCGTCGACTTTATCGCCAGCCAGTTCGCCCCGGGCGGGCAATGGTGACTCAGCGTCCCAGCACGCTCAGCACGGCCAGGCTCATTGCCTTGGCCGCTGTCTTGATCGACGGTTCCGGCACCGGCGCATAGAACGGCGAATGGTTGAACGCGATGGGGGTTCCGCCTTCGCGCTCGGCCTGTGCCACGACCTTCGGATCGTAGACGCCGGTGAAGAAGAACATCGACGGGATGCCTTCGTTGACGAACTGCGAGAAGTCTTCGCTGGCCGTCATGGCGGGCATGCGGCCGGCGTTGGCGTCTCCGAAGGCGTCTTTGAGCACCGCTTCAATCTTGAGCACCAGCGCTTCGTTGTTGACGACGGCGGGCGCGCCTGTTGAAAGTGTCACGTCGGGCGCCGGCGCATCGGCCATGGCGGCCGACGCATTGGCCACCCGGCGCACGCCGCCCTGCAGCTTGGCCCGTACGGCCGGGCTGTATGAGCGGATGGTGCCGCGCACCCGCACACTGTCCGGAATGATATTGCCCACCGTGCCGCCCTGGATCGCGCCGATGGTCACCACGCCGAATTCCTTGGGGTCCTTTTCGCGGCTGATCACCGTCTGCACGTCAACCACGAAGCGCGCGGCGATGGCGATCGGATCGATGGCCTTGTCCGGCGCCGAGCCGTGCCCGCCGCGTCCCTTGAACAGAATGTCGATGCCGTCCGAATTGGACGAGACCGGCCCGATGTTGTAGCCAATGGTGCCGTGGGCGATCGGCCAGGAGTGCAGGGCGAGCGCGAAATCCGGCTTGCCGAAGCGTTTGAACAAGCCGTCTGCCAGCATCGCCTTGGCGCCCGAGACGGTTTCCTCGGCGGGCTGGCCGATGAACATCAGGGTGCCCTTCCACTGCGATTTGAGTTCGACCAGGGTGCGCGCGGTGGCCAGCCAGCTGGCCATATGAACGTCGTGGCCGCAGCTGTGGGTGACAAAACTTTCCCCGCCATCGGTCTGAGTGCGGGCGCGGCTGGCGTAGGGCAGGCCGGTTTTCTCTTCCATCGGCAAACCATCGAGTTCGGTGCGCACCATCACGGTGGGGCCGGGGCCGTTTTTATAGATGGCCACGATGCCGGTCTTGCCGATCTTCTCAGTCACCTCGAAGCCCAGCTGGCGCATTTCGGCGGCCAGCTTGGCGGCGGTGCGCACTTCCTGGAAGGCGATTTCGGGATGGGTGTGCAGGTCCTTGTAGATGCCGTCGAGCCAGGGATACATGGCATTGACCCGCGTGGTGACATCGTTCTTGAGCGGCGCCGCCGGCTGCGCGTGGGCGATGCAAGCAAAGCTCAGTGTCATGGCTGCGGCGCTGGCCAGGGTGCGGATCTGCATGGTGCCTCGCTGGGGTGGGATAGGGTGGGAACGAGCCCGTCCACAGTAACATCAAGCGAAGGATTGGGCCAGTATCGTCGGCTGGTGGACCTTACCGGCCCAGGCACTCATGGGGTCTGGAAGTATGTCTTACCTCATCTGCATACGAAGACGGTAGCCCCGCTTTGCTTGGCTTCAGTCGTCGTAGTAGCGATGCATTCGACGGCGTCGGGCGGGATGCGTCGCGCCATCAACACTGATCCGTAGCTGCAGTACATCCAGTGCTCATAACCGTGAGGCACGGCCAGAACCCATCGGCTGCTTGCATTCTCGCGCATGCCGCGATTTGTCTGCTTGCTTTCTGTTGGCTTCAGGTAGGCCTGTTCATCTGGAGCGCCAGTTAATATGCCCCAGCTGTCGAGCGCCCTCCCACCCGGAGCAGTAACGGCCCAGCCGTCCGCCCGCTCGCTTACGGGGACAGCGCCGACAGGAAGTTCGCGTGGACACTGGACGCGAAACGATTGCGGCGCGGGCGCGGCCCACGCGAGCTGTTGGTGACTCAGCAGCCAGCTCATCGCGCCTGCGGCGACCAAAGTCAGACCGATCGGAAATCCACGCGCCGTCATTCGATCACCGAAAACGCCAGTGCATTGTTGCCGGCATCGCGCCAAGTGCCGTTCGGTAGCTTCTGTAGCCGAGGAATCGGCACACGGATGAATCGCATTTGCATGTTCGGTCGCTCTTTTGCAATGTACTGGTCTAAGATCCATATTCCACCTGGCATCACCGATAGAAGCAAAGCAGCATGATGGCATGAGCCTTCATAGCCCGTCTGGCACCGTTGCGGATATCGTCCGTTCTCAAACGTGGCGATTGCGGTCCCACGGGGGATCGACCTGCCGGCTTTGAATGCTTCCATCACGTTTGCTCCCTCCTTCCAGGTCTGCGTCGATCGACCAATTAGCCCAGTTACAAGCAGCTTTACGATATCGACACATGTGCCTGAGCCGACCCGAGGCTGGTTCTTAAGTTTATCTACTTCCATGTACACATGCGGCATTTGCGTGCTCCTGTCGCTGTCGATCGGATTCTCATTTTCTTAGATCAGAAGCCGCGTGACGTTGCGCGTCGCCAACTTTGTGCGTGTAGAAGGCCGTGGCCCCGCTGCGGTAAGATGTCACCAATCCGGCTTCACTCATGCCGTGGTCAGGGAAAAGAGATGTGCTATTCGGCCAAAGTAGTGGCGAACTTTCGCAAGTACGCCCGCACCTATCAGGCGAACATCGCCTTTGACGATTTCATCCTGCTGCTGGAGCAGCGCAATGCCGGTGCGCGCATCCTGCTGCCCAAGGCCGTCACCGATCCCTTCAAGGAGGATGCGGACAACGCCGCGCTGCGCCACTGCCGCGACCTGGTGCTGGCCTTCGAGGCATCCGAGGCCGGCCGGCTGGAAGAGCAGCTGTTCGCCCAGCGCCAGCGGCTGGCCGACGCCGAGCGGGCGCTGGCCACGCGCGTGACCAAGAAAGCCGGCGAGGAGCGCCGCATCGCCGGCAATAAGGTGGCATGGCTGCGCGGCAAGCTGGAAGAACTGCAGCGGCCCGCCTCAAGCGATGGCCTGGCGCGCATCTATCCCGGGTCCTTTTGCCCGGTGCTGGTGAGCGACGCCGATGGCCGCCGCCTGGTGCGCCCGATGCGCTACCAGTGCCGCCCGGCCGGCCGCCCATTGTTCTACGACCAAAAATTCCCCGGCACTTACAACGCGCGGCGCGATAACCTGCGCGGCTTCTGGAAAGCCCAGTACGGCACGTCGCACGCGATCGTGGTGGCCAGCGCCTTCTACGAGAACGTGCAGCGCCACCGGCTGGAGGGCCGCGCGCTGGCCGAGGGCGAAGCGGAAGAAAATGTGGTGCTCGAATTTTCGCCGGGCGACGGCCAGCTGATGCATGTAGCATGCCTGTGGTCGCACTGGCAGGGCGAAGGCGCCGACGACCTGCTGTCCTTCGCCGCCATTACCGACGAACCGCCGGAAGAAGTGGCGGCGGCCGGCCACGACCGATGCATCATTCCGATCAAGGAAGAGAACCTGGATGCCTGGCTGTCCGGCACCGCCGTGCCATTGACGCAGCACGATGCCCTGCTGGACGACCGGGCGCGCCCCTACTACCAACATCTGTTGGCAGCCTAGGCGGCCCAACGATCACGGCTGCTCGATAAAACCCGGGCCCACGAAGACCCGGGCCGCGTTGCCGCGCTCGCCTTGCTTGTGCTGCATATGCCGTTCCGTTTTGTGCCGCCCTGCTTCGCTCTGCGTCAGGGCGAGCAGCTTGCTGGCCAACAGCTGGCCGGCCAGCTTCTTGTTGGCATGCTGGCTGCGTTCGGTCTGCACCTTGACCGACACGCCGCTCGCCACGTGGGTGGCGCGGATCGCGCTGTCGGTCTTGTTCACATGCTGGCCGCCCGGGCCGGATGCGCGCGTGGCCTCGTAGCGGATTTCGCCGCTGTCGGCCGGCAGTTGCGGTGGCGTCGACAAGGCGCCGCTGATGAACCAGTTCTTGCGCTTGTGCTCTTTGCGGTAGGGGCTCTGGCACACCCACAGCAGGCTGCCCGACCAGCGCCGCGCGAACGCCACATCGTCAAGTTCCAGCAGCACCGATGAACAGGTGCCGGCAACCGGGCCGTCCAGCAGTTCAACAATGCGCAGCGTCACATCGCTGGCAACAGCGTCGGCGGATAGGCGAGCCAGCGCCTTGCTGACCGCCAGGCAGCATTCGGCGGGCCCGGTGTTGGCGGATAGTTGTAGCCAGATCATTCGCAGCACTCCCCACGCGTCTTGTAGGTCAGCAACGGCTTGCTACGCGCCACCACGCGCACCAGGCCCGCTCCCACCAGGCAGTCGAGCACGCTGTCGACGTTCTTGTAGGCCTGCGGCGCTTCCTCGTAGATCAGCGCGCGGTCGTTGCAGATGACCCGCCCGCCCATCGACGTACGGCTCAGCTGCGCCGGCGTGGCGATCTTCACCAGCCGGCCCTTGCAATCGGTGCGCTGCCATTTGCGGCCCGCACCGTGCGCCAGCGAATACAGGCTGGTGGCGCCGGCGTCAGGCAGCGGTTCGAGCAGGTAGCTGTAGTCGTCGCGCGAGCCGGGCAGCATGATCAGGCCCTGGTCGCTGGGTGTGGCGCCCTTGCGGTGCAGCCAGCCATCCTGGCCGTCCACATGAGCGGGTACCACGGTGTTGTGGTTGACCTCCAGCACGCGTACGCCCTCGCAACGCAAGCGCGCAAAGATGCGCGCGGCGATCAGGCGGCGATTGAGTTCGGCGAAGCGCACGGCGGCGGCATGCTGGGCCAGGTATGCGCGCGCTTCCGGCGTGTCCTGCGCCAGGCCGGCGTGGCTGAAGGCATCCACGTGGGCGCGCAGCACTTCCTGGCCCAGGCCGCGCGAGCCGCTGTGTACCAGCAGTTGCAGGCACTTGGGCACGACACCATGCTGGCCGGCCAGCGCTTCATCGTGCACCTTATCCACAGCTTGCAATTCGGCGAAATGATTGCCCCGTCCGATGGTGCCGAGCGAGCGCAATTGCACGGTATCCAGCCCGGCCTCGCGCATCTGTGCGCTTAACAGGCCGAGCTGGTCCGCCAGTTCTGGATCGCGGCGGTGCAGCGCGGCCCACTCGTCCTCATCGATGATGTCGTCGAGGTTGGCGAGCTGCTTGTCGATCTTGTCGAGCTTGGCTTTGCCGGCCAGGATGTCGGTCTGCCACAAGGCCATGCCGCAGCCGATGTCGTTGCCGACCAGCGCCGGATAAAAGCGCCCCAGCGAAAAGAAGGCTGCGCCCACCGGGTAGCCGCGCCCGGGGTGCAGGTCGGGAAGTCCCACGACGCGCTGCATGCCTGCCAGGTTCGCGGTGGTTTTAGCTTGTTGTAATGCTGCGTCTTCCAGCCACAGTCGGTCGGACGCGATGATCGATACACGATCAGAAATATGCTGAACAAAATTGCCCATGCGATGCCAATCCAAAAAATAGAAACGGGATTGGGTGCTGGCGATGTGGCGGCGCGAAGCCGCCGGAGACTTAACGCAGCGTGCGTTCGGCCAGACCCAGGAAAGTCGATGCGGTGTTCAGGTACGTCATGGTCGAATCTCCTTTCAATGTCTGGGTTGGCCTGCGAAGGGGGTTGATGATATTACAATTTATCGGACCTCACAAGGCGTTTTTGCGCGCCTGCGGGCCAGGCCGCCGACCGCCAGCAAACCCGCACCGCACAGAAATTTTTTCATCGTACGCTCCATACTTGTGAAATATGTGGAAGCCAAGCTTAACAAACAAGCCGCGCACTGTATATTTAATTGTTAACGTTTCGAAAAAGCTAGCTAATCGCCTCTCGGCCCGGTGAACGCAGATGATTTATACTGCGGCGCAGCATACAATTTCGACCATACTTAGCCCGCGCGGCCGGATTGGCATCGCCGTCATCGACCCAGGAGCAATTCCATGAACAACGACCATTCGTCCCCTTCGCAGCCAACGCTGCTCAAGCGCATTCCGCTGGCCTTTGGCGCTTTTTTCAGCATCTTGTCCGACCCTGCCGTCGCCGCGCGCGTCGATCGCCTGCAGCGCGATGAAGCCCCGGCCGCACCGGTCAAACCTGCCGCCCCCGTGGCACCCGTGGTTCAGCCCGCGCCGCTGCGCGAAGCCACGCCCGACGCCGCCCTCCAGCTGCTGGCGCTGATGCAGCGCGATGCGCGCCTCATCGACTTTACCCAGGAAGACCTGACCGGCCACGCCGACGCCGACATCGGCGCGGCTGCCCGCGTCGTGCACGAAGGCTGCCGCAAGGTGCTGCGCGAGCACTTCACGCTGGCACCTGTGCGCACCGAGAACGAAGGCGCGCGCGTCAGCGTCGATGCAGGTTTCGACGCCGCCGCCATCCGCCTGACCGGCAACGTGGTCGGCAGCGCGCCGTTCAAGGGCGTGCTGAGCCACCGCGGCTGGCGCGCCACCGAAGTACGCCTGCCCAAGCTGGCCAGCGGCCACGATGCGCGCGTGCTGGCGCAAGCGGAGGTGGAACTGTGAGCGCCTCTCCTATGGCAAAATATTCGATCGGTATCGACCTGGGCACCACGCACTGCGCGCTGGCCTATGTCGACCTGGAAGGCAGCGATGGCGAGAACACCAGCCACGGCCTGCTGCAGATTCCGCAGCTGACCGCGCCCGGCTCGGTCGAGTCGCTCAGCCTGCTGCCATCCTTCCTGTACCTGCCGCACGCCGACGAACTGGCGCCGGGCGAACTGGACCTGCCATGGCCGTCGGCGCAGGATTACGCGGTGGGCGAAATGGCTAGAGCCCGCGGCGCCACCACGCCGATCCGCCTGGTGTCGAGCGCCAAGAGCTGGTTGTGCCACCCCGGCGCGGACCGCCGCGGCGCCATCCTGCCGACCGACGCACCGCCTGAAGTGGCGCGCGTCTCGCCTTTGGCCGCCTCGACCCGCTACCTCGCGCACCTGCGCCAGGCCTGGGATCACGCCCACCCTGAAGCGCCGTTCGCCGAGCAGGACATCACGGTGACCATCCCCGCCTCGTTCGACCCGGCCGCGCGCGAACTGACCGTGGAAGCGGCCAAGGCGGCCGGCTACCCGGACCTGACCCTGCTCGAAGAACCGCAGGCCGCGCTGTACAACTGGATCCAGAACAGCGCCGGCCAGTGGCGCCGCGCCGTGCAGCCGGGCGACATCATCCTGGTGGTGGACGTGGGCGGCGGCACCAGCGACTTTTCGTTGATCGCCGTGCTCGAACACGACGGCAACCTGGAGCTGCACCGCATCGCCGTGGGCGACCATATCCTGCTGGGCGGCGACAATATGGACCTGACCCTGGCCCACCTGGTGGCGCGCAAGCTGGCCGCCAACGGCACCACGCTCGACCCGTGGCAGATGCGCGCGCTCGGCTACGCTTGCCGCAGCGCCAAGGAACGCCTGCTGGCCGACGCCACGCTGGAAGCTCAGCCGATCGTGGTGCCGAGCCGCGGCTCCAAGCTGATCGGCGGAGCGATCCGCACCGAGCTGACCGCCGACGAGGTGCGCACCACCATCGTCGAAGGCTTTTTCCCTGAAGTGGAAGCATCGAGCCGTCCGGCCAGCCGCGTGCGCGCGGGCCTGACGCAAGTGGGCCTGCCATATGCTCAGGACCCAGGCGTGACTCGCCACCTGGCCGCCCTGCTGGGCCGCCAGGTCGACGCGACCGCCGAACTGGCGGGCTTCGTGCGCGTCAACGATCCCAACGCCAGCTTCCTGCATCCAAGCGCGGTGCTGTTCAACGGCGGCGTGTTCAAGTCAAGCCTGCTGGCCGAGCGCACCATCAACACGGTCAACAGCTGGCTGGCGGCCGAAGGCGCGGCGCCCGCGCGCGTGCTCCTAGGTGCCGACCTTGACCTGGCGGTGGCGCGCGGCGCTGCTTACTACGGTTATGTGCGGCGCGGCCAGGGTGTGCGCATCCGCGGCGGCACCGCCCGTGCCTACTACGTGGCGATCGAATCGGCCATGCCGGCTATTCCCGGCATGGAGCCGCCGATCCAGGCCCTGTGCGTGGCGCCTTTCGGCATGGAAGAAGGCTCGGAAGTGGAGGTGCAAAGCCAGGTGTTCGGCCTGGTCGTGGGCGAACCGATCCAGCTGCGCTTCTTCGGTTCCTCGGTGCGCCGCCAGGACCAGCTGGGCACCATGCTCGACTTCTGGCAGCCGGACGAACTGCAGGAACTGGGCGAGATCCGCGCCACCCTGCCGCCGGCCGGCCGCAGCGAAGGCGACGTGGTGCAGGTGCGCCTGCACGCCATCGCCACCGACACCGGCACGCTGGAATTGACCGCCGTGGCGGTCGATGGCGAAGGCAGCTGGAAGGTCGAGCTCGACGTGCGCAGCAACGGCTGACGGAGTCACAGTGGCCAGGTACGCCGTCGGCATCGATCTGGGGACGAGCAACACCGTGCTCGCCTATGCGGAGCTGAAAGCCGGCGAGTTGAGTGCCGAACCCGGACCGGTCACGCTGTTCGACATCGAGCAGCTGGTCGCGCCGGGCGAAGTGGCGGCCTTGCCGCTGCTGCCGTCGGTGCGCTACCAGGCAGGCGTTGGCGAACTGGCCGCGGCCGATTTGCAGTTGCCGTGGCGGACCAGCGTGGTCACCGGCACCCTGGCGCGCAAACTCGGTGCGCAGGTGCCCGGCCGGCTGGTGGCCAGCGCCAAGAGCTGGCTGTCGCATGCGGGCGTGGACCGCCTCGCGCCCATCCTGCCATGGGGCAGTCCGCCAGAGGTGCCCAAGGTCTCGCCGGTGGACGCCAGTGCCAGCTACCTTGCGCACCTGAAGGCGGCCTGGAACCAGCGCTTCCCCAATGACCCGTTAGAACAGCAAGACCTGGTGCTGACGGTGCCGGCTTCTTTCGACGAAGCGGCGCGTGCATTAACCCTGGCCGCCGCCCGCGCTGCCGGCCTGCCGGCCCTGCGGCTGCTGGAAGAACCGCAGGCAGTGTTTTACGACTGGCTGCAGCGCCATCGCGCCACGCTGGGCGAGGAGCTGGCCGGCACCCGGCTGGTGCTGGTGTGCGACGTCGGCGGCGGCACCACCGACCTCAGTCTCATCAAGGTCGGCCTGGAAGGCGGCCAAAGCACGCTGACCCGCATCGGCGTGGGCAACCACCTCATGCTCGGTGGCGACAATATGGACCTGGCGCTGGCCCACCTGGTCGAGTCGCGCATGGCCGAAGATGGATCGGGCGAACGCCTGTCCGCCACCCGCCTGTCGCAACTGGTGGAGCGCTGCCGCGCCGCCAAGGAGCAGCTGCTGGCAGCAAGCGCGCCCGAACAGGTCACTGTCACGCTGCTGGGCGCCGGCACCCGCCTGGTCGGGGGCGCGCGTTCCGTCACGCTCACCCGCGAAGAAGTCGAGCGCCTGATCGTGGACGGTTTCTTCCCGCGGGTCGAAGCCGGCACGCCGCTGCTCAAGGGCCGCGCCGGTATCGTCGAATTCGGCCTGCCGTACGCCCGCGACGCCGCCGTCACGCGCCATGTGGCCGATTTTTTACGCCGCCATGCCGATACGGTGCTGGCGGCCACCGGCGACACGGCCATTCCCGATACCCTGCTGCTCAACGGCGGCGTGTTCCGCGCCGGCGCGCTGGCCAGCCGCCTCGAACAGACGCTAGCCGCATGGCGCGGCGCGCCGCTGCGGGTTCTGCATAACGACAATCCCGACGTGGCGGTCGCCCGTGGTGCGGTCGCCTACGCGCTGGTGGGGCAGGGCGGTACGCCGAAGATCGGCGGCGGCGCCGCGCGCAGTTACTTCCTGCTGCTGGGCGAACCAGGCAAAGGTGGCGCCAGCAAGCGCGCCGTCTGCATACTGCCGCGCGGCAGCGACAGCGGCCGGGAGTTGCGCCTGGCCGATCAGAAGTTCGCCCTGCGCGTGGGCGAGCCGGTGCGCTTTCACCTGTTCACCTCCAGCCTCGACGCGGCCGGACGCGCACCCTTCGCGCTGGGCGAACTGGTCGACCTGGAAGGCGGCGACTTCGCCCGCCTGCCGCCGATCGCCATGGTGCTGCCGCCGCCTAAAGCCGATGAACAAGGACCTGTGCGCCAGCAGGTGCCGATCCAGCTGGCCACCGAGCTGACCGAAGTGGGCACGCTGGAGATGCACTGCGTGAGCGTCGACGATCCGGCTGTGCGCTGGCTGCTGGAGTTCGACTTGCGCCAGCACGGCGATCCCGTGCCCGACGCCACTGGCCTGGGCGTGCCGGCCGACCGTCTTGAAGAGGCGCTGGCCCGTATCGAACGCATCTTCGGCGCCAAGGCGCAGCAGGTGCCGGCCAAGGACGTGCGCCAGTTGCGCGCGCAGCTGGTGCAGCTGCTGGGCGACCGCAATAACTGGGGTACCCCTTTGCTGCGCCATTTGTTCGACGCCTTGTGGCAGCGTGCCCGCGCGCGCCGCCGCTCCGCCGACCACGAGCGCGTGTGGCTGAACCTGGCCGGCTTCTGCCTGCGTCCCGGCTACGGTTTCACCCTCGACGAGTGGCGCATGCAGCAGCTGTGGACCATCTTCGAGGCCGGCGTGACGAACCCGCTGGACAAGCAGGTGCAGGCCGAATGGTGGACCTTATGGCGGCGCGTGGCCGGCGGCCTGGACGCACAGCAGCAGCGCCGGCTGCTCGACGACTTCGCCGCCAATCTGGAAATGAACGAACATGGTGAAGACAGCGGCAGCACCGTGGTGCGCGGCAGCGACGACGACATGCTGCGGCTGGGTTCCGCGCTCGAGCGCATCCCGCCCGGATTCAAGGTGGAGATCGGCGAGTGGCTGCTGGGCCGCATGAAAGGCGCGAGCGATCCACTGGTCTTGTGGGCGCTGGGCCGCATCGGCGCGCGCCAGCCCTTCCATGGCAACCTGGACGACCTGGTGCCGGCCGAAGTCGTCGCCACATGGCTTGACGCGATCCTGGCGCTGAACTGGCGCCGTATCGAGCCTGCCGGCTTCGCCGCCGCCTACCTGGCGCGCATGACCGGCGACCGCGCGCGCGACTTGCCGCAGGCGCTGCGCGACACCATCGCCGCGCGCCTGCGCCAGGCCGATGCGCCCGCCGCTTGGGTTCAGATGGTCCTTGAGGTGGCCGCGCTGGACGAGGCCACTGAACGCCGCGTGCTGGGCGAGACCTTGCCTCCGGGCTTGAAGCTGCTTTCCTGACGAAAATCGCTGCTGTGGGAATCGGCTGCAAGGCACGATGACCGTGCGCGAACGAACAGAAGACCGCATCGCCACGCTTGAAAATTGCGCTCCGATCTCACCGTCAGGAGATGCACATGTCTGCGACCAGCACCACCGTTTCAGCTTGGGAAAATAACGCCGAGCTGCCCATCTATGTCTCCATGCCTGGCGATATCTCGGCCGACGTATGCGTGATCGGCGCCGGCATCGCCGGGCTCACCAGCGCCTACCTGCTGCTGCGTGAAGGCAAGTCCGTGGTGCTGATCGATGCATTCGGCATTGGCCAGGGCGAAACCGGCCGCACCACGGCCCATTTTTTCCCGCCCGACGAGCGCTATGCCGGGATCGAACGCCGCTTCGGCATCCTGAGCGCGCAGCTGGTTGCCGACAGCTACCGCCAGGCCACCGACAGGGTCGCCGCCATCGTGCGGGATGAGCACATCGATTGCGGCTTCGAACGGCTCGACGGCTACCTGTTCAGCCCCAGCGGCACCTGGGACGACACCTTGCAGCGCGAGTTTGAGGCCACCACCCGCATCGGCGTGGCGGTCACGCGCGCGCTTGAGGTGCCCGGCATGGCCGGCGGCGGCCCGTGCATCCGCTTTGCCCAGTGCGGACAGTTTCATCCGCTCAAATACCTGGCCGGCCTGGCGCGCACCATCGAGCGCAGGGGCGGGCGCATCTTCGGCCGCACCCGCGCGACCGCCATCAGCCGAGACGGGCAACGCCAGAACGTGCAGACGGAATACGGCAGCATCGATGCCGGCGCCGTGGTGGTGGCCACCAATACGCCCTTCAACGACAGGGTGGTCATGCACACCAAGCAGGCCGGCTACAGCACCTATGTGGTGGCGCTGAGGGTAGCCAAGGGCGCCATTCCCAAGATGCTGGTCTGGGACACCGGCGACCCGTACTATTACGTGCGCCTGACCGAGGGCGACCGGCCCGGCGAAGACTTGCTGGTGGTGGGCGGCCAGGATCACAAGACCGGCCAGGACAGCCATCCCCAGCACCGATACGACGAGGTCGAGGGCTGGGTACGCGCGCGCTTTCCCGCCGCCGGCGAAGTCGCCTACCGCTGGTCCGGCGAAGTGATGGAACCGGCCGACGGCCTGGCTTACCTCGGCCGCAATCCGGGGGGCAGCGAGAACGTCTACCTCATCACCGGCGATTCCGGCAACGGCATGACCCATACGACGATCGGCGCGATTGTCATTACCGACCTGATCGCCGGCCGCGCCAATCCCTGGGCCGAGCTGTATGCGCCGTCGCGCAAGGCCATTCACGGCATGGGCGAATTCGTCAAGGAACAGGCCAACACGCTGGCGCAGTACCGCGACTGGCTGCGCGGTGGCGAGGTGAAGTCGGTCGAACAGATCGCGCCGGGCCAGGGCGCGCTGATGCGCGAGGGCGCCCGGCTGCTGGCGGTGTACCGTAACGACGACGGCCGATTGAAGGCGGTGTCCGCCGCGTGTACCCACCTGGGCTGCGCGGTGCACTGGAACGCCGGCGAACGTTCATGGGACTGCCCTTGCCACGGCTCGCGCTTCTCCACCGATGGGGTGGTTTTGCATGGGCCGGCGGCGCGGCCCCTGTTGCCCGACGATGTGCCAAGGCCGCGCTGAAGCCCTGCCGTCTTGCAGACCGTTCTCGTACCTGACAGGCGTGACTTTCCCGCCTCCCGCCGGCAATACACCGGCGGGAGTGGCCGGCACCAATGCAAACTACATCCGTATGTGTTCAATCCGATCGAAGGCGCATGTTCCTCGCCCTCGATCTGCCGCTCGTTTCTTGTTAAGAATGCCAGCGACGCCTCAGGCGCAAATTTTATCGTTGTAACAGCTCCTTAACAGTGTTATGGTTGCGCAACCTTTGCGCCGTCAGATGCGCTCGATCCCAAGGAGACATATGAACCACCCGCTGCCGTTCGCCCGCCGCCATACCGCCACCGCCGCCCTGGCACTGATCAGCGCACTTGCCGCCACGTCGCTGGCGCAGGCCGAAGCGCCCGCCGCCTGCAAAAATGCGCAATGTAAGTATCTCGATCCTGCCCGCACACCGGAAGAACGCGCCGCCGACCTGGTCTCGCGCATGACGCTGGAAGAAAAAGCCGCACAGATCGGCCATAAGGCGCCGGCGATTCCGCGCCTCGGGGTGCCGGAATACAACTGGTGGAACGAAGGCTTGCATGGCGTGGCCCGGGCCGGCATCGCAACTGTGTTCCCGCAAGCGATCGGCATGGCCGCCTCATGGGACGAGCCGCTGATGAACAAGGTCGGCGACGTCATCAGCACCGAGTTCCGCGCCAAGTACGTCGAGACCGTGCGCCCGAATGGCGGCACCGATTGGTACCGCGGCCTGACGGTTTGGTCGCCCAACATCAATATCTTCCGCGACCCGCGCTGGGGCCGTGGCCAGGAAACCTATGGCGAAGACCCGTACCTGACCGGCCGCATGGGCATCGGTTTCATCAAAGGCTTGCAGGGCGACGATCCGAAGTTCTTCAAGACCATTGCAACGTCGAAGCACTTCGCCGTGCACAGCGGCCCGGAATCGAACCGCCACAAGGAAGACGTGTCGCCGTCGCCGCGCGACCTGGAAGATACCTATCTGCCGGCATTCCGCGCCTCCGTCCTCGAAGGCAAGGTGCAATCCTTCATGTGCGCCTACAACGCGGTCGATGGCATTCCTGCCTGCGCCAGCAATGATCTGATGGAAACGCGCCTGCGCCAGAACTGGGGCTTCAAGGGTTTCGTGGTCTCCGACTGCGGCGGCGCGGCCAACATCTACCGTCCGGACAGCTTGCACTACAAGAAGACCGCAGAAGAGGGCGTGGCCGTGGGTATCAAGGCGGGCATGGACCTGATCTGCGGCGACTACCGCAACAATATGACCACCGAAGTGCAGCCGATCATCAACTCCGTCAAGCAAGGCCTGCTGACGGAAGCGGCGCTGAACAAGGCACTGGAGCGCCTGTTCGTCGGCCGTATGCGCTTAGGGCTGTTCGATGCGCCGGCTTCGCTGCCGTTCGCCAAGATCAAGGCGACCGACTACAACACGCCGCAGCACCACGCCGTGTCGCTTGAAATGGCGAAGAAGTCGATGGTGCTGTTGAAGAACAACGGCATCCTGCCTTTGACCCAGGCACCGAAGACCATCGCCGTGATCGGCCCCAACGCCGACAGTTACGACGCGCTGGTCGGCAATTACTACGGCAAGCCATCCAAGCCGGTCACCGTGCTGGACGGCATCCGCGCGCGTTTCCCGGATTCGAAGATTGTGTATGTGGAAGGCACCGGCCTGGTCGGCCCGGCAGAACCGCCAGTGCCGGACAGCGCCGTGTGCGCCGACGCCGACTGCAAGACGCCCGGCCTGAAGGTCGAGCATTTCGCCGGCGCCAACCTGGAAGGCAAGCCGACCCTGGCGCGCCTTGACGCCAACGCCCGCTTCGACTGGCAAGGCGAGGAGCGCCAGTCGTCGATGCGCTGGACCGGTTTCCTCAAGGCGCCCAAGTCGGGCGAGTACCAGTTCCGTTTCCTGAGCGAAGGCGGCTACCGCGTGTACGTGGGCGACAAGCTGGTGGTCGATGAATGGGGTGTGGGCGATGCGCCGTCCATCCTGTCCGGCAAAACCGCCTTGAGCGCCGGCAAGACCTATCCGGTCCGTGTGGAAGCATTCCAGATCGGTCCACGCGGCACGCAAAAGCTGCTGTGGAGCCCGCCGGTCGACAGCGGCGCCGAAGCCGTTGCCGCGGCCAAGAACGCCGACCTGGTGGTCTTTGTCGGCGGCTTGTCCGCCCGCGTCGAGGGCGAGGAGATGAAAGTGGAAGCGGCGGGTTTTGCGGGCGGCGACCGTACCAGCATCGACCTGCCGGCGCCGCAGGAAAACCTGCTCAAGCGCCTGCATGCCACCAAGAAGCCGGTGGTGCTCGTGTTGATGAACGGCAGCGCGCTGTCGGTCAACTGGGCGGACAAGAACCTGCCTGCAATTGTGGAAGCATGGTATCCGGGCGGCGAGGGCGGCAATGCGCTTGCGGCCTTGCTGGCCGGCGACTACAGCCCGGCCGGACGCTTGCCGGTGACCTTCTACAAATCGGCCAGCCAGCTGCCGCCGTTCTCGGACTACAAGATGGATGGCCGCACTTACCGCTACTTCAAGGGCGATGTGCTGTATCCGTTCGGCCACGGCTTGTCGTACACCACCTTCAAGTATGCGCAGCCAAGCCTGTCGTCGGCATCCATCAAGGCCGGCGACGCGGTCAAGGCGACCGTGGCGGTGACCAACGCGGGCAAGCGTGACAGCGACGAAGTCGTGCAGCTGTATGTGGCCAAGCCCAACGATACCGCCCATCCGGCCCTGGCCGGTTTCACCCGGGTAGCGCTGAAGGCCGGCGAAACCAAAAACGTGACCTTGAATGTCGACGCGCGCGCCTTGTCGCTGGTCGACGCCAAAGGTGTGCGCAAGGTGCAGCCGGGTGCTTACACCTTGCATGTGGGCGGCGGACAGCCGCGCCATGCCAAGACGGTGGCGGCCAAGCTGACCGTCAGCGGCAGCAGCGAGTTGCCGAAGTAAGCTGTTTTCCCGCCGCCCGGTTTTTCCCGGGCGGCGGGTCCCCCATCGATATAATCAGGGCAAGCGCAACCACCCTTGGGTACCGCATGCCTGATCTTCTCCTCACTCCGATCGTCTTCCTGCTCACGGCCGTACTGCTGGTGCCGCTGGCCCAACGGCTCGGGTTGGGCTCCGTGCTTGGCTACCTGATCGGCGGCTGCCTGATTGGTCCCTGGGGCCTGCAGCTTATCAACAAGGTCGAGCTGATCAGCCATGTGGCCGAGATCGGCGTCGTGCTGATGCTGTTCCTCATCGGCCTCGAACTCCAACCGAAGAAATTGCTCGCCATGCGCAAGCTGGTGCTGGGCGGCGGCGGCCTGCAGATGAGCGCCTGCGGCTTTGTTCTGGCCGGCAGCATGCTGCTGCTGGGCTTGCCCATGGTGGCGGCCATCGTGGCCGGCGTGGCGCTGGCGCTGTCGTCCACCGCCATCGCCATGCAAAGCATGCAGGAGCGTAATCTCGACAATACCCCGGCCGGCCAGGCTGCCTTCGCCATCCTGTTGTTCCAGGATATGGCCGCGATCCCCCTGCTGGTGGTCATTCCGCTGCTGGGTGCGCAAGCCGCCGACTCGGCCGGCTTCAACTGGCCGCTGGCCGCCGCCGCCGTGTGTGCGGTGCTGGTGCTGGGCCGCTACATCGTGCGGCCGGCCTTGCGCCTGATCGCCAAAACGAATTTGCGCGAAATCTTCACCGCCTTTGCGCTCTTGCTGGTACTCGGCATCGCCGAACTGATGACCCTGGCCGACCTGTCGATGGGCCTTGGCGCCTTTCTGGCCGGTGTGCTGTTGGCCAGCTCGGAATACCGCAAGGCGCTTGAAGCCGACCTGGAGCCGTTCAAGGGTTTACTGCTCGGCCTGTTTTTTACCTCGGTCGGCATGTCGATCAATCTCGGCTTGCTGCGCGAGACGCCGCTGCTGATCGCCACGCTGACGGTCGGCTATGTTGTATTGAAGCTGCTTGTTCTGGCGCTGGTGGCGCGCGCTCTGCCAGTGCCCAAAGTGCAGCGCTGGCCGTTTGCAGCGCTGCTGGCCCAGGGCAGCGAGTTTGCCTTTGTTGTCTTCGCGGTGGCGGGGGATGCGCGCCTGTTGCCGGCGCAATGGAATCAATTGCTGGTGCTGGCCGTTGCGCTGTCGATGGCACTCACGCCGCTGGCGCTCATCGGCACTCATTGGCTGAGCAAGAAGTTGCATGACGCTCCCCCTCCGCCGCCGGATGAGATCTCGCCCAATGGCGCCGGAGTCATCATCGCCGGCTTCGGGCGGGTGGGACAGATCGCCACGCGCATGTTGCTCGCGTCCGGCATCCGCGTGACCGTGCTCGATAACGACCCCGAGCTGATCGATCTGCTGCGCCGCTTTGGCCACAAGGTGTTTTACGGCGATGCCACCAGGCTGGACTTGCTGCGCGCGGCCGGCGCGGACAAGGCGGTGCTGCTGGTGAACGCGATTGACGATATGGACAGCAGCTTGCGCTTGACCGACCTGGTTCGGCAGCATTTTCCCCATCTGAAAATGATCGGCAGGGCGCGCAACATGACGCACTTGTTCGAGCTGCGCGAACGTGGTGTTGAGCTGATCGAACGCGAAACCTTCGAGTCCGCTTTGCTCATCGGGCAGCACGCTTTGCAGCAGATGGGGATAGACGCCGAGGCGGCCCAGCGCGCCACGACGATTTTCCGTGAGCATAATCTGGCGACCATTGAAGCGATCGCCCCGGTGTACCGTGATGAGAAGAAGATGATTTCCATCTCGCAGGCCGCGCGTGAGGAATTGGCGGCGTCGTTTGAGCAGGATAGGATTCGGCTAGGGAAGGCGGATGTGAAGCCGGAACAAAAGGTGTCAGGCTAGCTTCGCGGGTGCCCGTGTGCCTATTTGCCGACTACGGATTTGAAGGCTTGAGAATCTTCAAGAGTGATGCCTTTTCCAAGGTTGGATAAGAGATGTTCGCAATTCTGTAGCGCCCGCCGATTTTGGCCATCGAATATTCAATCTTTATCCGCTCGCGGCTAGATGGATACTCAAACTCAACGCTCACTTTTCCTGGTGCGCCACCCTTCACCGTCAGGCCAGACGCGCCAGGATCTTGCGAGGCGAACAGTGGATCGAAATCGAGCTTGCAGACTTCTTTCGTTTTCCGATTACAGTCTGCTTCCTTCAGCAAAAGCGAAACGAGCGATGGTGCAAAATATCGTTGAAGTATGGGTTTGCTTTGAGCTTCGATCCCCGGCCCGAATGCGCCTTGCGAGCCGACGATAGCTTGCCATCCGAAATCTTTGTAGAGTCGAACGACGACATCGGCTTCCTGATGCTGGACAGGTGCGGCGTGCCCCACGGCTGCGACTGCAAGCAAGCCGCTAGTAAGTGCGTGCTTTAAGACGGTACGGAGCATAGTTGTGCTTCCCTTGATCGCTAATCGGATCTTGCAGCGTCCCAACAATAGCAGTATGTCCATGTGCCTGTGTAAAAAAAAAGGCCGCGCAATGCGCGGCCTTTAAGCGATTCAGCTTGAATATCAATGCGTCACGCGGCCTTCCTTGTCGCTGATCGTGCCGCGCCATGCCCCGGTTTCCTGGCCGCGCTTTTCAATCATTTCTTTGAAGCGCTTGAGGTTGTTACGTGCCTCCAGGCGCACGGCACCCAGCACGTCGCCGATCTGCTCAACCGCGTCGGTCGGCTCGTACTTCAATTCCAGCACGATGCGGCTGCGCGAGTTCGACAAGTTCTTGAAGGTCACCACGCCGCTGTTGGGCGTGCCCGTGGTGCTGCGCCATTCGATGCGCTGGTCGGGAATCTGCTCGACGATTTCGGCATCCCACTCGATTGGTTTGCCCATCACGTCGGCCTTCCAGTGCAGGCGCTTGTCGTCGAGCTGCTTGATTTCATGCACGCTTTCCATGAACGATGGGAACTGCTCGAACTGGGTCCATTGATCGTAGGCCACGCGAACCGGCACGTTGACATCGATCGATTCGCGCACGGTCGAGCCGGTGCTGCCGAGACTGCTCTTGTTCATCCTTTTAGCCAGATAGGCGCCACCAAGCGCCAGTGCTGCTACGCCAATGATTCGAGTAAGCATGATTTCTCCTTATTACTGTTGGGGGATGTTCCGAGTGCGGTGGCCGCGACGCGCCAAGGCGACCGTAAAGACCCATCGTAGTCTCATCGATACTATTTCGGCATCGGCTCACTTGCAGGCGACTTGTAGGACCGGTCCTGCAAGGTTGACGCATAAAAACAAAAAGGGCCGTGCAATGCACGCCCCCTTTTTCTTTGTGTTATGACAGCTTCGGTGTCTTAGAACTTGTACTCAGCGGACAGACGGTAGCTGCGGCCCTGGACGTCGGCGATACTGGTGAGGTAACCGGCGTACAAGTTGTTGGCAACCATCGGTGGATTCACATCGGCGATGTTGTTGACGCCGAAGTTGACGCTCAGGTTCTTGGAGACGATGTAAGCGGTGCTCAGGTTCCATTGGCTGTAGTGCTTGACCGAGTTCAGCGTCGCGCCAGGGCGTGGCGTCAGATCGCGCAGGCCGGTGCTGTAGCGCTGCGAGAGCTGGGCACGGAACGGACCTTTCCTCCAGCCGAACGATGCAGTGTGCTTCCAGCGGAAGATAATCTGCGGCATGCCGGCCAGGCCGGCGTTCGGACCCGCGCCGCCGAAACGGCCGTCGTTGGTGAGGATGCCGATGTTCTGCAGCCACTGGCCACCGGCTTCCGACGTGAATTCATATTTGTCGTAGAAGGTGCCATCGAGCTTGGCGTCGAAGGTGCCGTACGAGGTGGTCGGGATGCGGTAGCTGGCCGCCAGGTCGACGCCGCGGATGCGGGTCTCGCCGCGGTTGGCCTGGCTGGCGATGATGTAGTCGATCGTGCCATCGGTGTTGCGGATGATCTGGTCGGCATACTTGCCCGGCTGCTGCTGAATCTCGGCCAGGGTGACGGCACCGAGCTGGTCGCGCAGGTGCAGGCCCCAGTAGTCGAGCGAGATCGACAGGTTCTTGATCGGCTCGAACACCGCGCCGAACGAGAAGCCCTTCGATTTTTCCGGCTTCAGGAAGGTGTTGTTAGGCGACTTGGTCCAGTAGTTGGTCAGGACGTTGCAAACCTGGTCGAAGGTGTAGCCCGACACCGGGGCGCCGGTATTGGAGATGGTCGGCGTGCGGCTTGGGCACAGGACCGGATCGTCCATGGTCTGGTTACGCACTTCCGGCGTCGGATTCTGGATGTCCATGATCGACGGCGCGCGGAAACCGGTCGACAGCGAGCTGCGCAGCACCAGGTTCGACAGCGGCTGCCAGCGGGCCGCCAGCTTCGGATTGACCGTGGTTTGCTTCAGGTCGGCATAGTGGTCGGCACGCACCGCGCCGTTGAGCGAGAAGGTCTTGGTGAGCGGCGCTTCGACTTCCATCAGCAGCGAGGAAATGTCGCGGTGCAGCTTCTTTTCGACGCCGCTCGGGGTCTCGCCGACCAGGTCGTGCTTGGTGATGTTGCCGGAGGCATCGACCGCATACGAGCCGTTGGCCAGCTTGGCGACCAGGTCCATCGGCGCCGCACCCACCCGGGCCGCATCGCGCCGCAGTTCGCCCGATACCGCCAGGGTCATGGCACCGCCGCCCAGGTCCCACAGTTCTTTCGAGACGGTCAGGTCGGCCGACTGGTTGTACGCCTTGTTGAGGCGGTACGTGTAGTCGCGCATGTTGATGCTGTTGAGGTACTCAGCGCCAGCGTCGTCCTGCAGGCCGAACGGGTTCAAGATGCCCTTGTCGAAACCTTCCTGCGCCTTGGAGTACAGGATGTAGCCGCTGCCGGCGCGGGTGTCGCGCTTGGACACGCCGTAGTTGACCCCGGCGCGGTAGTCCCAGCCCCACACATCGCCTTCGGCGGAGAGCACGATGCGGTCGTTGGTCTGTTCGTCGTTACGGTAAGCCGAACCGAGTTCCGCCGGCCCCCACTGGAAGTAGATCGGACGGTTGTTCATGTTCAGCTTGCTGACCGTGCCGGGCGTCCTGGTCGGGTCGATGAACATGGCCGGGTTGTTGGTGCCGCCGTTATTCGGGCCCACCACTTGCACGGCCGGGGTGATGCCGGCGCCAGGGTAGAAGCGGCTGGTCGACGGCAGCGAGTAGGTGGTGAACGGCGCGGTGTTGCCAGGCAGCTGCAGGCCGCGAAATTTCTGCACGGTGAACTGGGCGTGCATCACCTCCAGGTCGAGCTTGTGGCCATTCTTCAGGTTCCAGCTGGCGCGGCCGCTGATATTGGTGATTTCGCTGCCGTCGGTGACGGCGTTGTAGTACAACGGATCGCGGTAGCAGCCCGGCTGGTAGACCGGCGGGGTGTTGACGCTGGTCGCGCCCAGGGTGGCGCGCGAGTACGGCGCCACGCAGCCGGTGGCAAATGCCGGGTTGTAATTGGAGTTGCTGTTGCGCGCGAAGCCGAAGTTGGCGATCGGGCTCGGGCTGCGGTTTTCCGGCAACAGGCCGAGACCCAGGCCGTTGAGCGTTTCCCGCATGAGCTCCGGATCGAACAGTTCAGGACGCGAACCCTGGAACAGCGCCGATTTCTTCTGGTGGTCAACCGCGATATAGGCGTTGTAGCCATCGCTGCCCAGGTCGCCGAAGCCGGCGATCGCGCCGATCGACTTGGTTACGCCGCCGCCCGAGACTTCAGGACGGTTGTAGTCGAGCTTGATGGCGGCACCCTTGTAGCCACGCTTGGTCCACAGGTTCAGCACGCCGCCGATGGCGTCCGCGCCATAGATCGAGGAGGCGCCGTCGTTCAGGGTTTCGGTGCGGTCCAGGGCCATGCGGGGCATGACGTTGATCGATACGTACTGGTCTTGCAGCGGCTCGTTGGCCAGGCGGCGGCCGTTGAGCAGGGTCAGGGTGCGCATCGGGCCCAGGCCGCGCAGGTTGGTCACGGGACCGGCCGCGCCCGAGTTGGTACCCAGCGACAGCGATTGCGGCATTTCCAGGACCAGATCCTTGAGCTCGGTGTGGCCGCGCGCTTCCAGTTCGCTTGCCTTGATGGTCGTCACCGGCATGGCGCCTTCATCCGCTACGCGGCGGATCAGCGAGCCGGTTACGATCACGGCTTGCACCGCCGGTTCGGCGGCCGGAGCCGCGCTCTGGGCGGCGGCCTGTCCGCTCATTTGCAGCAGCGCTACCGTCACCGCCGAGGCGATGCCCAGCTTGCGGAAGGGGGGAATGTGGGGTGTCATCAGCAAAGTCTCCTGGCGTGGTTGATCGGTGACTTAATTGGCACGATCAATTTGATTTAGTGGTACTACCAGAATAGTAAATTGGCCAGACCGCCTTAACAACCATTTATTGAGACTTTTGGATAAAAATTGTTCTGTACGTGGTCAAAAACGCAAAAACCACGCTTTTGTCGTGGCCATTCATTAAATGTTGATCACGAAGCAAGCTCCCGCGCCGATCGAACGCACGTAGCGAACGGTGCCGCCATTGCGATGCACCAGCTGGCGCACCATCGCCAGGCCGATGCCGCTGCCGCCGGGTTTGGTGGAAAAGAAGGGCATGAAGATCTGTTCGGCCAGGTCTTCCGGCACCCCCGGGCCGTTGTCGCGCACTTCGATCCGCAGGCGGCCCCCGCGCGCCAGGCGCACGCTGAGCGCGACTTCCGGCTCGGCCAGGTGAGCGCTAGCTTCCTCGGCGTTCATGAGCAGGCTCATCAAGGCTTGTTCCAGCTGGCCGGCATCGGCCAGCAGCGCCAGCGACTCCGGTTCGACCACGAAGCTGGCACGCCCGCCGCGCGCCAGCCAGCGTGGTCCGGCCAGGGCTTCCATCCGCGCACACAGGCGGGCCAGGTCGATACGCTGCGGCGCTGCCTCCGGCACGCTGGCCAGCTGGCGGTAGCCGCTGACAAAGCGCGTCAGGCTGTCGGCGCGGCGGCCGATTGCGTCCAGTGCGATGTCCAGGTCATTGGCCACGTCTTGTGCAATGGCGCCACGCACGCTCTTCACCAGTTCGCGCGAGGTATGCGAGAGCGAAGCCACCGGGGTCAGCGAGTTCATGATCTCGTGGGTCAGCACGTGCACCAGCTTTTGCCAGGCCTGCATGGCTTCGGCTTCCAGCTCGTCTTCGACCGGCATCAGCGCCACCAGCTGCTGGGGTGCGCCGTCCACCGTCAGCACGGCGGCGCTGGCCATCGCCCGCTCGCTGCCACGCTCGGTGTCGAAGCCGATCAGGCGGCGCTGGCCGCCCGCCAGTCCGGCCAGGTCTGTGCCCAGCTGCCCCGCATCGACGGCGCGTCCCGGCGCCAGCAGGCGGCGCGCGCTGACATTGAGCGCTTCTAATGTATGCGGCGCCGCGGCGCCGACGCGAAACAGGGCGACCGGTGCGAATTCAAGCTGGGCCTCCAGCGCCAGCGCGCGCGCCGCCATCGATGGTGTGCTCGCGGCTTGTTCCAAGGGCAGCTGGCTGTGCCTGATTGCGCGGCGCGCCCTTTGACACATCCACAGGCCGGCGCCGAACATCAGTGCGCCGGCTATCACCGCGCCTATGGCGAGCATGTCAAAGGCCATGCTTGTCCAGCTTGCGGTACAGGGCCGCACGGCTCACGCCCAGCAGCCTGGCGGCGCGGCTGATGTTCCCCTGTACCTGGTCGAGGGCGGAAGCGATCGCCTCGCGTTCGAGGGTCTCCAGCTTGAGCGCGGCGCCGCTGCCGGCCGGCTCCACTGGCTGCACCGGTTCATCATGGCGCAAGCCGAAGTCCGCCAGGGCGTAGACGCCGCTCTGGGCCAGGATCACGGCGCGTTCGCAAGCATGCCGCAGCGCGCGGACGTTGCCTGGCCAGGGATGGCGGCACAGCGTGTCGAACACCTCCGGGGCCACGCTGCCGGCGGGCCGGCCGTACTGCTGCTGGTAGTGATGCAGGTAGTGCTGCAGCAGCTGCGCGATGTCGTCCGGGCGCTCGCGCAGCGGCGGCACGCGGATCACGATGGTATTCAAGCGGAACAGCAGGTCGGGGCGGAACACGCGCGCATCGTACAGCTTGTCCTCGTCCAGGTTGGTGGCGCTGACGATGCGCACGTCGATGCTGTGCGCGCGGTCGGCTCCCAGCGGCGTGACTTCGCGCCGCTCCAGCGCGGTCAGCAGCTTGGCTTGTGCGGCCAGCGGCAGGT
>CAMLFK010000048.1 GCA_946479255.1 uncultured Oxalobacteraceae bacterium
GCGTCTTGAGCGTGGCGGCCACCTGGCGGTAGGCGCTGGCGTTGTCGAGCGCGATCGCGCCGTACGCACACAGGGTACGGAAGATCAGCCGTTCGCGCTCGCCGTAGGCTCCTGCACTGAGCGACTGCACCGTCATCACGCCCATCACCCGCTCGCCGATCAGCAGCGGCGCAAACAGCAGGCTCAAGGTCGGCAGGGTGCCGGGGATCAGGTTCGGCGTGGCGGCGTCGGGCTCGAGCTCGACCAGGATTTCGCGCCGCTCGCGCACGCAGCGCGCCGAGGTGGCCTGGTCGTCGGTCAGCGAGATGCGCATCGGCGCCAGCGTGCGGCCGGCCTCGATGCCGAAAGCGCAGCGCAGCGAGCTGCCGTCCGGCTCGATCAGGAAGATCGAGAAATGGGTGGCGTCGAGCAGCCCGTGCACGTGGCGGTCGAGTGCGCGGAATACCGCCGCCGCCTCCAGGTGGGTGGTGATCTCCTGGCCAATGGCCGACAGGTGTTCGAGCGTGGCGCTGGTCTGCTGCAGCACGGCGGCGCGCTTGGCTTCGGCGGCGGCCAGTTGGCGGTGATGGTCGCCTTCGGTGCGGGCGCGTTCGGTCTGGTACTGCACCTGCATGGCCACGGCGCGGTTCTTGGCTTCCTGGCTGTTGATCTGGTCGCGCGCGGCGCCGGCGCGCAGCGCCACTTCGTATGCGCCATGATAGTCGCCCACGCTGGCGTACTCGCGTGCCACCGCGTCGAGCAGGTCGCCCGGCACGGTGTAGCCGTCGATGGTCGCGGCCACCTTCATGGCTTGCTGCAGATAGTGCAAGGCGGCGCTGGGCGCGTCGATAGCCTGCGCGTGCGGCAGGCGGTGCAGCGCGTGGATCTCGGCCAGCACGCGCAGCGCGGCAATCTGGTTGTAGGAGTCGCCGTGCTCGCGCGCCAGCGCCAGCGCGGCGCCAGCCTTGGCCAGCGCCTCCTGCGGCAGGTTCAGGTGCGACAGCGCATGTGCCTGGCCGCGCCGCGCGCCACTCTGGAAATCGGCTTGTCCGAGTGCGTCGCCGCGCTCTTCCAGCAGCGCGAAGCTTTTCAGGGCGCGCTGGTAGTCGCCACAGTCGAGCGCCAGGTCGCCCTGGTATTCGAGCGCAATGGCGTAAGCGCGCGAACCCGACAGCGGCGTAAGCGCCAGGAGCGCCTCGTGCAGCAGTTCGCGCGCGGCCTCGCGCTGGCCGAGCCGGCGCAGGGTTTCGGCGGTCTGCATCAGGCCCAGGCCGATGCTCATCGGCCAGCCGGTCGGCCGCGCCAGGTCCAGGCCGCGCTGCATCCATTCGAGCGCGGCATGGTGCGCGTTCAGGCTGGTGAAGCCATTGCCGATATTGGTGGCGACGTTGATCGCGCGGCGCACCTGGCCGGTGGCCAGCGCGATTTCATAGGTGCGCATCAAGAGCGTGACCGCGCGCCCGAAATCGCTGGCCTGGAAGGCACTGGTGCCCAGGTAATCGTTGATCCAGCCGGCGGCGGCCGGGTGGTGGCTGTCGTCGTCGGCGTCGAAGCGCCGGCCCCAGCGCGCCTCGGCGGCCGGCAGGCCGCGAAACACCGCAAACAGCGCGCTGGCGGCGTCGAAGACTTCAATCCGGACCGGGTCGCCGGCCTGGCGCGCCGCCTGGGCGGCGGCGGCGAGTGCGGCGTCGCTGGCGGCGGCGTCGCCGCTGTCGTGCGCGATCCAGGCACAGAGCCAGTGCGCGTCGGCGCCGCCGAGCGCATCAAGCTGAGCATCGAAGAGCTCCATCGCCTGCCCGGCCAGGAGGCGCGCGGTATCGAGGTCGCCGAACAGCCAGCATGCCTCGCTCTCGACCAGCCGGCCGCGCGCTTCCAGCCGGATGCGCGGCGCGCCGGGCAGGTGATCGAGCAGTGGCGCCGCCTCGGCCACCAGCTGCCGCGCGCGCGTCACGTCGCGCTGGCGCAGGTGCCAGGCGAGCTGCACGGCGAGTTCGGCGCGCGCGGCGCCGATCAGCAGCGGCAGCCGCGCTTCCAGCGCGGCCAGCTCGGTATCGGGAAGGAAAAGATCGATCACCGCGCGCCTTCGTCAGGCATGCCGCGGCGTGGCCGCTAAGGCGGTCACGGCAGGGTGTGCGCAGGGAACGGGGCGTCGTGCGGAGGTCAACATACTGAACTTAAAAGCAACTTTTGTTGTAATAATACCCGCTATTATTTCATATATTTACTGCCTTGCGGCAACGATGATTTATGAGAGTACAGTCACCGCCCCGGAAAAAGTCAGAAAAGATAGCGCGGTCGAGACCAGGATGATGCGCGCGATGCGCCCGGTGTCGGCGCCGAAGCGCTCCGACAGCAGGGCCACATTGCTGGCGCTGGGCAGGCAGGCGACCAGCACCAGCACCATGAGCGCCGGGCTGGTGAGCGGCACGCCGGCGGCGATGGCGGCGTGGCCGATGCCCAGCATCAGGAGCGGATGCAGCACCAGTTTGATCAGCGCGACCGGGACGAACTGGCCGGCCGGCGTGGGCGCGCTGGCGTTCATATGCGAGCGCGCCAGCACCGCCCCGATGGTGAACAGCGCCACAGGCGAGGCGGCGTCGGAGAGCAGGCGGACGGTTTGCATCAGGGGACCAGGCAGCACGAAGCCGGTGCCGGAGGCGATCGCGCCCAGCAGGATCGACCATGGCATGGGGTTGCGCAGCATGCCGGCCAGGGCATGCCGCAGCGCCGCCGCACTGCCCTGGGCTTGGCGGCCGCCATCGCCGCCCAGGCGCGACAGCGCGATGCACAAGGACGTGGTGATGATCAGGTCCACCACCAGGGTCACCATGAGCGGCCCGGACGAGGCCGGCCCGACCAGCGCCAGCAGCAGCGGCACGCCCATGAAACCCGTATTGGGAAAGGCCGCCACCAGGGCGCCGAAGCTGGCATTGTTCCAGCCGCTGGCGCGCAGCGTGGCCGCCACCGTGATGGCCACTGTCACCAGCGCACACAGCAGGTAGACGGCAAACACGCCACCGTCGAGCAGCTGCGCCAGCGGCGTGGTGGCGCCGAAGCGGTACAGCATGCACGGCAGCGCGAAATACAGGACAAAGCTGTTCAGGCCCGGGATGGCCACCTGCGGCAACATATGCCGCCGCACCGCGATGTAGCCGCACAGGACCAGCACGAAGAACGGAAATGTGATGACGAGAATGGCAAGCATAAGGCAGGCATTGTAGCCTGCCCTACGCGCCTATCCCGCCCCCGCCCGGCCTAGCAGCCTGTCGGACTTGGGATCGTCGGCTGCTAGCGCTTGTCTTTGGCCGGATCGGTGGTGGTGCCGGTGCCGGTGGTGCCTGTGGTGCCGGTGCCGCTTCCCGTGGCACCAGTGCCGCTCGTACCGCTGCCGGTCGTGCCGGCGGCACCGCTGCTGCCGGTCGCGCCCGACTTGCCGGAATGATCAGCATGCAGGTCCTGGGCCATTTTCAGGTGCTCTTCCACGCTCGGCTGGATGCGCGTGGCCAGGGCCTTGACGTCGGGATCGCGTGCCCGGTTGGCAGCCGAGCGCAGCTGGCTGTGGGCCTTTTTATGGTCGGCCACGCCCGCCTGTGCCATATAAGCCCGGTCGAACTGTTCGCCGGACAGTTTGGCCAGCTTGTCGGCCTTGGCCTTGTGCGCCCTGGTCAGCTCGGTCGGCAGCGTCACGCCCTTGGCCTGGGCCACCTGCTGCACGTCGGTCAGTGCCTTGGTGTGGTCGTCGATCATGCGCTGGGCGAAGGACTTGACCTGGTCGTTCTGGCTCTTGGTCTGGGCCAGCCGCGCCGCTTCGATCTCGGACATATTGCTCTGGGCCATATTGCGCAGCAGCTTCTGGTCGGCCGCGCTGAGCTTTTTGGCGCTGGCCATGCCGGCCCCGCTTGCGGTGCTGCCTTGCGTGCTGCTTTGACCGGCAGCCGGTTGCGGCGTCCCGCTGCCGCTCTGGGTGGTGTTCTGGGCCTGCACATTGAGCGCGGAAGCCAGGACGAACGTGGCCGATGCACCCAATAGCGCCGTCAACAGTTTGCTTTTTGCCATGTCGAACTCCTAGTAGTTGGTGGGGAATGGAGGCGCCATGCTGCGCAGCCTGCCTCGTGCACTTTTGACATGGCGTGAGGGCGCAAGTTCACATAAAAATTTGGCAACATTTTATGCCGGTATCAGCGGCCTGATACTGAAGTGAGCCTGAGCTGATACCGCTCTGCTCTGTCGCACGCACACCTTGGCGCGCAGAATGTTGATCATTCGCAAGGACGTGTAAACAGTCCTTGCGGCTGTTCAACCGAGAGACCAGAATGACCCGACTGACCCGAGCCCTCGTCCACGAATTCCAGATGATCCGCGCCGCCGTCTTCATGCCCGGCGCCGGCGGCGCCCTGTACCACGCCGTCCTGCCGATGAACCGCTGCCTGTCGGTGGGCGACTATATTGTGTCGGCCAACGGCATGTTCTTCGCCATCATCGAGGCAGACGGCAAGCTGCGGGTCTACCGCGGCGCCGGGCTGGAGCGTCACCAGGGCCGCCTGTGGGAAACCGAACGGACCGGCGAAGGCGGGCGTTTCTTCGCGCTGGTGCAAAGCGACGGCAACTTCTGTATTTACCGCGGTTCCGGCCTGGCCCACAACGACGGCTGGCACTGGGGCACCCAGATGACCGCCGAAGGCGGCCAGTTCTATGCCCATCTGCAGGACGACGGCAACTTCGCCATCTGCGCGGGCGGAGGCCCTTGCGACTACCAGGGCACGGTGTGGGAATCCGGCGTGACCGATCCGGTGGCCAGCATCGACAGCGTCTACGCCATCGACTATGCCCTCGACAGCGCGCGCATCGTCAGCGCCGTCGCCTCCGACCTGTACCGCGAGACCGTCAACAACAGCAATGCCCACACCCAGACCAGCCTGGTGAGCGGCTCGGTCACGGTGTCCGACACCGCCGCCTGGACCGACCAGCTGGACCTGGCTGCCCCCGCCCCGGCCGGCTTCAAAGGCCCGGTGCCGGTAGTGGCCGGCGAGCGCGTGGTCCTGTCCACCGACAGCGGCCACGTCTTCCTGCGCAATAACGGCGCCACCACGCCCAAGACCTGGGGCTTCAACGCTCCCGCCGCGGTGCCTGCGCGCTCGTCGATGATGTGCCTGGTGGCGGCGGTGCGCTCTTCGGTGGTGGTGCCCTACTGCCTGTCCGGCGTGTTTACACTCAAGTCCGGCGCGCGCGTACACGGCAGCGTCAACGGCACCTACAAGGGCTGCAACAGCCACACGCTGTCGGTCACCCTGACCACCTACGATCCAGGCCCGAACCGGCGCGACGCGCACACCCCTGCCCAGAGCATCAGCCGGCCGCTGACGCCGATGCCTAGCATCAGCGGCCTGGCGACCCCGCTGAGCGAGGTAGCGCGCACTTACTCGTAAGCGGCAGGCGGCCCAGCACAGCGCGCTCCGGCGGTGCTATAGTGGCAAGACATGAGCCTGGACCACCTTACTTCACCACCGAACGACCCGTCCTCCGCTTCCGACGGCCGCATCGCGCTCAACGCCGCCCTGCTTAAAAGCCTGCGCAAAACGCGCGCCCTCTCGCAGGAAGCCCTGGCTGAACTTTGCCAGTCGCGCCATCTGCCGGTCTCGATCGCCTCGATCAAGCGCGCCGAAACCGGCAAGGTGGTGCTGTACCGCACCGCGCGCCACCTGGCCACCATCTTCGAGATCGAACTCGACGCCCTGCTGGCGGCCGCCGACGATACCGCTGCCGCGCCCCCGGTCCTGGCTCCCGCCGCCGCTGCCACCACCGCCGACGCCGCGGGCGTGCGCTACGTGATTGAACTGCACTTGGCCATGGCCGCGCCGCCCGGCCCCGCCGCCGTGGCCGAGATCAACGAAGTGGTGACGCGTTTCGGCGCCACCCTGCGCCATGCCGGAAGCAGCACGCCGGTGGCGCTGTTCGGCATGCCGCAAGCCTTCCGCAGCGATGCAGAGCGCAGCGTGCGCTGCGCGCTGTCCCTGCGCACCACCCTGCTGGTGCATGGCGCGCGCGCCATGGCGATCCGCATGGCGCGATGGAGCGGGGGCGGTGGCGGCGACGCCGCCATGCCGGCGCAGGCCACCGCCCCCGCGGCCGATCCGCTCTCCCTGCCGATCCGCGTCGCGCCAGGCTTGATCAGCCAGTTGAAAGGCCACTTCGATTTTAACTTCGACTCCGACAAGTGCGCCCAAGGCTACGGCGCGCTATCTGGCGAACGCGCCGGCGTCCCGCCCCTTCCGCTCAGCGGCCGGGTCTCGGAAACACGCCAGTTCCAGGCGCTGGCGCAAGCCGCGCGCGAGTCGCACGGCAGCCAGGTGGTTTATGTGCGCGCCATGGCCGGCGTCGGCAAGACAAGGCTGGCCGCCGAATTCGCCGACCTGGCACGCCTTGAAGGCTTCAGCTGCCACCGCTGCCATGTGCAGGACGCCGGCGCCGACAGTTGGCGCGCGCCGCTGTCGGAACTGGCCCGCAGCCTGTTCGGCGCCGACGACGCGTCCGAGGGCGAACTCGAACGGCTGGTCGACAGCGCCAGCGGCGCGCTCGGCCTGGATCCGGAATCCGCTATTTTTCACCGCGCGCTGGCGGGCGCGCGCATGAGCTCCGAACAGATGTCGCTGTATGCGGCCATGAGCCACGCGGTGCGCGAACAAGGCTTGGCGCAGGCACTGGAAACGCTGGTGGCGCGAAGCGCGGCCCGCAATCCCTTGTTGCTGACGGTCGAAGACGTGCACTGGGGCGAGAGCTACCTGTTCGACGCCCTCGGCACGCTGCTGGCGGCCAGCCGCGAAGCGCCGGTGATCTGGGTGCTGACCTCGCGCATCGAGCACGATCCGCTCGAAGCGTACCTGCGCCCGCACCTGTTTGAGCTGCCGCTCGCCTTGTTCGACCTGGCCCCGCTCGGGCAGCGCGATGCGCAAGCGCTGGCCGAGCAGTATGCCGACCTCGACCTAGCCTACCGCCAGCGTTGTGTCGAACGCGCGCAAGGCAATCCGCTGTTCCTGACCCAGCTGCTGGCCAGCCCCGGCCAACACCTGCCCGACAGCCTCAAGCACCTGGTGCAGGCGCGCCTGGACGCCCTGCCCGCGCTGCAACAGCGCGCCCTGCGCACCGCCGCGGTGATCGGCAACCGCTTCGACCTGGCCGTGCTGCGCGAAGCGCTCGGCGCCCCCGAGTTCGAACTCGATGTGGCCGGGCGCCACGCGCTGGTGCGCCGCATCAAGCCGGACGCCGGCGCCTTCGTGCACGACCTGGTCATGCATTGCATCTACGAGTCGATCGCACCAGGCGAGCAGCAGCGCCTGCACCGCGCCGTGGCCGGCCTGTTCCGCGAACGCGACCCGGCCCTCTCGGCCCAGCACCTGTACCGCGCCGACGACCCGGGCGCGTTCGACATGATGTTGCGGGCCATTCGCGACAAGCTCGCCGCCCACGAATACGAAGCGGCGCTGGAACTGGCCGACCAATGCAGCGCCAACGACTCCACCCGCTATTCCAGCTTTACGCTGGCGCTGCTCAAGGCGCACGCCACCGCCGGCCTGGGGCTGATCGCCCAGGCCAAGCTGGCCTACCAGCACGCGCTGATGCTGGCCGGGCGGCCGCAGGAAAAGATCGACGCCGTGATCGGCCTGGCCACCACCCTCAACATCCTTGAAGAACTGGACGAGGAAGAACGCCTGCTCGACGACACCCTGCCGCTGGCGCGCTCGGTCAATGCCGACGCCTCGCTCGGCAAGCTGCTCTACCTGAAGGGCAATATCTACTTCCCGCGCGGGAACTACGTCGAGTGCCGCCGCCATCACGACGACGCGGTGCGTTACGCACGCGCCAGCGGCGCCAGCGAGACCGAAGCGCGCGCCCTGAGCGGGCTGGGCGACTCTTACTACGCGCAAGGCCATATGAACCGGGCCAACGCGCTGTTCGCTGAATGCATCGCCATGTGCGGCCAGCACGAGTACGTCGGCATCGAAGCGTCCAACCGCTCGGCGCTGGGCTCCACCAGCCTGTACCTCGGCCAGCCGCAAGCGGCGGTGGACCAGGCGCTGCACTCGGCGTCCCTGGCGCACAAGGTCGGCAACCGCCGCGCCGAAGTCTTCGCGCGCATGACCGCCGGCTGGGTGCTGCTTGGGGCCGGGGCATTCGGCCAGGCCGAGGAAGAAGTCGCGCGCGCGCTCGCGCTGGCGCGCTCAATCGGTGCGGTGCGCTTCGAAACCTTCCTGATGGAGAGCCAGGCGCGCATCTCGTGGCACCGCGGCGAGCACGCGCAGGCCGAACAGCAGATCATGGCCGTGGCCGATACGGTACGGCGCCAGCGGCTGGAACGCTTTATCGGCCCGTGGGTGCTGGGCACAGTGGCGCTGTTTTCCAGCGACCCGGCGGTTCGCCAGCGCGCGCTGCTGCAAGGCGCCGCTTACCTGACGCGCGACTGCCTGGCGCACAACGCCTTCCGCTTCTTCGTCAACGCGGCCGAGGTATCGCTGCTGGCCCAGGATTTTGTGGCCGCCGAGTTCTACGCCGAGCAGCTGGCCGCCAGCGCCAGCGCCGATCCCTGCGCCTGGACCGAACACCACGTGGCGCTGATCCGCGCCTACGGCGCGCATGCGCAGGGCGGCGGCGACGCAGCCCGCACCGGCCTGCGCGAGCTGCACGCGCAAGCTCACCGGCTTGGCTTCACCTACGCCACGCCGCTGCTGCACGAGCTTCTCGAACAAATTTAGTCCTTAACCACCGTCGAAAGGCATGTATGTCCCCCGAATTTGATAAACGCGCCGATCCGCGTGCGCAAGCTGAAGCCGCTTTCGCCGCCGCCCAGGCCAAGACCAATCTGCTGGCCGCCATCGACCCGGTCCTGCTCGATGTTTCGCTGCGCGAGCCTTGCTTCAGCTCTTACTATGGCCACATCCTGCAGAACAAGAAAGACCTGCTGCCGATGGTCGAGGCCTTCGGCATACCGGACAAGGTGATCGCCACGCTGGACTTCCAGGACCCCACCTATCCACAGGTGGAGAACCAGTTCTGCGAATACCTCATCAGCATCGGCTACAACATGACCGGCTGCTTCGCGCTGACGGCGGTCGGGCAGATCGTCGACGGCCAGTTCGTGCCGGACCTGTCGATGCAAAAGCTGCAGCAATACGGCATCCCCAACACCATGCACGAAATCTACCTGATGACGCCCGACTCGGCCGATCATCAGCTGGTTCTGCAGCGCCTCCAGGCCTCGATCGCCTGGCTGCGTGCAAATATCAAGGGCGACCATGGCGGCGCGCCGCGTATTTACTTGAACGTGGTCGACCTGGTGGACGCCTTCTTCGCCGACCGCGACTGGTGTTGCGAGGTGCTGGCGCTGCTGGCGGCCGAAGGCGTGGACGCGGTGTCCTTCGAGGACGGGCGCGGCACCTACTTCCCCTACCAGATCGGCGCGATGGTCAGCGCCATGAAGGCTTATTTGAACCCTGGCCAGAAGGTGCTGTTTCACTGCCACGCCGGCAACGGCATGGAAAACGCCTCGGTGATCGAAGCGCTGCTGGCCGGGGCCGATGGCTACTGGGCGGGGCTGGACAAGGAATCGTCGACCATCGGGCATGCGTCGATGGCGGAGCTGCTCGCCAACCTGGTGCGCGCCGGGAACACCCGCGTGAGCGAACGCTATCTGATGCAGGATCTGCTGCCGATCTGCCAGGCCATGCACAGGATTAATGATGAGGAAGATCTGCCGGAGACCTGGCCGATCCAGGGATCGAACGCCTACCGCCAGATGCTGAGCGGCTTCGACCAGATTGCAGGGCGCGCCATGGACCTGCCGCCGGAAGCGATTGGCGGCAGCTACACATACAGGATTTCACCGGACGGCAGCGACTGGCCGGTGGTCCAGGGCCGCGTCCTCGAACTGCTGGACAAGCAGATCGAGGAGCCGTGCGCGACCCGGATGATTCTGCTGATGCGCGAAGACCTCAACAACGGCCTGCGCATCCGCTATGACGATGCCGACCAGCTGCTCGCCTTGTATCAGCGCGCGGCGGCCGGTGACAAGAAGGCCGCGTAGCGAGCAATACAGTTCAGCTAAGAGCCGTCATCCCCGCGGAGGCGGGGACCCATAGCACGTTAGCTCAGAGAATGACTCTCACACTGAGTTTGCATGGTATAGGTCCCCGCCTTCGCGGGGATGACGGCTCTTAGGTTTACGGGTGTGGCTACGTTGTGGTGCGCAAGCAGATCACTTTTGCGTGTACATCGATGCGAACTTCAAACCGAAGTACAGGATGAACAGATAGCAGGCGGCCGGCACCAGGAAGGACATCTGGACGCCGGCCCTATCGGCCAGCAGCCCTTGCGCAAACGGCACCAGCGCGCCGCCCACAATCGCCATGCACAGGATGCCGGAAGCCTGGCCGGTCAGCTTGCCAAGGCGATGCAGCGCCATGCTGAAGATGGTCGGGAACATGATCGAGTTGAACAGGCCGACCGCGATCAGTGACCACATGGCCACGCTGCCCTTGCCGAATACCGCCGCCAAGGTCAGTGCGATCACCAGCGCCGCATTGAAGGCCAGCGCCTTGCCAGGGCTGACGTAGCGCATCACGCCGAAGCCGACGAAGCGGCCGACCATCGCACCGCCCCAGTACCAGGCCACATAGTGGGCCGCATCGGCCGGGTTCAGATTACCGATGTGCGGCTCGCCGATGAAGTTGATCAGGAAGCTGCCAATACTGACTTCGCCACCCACGTACAGGAAAATGCCGATCGCGCCCAGCAGCAGGTTGGGATGCGACAGCGCCGATTCCTTCGCCTCAACGCCGGCCACCGGAGCCTCTTCGGCATGCTCGATCTTCGGCAGGCGCGCCGCCGCGAACAGCAGCGCCAGCAGCACCAGCGCAGCGGCCAGCGCCAAGTACGGACCCTGCACGGCCGCCGCTTCCTTGGCGTGATAGGCCAGGCGCTCGGCTTCAGGCAGCGCCGCCAGTTCGCTGGCGGACAAAACGACGCCGGACAAGATCAGCAAGCCGCCCAGCAGCGGAGCGATGGTGGTGCCGAGCGAGTTGAAGGCCTGGGTCAGGGTCAGGCGCGACGAGGCGGTCTTGGGATCGCCCAGCGCCGCCACGTAAGGATTGGCCGACACCTGCAGCACGGTGATGCCGCCGGCCAGCACGAACAGCGCCAGCAGGAACAGGCTGTAGCCGCCCTTGGACGCCGGATAGAACATGGCGCAGCCGGCGGCGGCGATCAAGAGGCCCGTGACGGCTCCCTTCTGGTAGCCGATCTTCTTGATCAGCATACCGGCCGGCAGCGATACGATCGCATACGCCCCGAAGAAGCAGAACTGCACCAGCATGGCCTGCACATAAGTCAGCGTGTAGACCGCCTTAAGGTGGGGAATGAGCACGTCGTTCAGCGAGGTCAGAAAGCCCCACATGAAAAACAGGATGGTGACGATGACCAGCGGTCCGGTGTTGCTGGCGCTGGCGTCGTAGGTGCCCGGTAGCGCGCGTGCGGTCGTTACAGTTTCCATTCAATATTCTCCTGGTTGATATCGTTGACTTACTTGATGAATTACTTAAGCTCGGCGCACTTGAGCGCGTCGGCTTCCTTGGCCGCACCGCCCACGATCTGGATATTGGTGAAAGCGGCAGAGAACGGCGCGTCGGCATTGACCGCGAACGGCGTGTCGACACGGGCCAGGTCGGCGCCCTTGGCGGTAAAGCAGGCCAGCGGAACACGGACGGTCTGCTTGCCCTTGCCGGCGAGCGACTGGAATACCGGCGCCAGGTCGAGCGAGGCCGAACCGATCGCAAGCTTGGCCGGCCCTGTCGGCGCCGTCGAGACCACGGTATCGAACTGCAGCGCGCCGTCGGTAATCGCGAACTTTGGCACCGCCACCGGCGCCGCGCCCTTGGCTTCAAAGCGCGCCGGGCCGGTCCAGGTGACGCGCTTGGCGTCATGCTGCACATTGACCTGCGCGGTTTCGACCGTGGCGGTGGCCAGCTTGAACACCTTGTTCAGGTCCGAGCCCAGCGCTACCGGTTCGCTGCCGCTTGTCACGTACAGCGGGAAGCTGGCGCGGTCCGACTGATCGAACACCGAATACGAGGTGGTGGTGCCGCAGCCGCCCTGCTGATAGTTGGCATCGAGCTGGCCGACCTTGGCGGTGCTGGTCTTGCGCAAGCCGTAGCCCAGCTTGAACAGCGGCGCATAATCCTTGTCGCCGATGTTGACGGTGGCCTGGCAAACAGTCTTCGGCCACGAGAACGACAGCCTGCCCTTGAAGTCCGGGCCGCCCTTGAACAGCACGTCGGCCACGCCCTTGCCCTCGCTGCCCGGCAGCCAGGCGGCGACAAAGCTGTCCGACAGGTTGAGCAGGTCGTTGGCCCACACCGGGCGGCCCGACAGCAGGATCGTCACCACCGGCTTGCCCTTGCCCGCTACTTTCCGCAGCACCGCCAGGTCTTCCGGATAGCGGCTGGTGTGGCGCAGGCTGCCGGACGGGCCGATGTCGCCGACGCCTTCGGCGTAAGGCGTTTCGGCCAGCACCGCGATCACTGCGTCGAACTGGCTCACGTCGATGTTGGCGGCGTCTTCACTGTAGGTGACGGAGGCGCCGGCCTTTTCGCGGATGCCCGCCAGGATGGTGTCGCCGTTCGGGAAGTCGCTGTTCTTGTTGTCGTTACCTTGCCAAGACAAGGTCCAGCCGCCGGTCTGGTACATCATGCTGTCGGCGCCCTTGCCGACCACCAGCAGCTTCTTGCCCGGTACCAGCGGCAAGGTCTGCTTGTCGTTCTTGAGCAGCACCAGCGTTTCGCGCACCATCTCGCGTGCCAGCGGGCGCGCCTGCAGCGCCGACATCTGGCCGGCGTAGCGGCCCTCGCTCGGCTTCTTGCCGAACATCCCGGCGCGCAGCTTGACGCGCAGGATGCGCGTGACCGCGTCGTCGATGCGCGCCATCGGAATGACGCCTTCTTCCACCTGCTTGACGGTGTTGGCGATGAAGGCCTTCCAGTCGTCCGGCACCATGACCATGTCCACGCCGGCGTTGATCGCCTGGGCGCAGCTGGAGTTGCTGCAGCCGGTGACCTGGCCGATACCGTTCCAGTCGGTGATGATGAAGCCGTCGAAGCCCATCTTGTTCTTGAGCGCGTCTGTCATCAGCACTTTGCTGCCGTGGATTTTCCCGTGCTCGATGTTGGCGCCGGTGTCGGTTACGCTGTTAAACGAGGCCATCACCGTCTGCGCGCCCGCTTCCAGCGCGCTGTAATAGCCGGCGCCGTGCACATTGATCAGCTGCGCCATGGTGGTTCTGGTTTCGCCCTGGTCCTTGCCTTCATGGGTGCCGCCGTCGCCGATGAAGTGCTTGGCGGTGGCGATCACATTGGCGTCGCCAGTCAGTTCGCCCTGCATGCCGCGCACGTACTCGCCGCCATAGCTGTGCACCAGCGCCGGGTCTTCCGAGAAGCTCTCGTAAGTGCGGCCCCAGCGGTCGTCGCGCGTGACCGCCAGGGTCGGGGCGAACACCCAGTTGATGCCGGTGCCGCGCACCGCCTGCGCCACCGCGGCGCCCAGCTTGAAGGCAAGTTGCTTGTTGTGCGCCGCGCCCAGGCCGATATTGTGGGGAAAAAGCGTAGCGCCGTAGACGTTGCTGTTGCCATGCATGGCGTCGATGCCCCACACCGGCGGCACCTTGACCTTCATGTCGGTGGCCATGGCCGCTTCGTAGTATTTGTCGGCCAGCGCCACCCAGTCGGCCGGGGTGGCTTGCTTGTTGCCGTTCGGCCAGCTGCCGCCGCCGTTGAGCACCGATCCCAGGTAGTAGTCGCGCACGTCGGCCGGGGTCACGCTCTTGATTTCGCCCTGGGTCATCTGGCCGATCTTCTGGCGCAGGGTCATGCCGGCAACGATTCTCTTGACCTGCGCTTCGATCAAGGCATTGGGTGCGACCGCGCTTTTCACGCGCGGCCAGTCGCTCAGCTTGCCGGGCTTGACGGGGGCGGCGGCCGCGATGGATGGGGCGTTCAGCAGCGCCGCGGCTGCGATCAGACAAGCGTTTTTAAGCATCATTTGTGGTTTCCGGATCTCTTAAGAGGGTTCTTGGAAGCGATGCCAGTACCCCGCGATGGTGCGCCGATTCCGGCATGGAGGAACTCACGTAGCCAATGGCCGCTGCGTTTCAGGGTGCGGCGCTGGGTGCGAAAATCGACGTAGTTCAAGCCGAAGCGGCGGATATAGCCTTCGGCCCATTCAAAATTATCCAGCAAGCTCCAGGCGAAGTAGCCCTTGACCGGGCAGCCGGCGGCAATCGCATCCAGCGTGGCGGCCAGGTGCGCGATCAGGAAGTCGCGCCGCTCCACGTCGTCGACCTCGCCATCCGGCCCCACCTCGTCGTCATAAGTGGAGCCGTTTTCGGTGACCAGCAGGTCGCCCGGCGCGTAGTCCGTGTGCACGCGCATCAGCAATTCGGAGAGCCCGCCGGGCGCGACTTCCCAGCCGAAGGCGGTGCGCGGCACGCCCGGCGTGGCGACGACCCGGGTGTCGAGCGGCGAGGCGCCCGGCGCATCCGCCACCCGTTCGGGGAAGTAGTAGTTCACGCCGAGGAAATCGGTCGGCGCCGCGATCAGTGCCATGTCGCCGTCTTGCACCGTGGGCGCCGCCGCGCCGACCCTGGACAGCACATCGGCCGGATAGCCGCGTCCGTACAGCGGATCGAGGAACCAGCGGTTGCGCAGGCCGTCGTGGCGCACCATCGCGGCTTCGTCCTGGGCGCTGCCGCTGGCGGCGCGCAGCGGATGCAGGGAGAGGGCGATGCCGACCTTCGCATCGGGCACATTGGCGCGGATCACCGGCACGGCGAGGCCGTGCGACACCAGCACGTTGTGGGCCACCTGCAATGCGGTGCCGAAGTCCGTCATGCCGGGGGCGTGCACGCCGTCGTAGTGCCCGTGGATCGAGGTGCACCACGGTTCGTTATGGGTGATCCAGTGCTTGACCCGGTCGCCCAGGTGCCGGCTCACCACGTCCGCGTACTCGACGAAGCGGTCGATGGTGGCGCGCTCGGCCCAGCCGCCCTGGTCCTGCAGGTACTGCGGCAAGTCCCAGTGGTAGAGGGTCAGCCAGGGCTGCAGGCCGCGTTCGAGCATGCCGTCGACCAGGCGCGAATAAAAGTCCAGGCCTTTCTGGTTGGGCGCCGCGCCAGGGCTACTTACGATGCGCGGCCATGCCACCGAAAAGCGGTAGGCGTTCACGCCCATGTCCCTGGCGATGTCCAGGTCCTGCTGCCACAGGTGGTAGTGGTCGCACGCCACCGCCCCGCTGCTGCCGTCGCGAATCGCACCTGGGCGAGTGGCGAAGCGGTCCCAGATCGATTCGGCACGCCCGTCTTCATTGGTGGCGCCTTCGATCTGGTAGGACGAAGTCGAACAGCCCCACAGGAAATCGGGCCCAAAGCCGGCGCGGTCGAAGTCGGGCGTGGCGGAAGTAGTCATCAATAATCGCTCATGGTCAGTCATCGTCGCGGATGGAAAGCTTACCAAATTCACTGCAAAAAAGCACGCCATTGAGGGCGTGCGAGTTCATGCCCGGCTAGGCCTTTTTAGGCGCCGCGGCCGAGGCAGCGGCAGCTGGAACGGGCCCAAGCGAAGCGCGCCGCGTCACGCTGACCTGGAAATCGCGCGTCACCGGACGTTTGAGGCCATAACAACGGTTCAGCAATTCATTCAGGCCGCTCAAGGTCACGTCGCGCCATGGCACATGCACGGAAGTCAGGCGTGGCGCGGAAAAGGCCGCGCTGTCGGTGTCGTCGTAGCTGACCACCGACACGTCGCCCGGTACCGCCACACCCTGCTCCTGGAAGTAGGACAGCACGCCGACCGCCATTTCGTCGTTGGCGCAGAACAGCGCGGTGAATTCGCGCTTCGATGCCAGCAGCTCGGCCGCCGCTTCCCAGCCGCCATCGGGCGCGAAGTTACTCTCCTTTACCCACAGGGTGTCGGTGTCGATGCCGGCGCGCGCCAGTTCGCCCATGAAGCCGTCGATCCGCTCGATATTGTCGGGCGAGGACTTCGGCCCCATGACCACGGCGATCTGCTTGTGGCCCTGTTCGAGCAGGGCGCGCGCCGCCAGCACGCCGCCGGCGTGGTGGTCGGCATGGAAGCACTGCTCGGGAATGCTCGGCACATGGTGGTTGATGACCACGATGCGGTTCTGCTTCGGTCCCAGGGACGCGATGTCCTCTTCAAACACATGGCTGGTGATGGCCAGCAGGCCGTCGCAGCCGCGCTCGATCAGGAAGGCGATGCCTTCAATCGCCTGGCGGCGCGCGTCGCCCTGCCCGCCCACGCCGAAGGCCACCACCATGTGCAGGCCGGCGGCGCGCAATTCGGTGTCGATGGCTTGCAGGATCGGGGTATAGAAGGTGCCCTTGAGGACAGGGATGTATACGCCGATCATCTTGGTGGTGCCCGACAGGAGCGAACGGGCGGCGTGCGAAGGCCGGAAGTCCAGCTCTTCGATAGCCTTCCTGACCTTTTCCAGCGTGGCGGGCGAGACCGAGCCTTTGCCGCTCACCACGCGCGATGCGGTCCCCAAACCTACCCCGGCGAGGCGGGCGACGTCTTTGATAGTGGCCACTGTTTCCTTTATTGTTGCTTTTGCTTAGGTCTGTCGATGCAATCCGCGAAAGGATACTGCAATCCGCAGTCCCCGCATAGTCTGGACCGTTCACAGGCGCAACTCGCTGGTTTTGTCGAACAGCGACACCCGCGCCGGATCGATATCGAAGCGCAGCGGCTGTCCAGGCGAGAAAACCCGGCTGTCGTTGACAATGGCCGACACCTGCAGCGCGCCCAGCGCAATCCACACCACCTGATGGTTGCCCATCGGCTCGACCAGCGCCACCGTGCCGGCCAGCGCCCCAAGAGGACCAAGGCTCACATGCTCGGGCCGCACGCCCAGCACCGCCGCGCCGGCCGCGCCGCACGGCAGCTGCAGCGTGAATGCAGGATGGGTAAAGCCGCCCTTGCCGTCGAGCGTGCCGTCGATGAAGTTCATCGCCGGCGCACCCAGGAAGCCTGCCACGAACAGGTTGGCCGGGCGCTCGTACACCTCGGCCGGGGCGCCGATCTGCTGGATGCACCCGCCGCGCATGACGACGATGCGGGTGGCCAGGGTCATCGCTTCGACCTGGTCGTGGGTCACGTAGATCATGGTGGAAGCCAGGCGCTGGTGCAGCAGCTTGAGTTCGCGCCGCAGCTCGGCGCGCAGCTGCGCATCCAGGTTCGAGAGCGGCTCGTCGAACAGGAACACGCCGGCTTCGCGCACCAGGGCGCGGCCGATGGCCACGCGCTGACGCTGTCCACCCGAGAGCTGGGCCGGCTTGCGATGCAAGAGGGGCCCTAGCTGCAGCATCTGGGCGGCGCGTTCGACCCGGCGCGCGATCTCGGCTTTTGGGGTGCCATTGATGCGCAGCCCGAAGGACATGTTCTTTTCAACCGTCATGGTGGGGTACAGCGCGTACGACTGGAATACCATGCCGATCCCGCGCTCGCTCGGGTCGGCATGGGTCATGTCGCGCCCGCCGATCCGCACGCTGCCCGAGGCCACCTCGGTCAGGCCGGCGATACTGTGCAGCAGGGTCGACTTGCCGCAGCCGGAAGGACCGAGCAGCACCAGGAACTCGCCCTGGGCGACATCGAGGTCGAGGCCGCGGATGATGTCGTTCCCGCCCAGGTTGATGCTCAACTGCTTGAGTGCCACTTGCGACATGCCTGCTAACCTTTCACTGCGCCGGCGGCGATGCCGCGCACGAACCAGCGCCCGGATAAGAAATACACCGCCAGCGGGACCAGCGATGTGAGGATGGTGGCCGCCATGTTGACGTTGTACAGGCGGGTCCCGGTGGTGGTGTTGATCACGTTATTGAGCTGCACCGTCATCGGCTGGTGCTCGCGCCCGGCGAACACCAGGCCCAGTATATAGTCGTTCCACACGCCGGTGACCTGCATGATGGCGGCCACCATCACGATCGGCAGCGACAGCGGCAGCATCACCTGCACGAAAATGCGCCAGAAACCGCCGCCGTCGATGCGCGCGGCCTGGAACAGTTCCACCGGCAGGCCCGCATAGTAATTGCGGAACAGGAGCGTCAACACCGGCATGGCGAACACCGTGTGCACCAGCACGATGCCCGGCAGCGAACCGAACATGCCGAGCGCGGCCAGCACCCGCACCAGCGGGTAGATCATCACTTGCAGCGGAATGAAGGCGCCGCACATCAGGATCGCAAACAGGACGCCGGCGCCGCGCGGGCGCCAGAACGACAGCGCATAGCCATTGAGCGCGCCGAGCAGGATCGGCAGCACTGTGCTGGGCACCACGATCGCCACCGAATTCCAGAAGCCCTTGCCGATGCCGTCGCAGTCCAGGCCGGTGCAGGCGGTGCTCCAGGCGGCGCGCCACGGCGCCAGCGTGATCTCGACCGGCAGCGCGAAGATGTTGCTGCTCCTGATCTGCTCCATCGGCTTGACCGAGGTGACCAGCATGACGTACAGCGGCAGCAGGAAGAACAGCGCGGCGCCGAACAGGAAGGCGTAGACGCCGATGCGGGCGGGCGACCAAGGTTTAAAAAGCGCTCGTTTCCCGATCATCAGGCGTGCCCCTTGCGGCTGCGCGCATACGCGTACGGCACCACCAGCGCCAGCACCGGCACCAGCATCACTACCGCGCCGGCCGAAGCCAGGGCGATGTTATTGCGGCCGAACAGATGGTCCATGATGAACTTGGCCGGCACCTCGCTGGCGATACCCGGTCCGCCCTGGGTCATGGCCACCACCGCGTCGTACAGCTTGACGACGCTGGTGGCCAGCAGCAGGAACACGGTGGCCAGGGTCGGCCCCATCATGGGGAGCACGATCGACAGGTAGACGCGCCAGCGCGGAATGCCGTCCAGGCGCGCGGCCTTCCAGATTTCGCCGTCGATGCCGCGCAGGCCGGCCAGCATCAGGGCCATCACCAGCCCGGACGCTTGCCACACGGTGGCGATCACGATGGTGACCATGACCATGTCCTCGTTGACGATCCAGTCGAAGGCGCCGCTGTAGCCCAGCTGGCGCAGCACCTGCTCGATGCCGTTGCCGGGCGTGAGCATCCACTGCCACACCAGGCCGGTGGCGATGAAGGACATCGCGTACGGGTACAGGAATACGCTGCGCAGCACGCCCTCGCCGGTGACGTTCTGGTCGATGAAGACAGCCAGCAGGAAGCCGATCACCATGCAGGCGCCGATGAACAGTACGCCGTACAGGGCCAGGTTGTGCAGCGAAAGCAGCCAGCGGTCGTTGCCGAACAGGCGCTCGTACTGGGCCAGGCCGACGAAATTATCCGAGGGGAAGGTGCGTGAACTGGTCAGCGAGATTTTCAGCGACCACAGCGCCGTGCCGAGATAGACGACAATGGCCGTCAGCGCCATCGGCAGCAAGGCGCAAAACGGCACTAGCCTGCGCGCCGCGCCGGCGCGCCTGGATGGTGTGGCCAAATGTCTCTCCTGACTGGACGGATCCGCACCCCTTGCGGCGTGGGTGGAAACGTTCCCATAACCTTGCTGCAAATATACATCCGTGTATCCAGGATGTCAACGGCCGCCACTCCCGGCTGGACGGTGTTCGCCTCAGCGCATGTGGACCGGGGTGCCGAAGGTGGTGCCGGCTGAAGAGATGATGTCGTGCCAGGAGGGCGGGGCCTTGAGCAGGTCGCTCATGTCGCGCTTGAAGCGGGTGGTCAGCACGCGCAGCGCCACATGCAGCGGAACGCCATTGGACGCCATGTAGTGGGCGGCCGCGCGGGTGGTCGAGGTGCGCTGCACATACAAGCCCTTCTCCACCTTGGCGGCGGTGAGCCGGTCGGTGCGCGGTTTACCAATACTTTCTTCCTTTTTTTCCATCTTCATAATATACAGCGCGCATGCGGGCCGCGCAATCCGGAATCATTTCGCCGAAGCGCTTTGCATCACGCCGGCGCCCTGGCTCAGCCACCGGCCCAGCTGGACCAGCAGCTGCCCGGTATCGACCGGCTTGGACGCATAATCCGAGGCGCCGGCCTGCAGGCACTTCTCGCGGTCGTCGGCCATGGCCTTGGCGGTCAGGGCGATGATCGGCAAGGCAGTGAAGCGCAGGTCGGCGCGCAGGCGGCGCATGGTTTCGTAGCCATCCATGTCGGGCATCATGATGTCCATCAGGACGATGTCGATCCGGGTGCCGGAATCGAGCGCGCGGATCGCCTCGGCGCCGGTTTCCGCCGCCAGCACGGTCATCCCGTAACTCTCCAGCAGTCCGGTCAGGGCGAACAGGTTGCGCGCGTCGTCGTCGACGATCAGCACACAGCGCTCGCGCAGCTGCTCGGCCACCGCCGCCGGCGCCGTATCGGCGGCCGCCACGCCGGCCGGGACCACGGGCAGCGCGGCCTTGACCCGCCCCAGGAACTGGCCGACCGCCTCGGCCTGGCGCGCCACGCCGCCGCCGGCGTCGCCCATCACCGCCGCGTCCAGCCGCGCCGCGTTGTCGATCGTGGCCGGGTCGAGCGGGCGCTCGGCATACAGCACCGCCGGGATCGGCGCGAGCACCGGGTCGCGGCGGATCCGTTCGAGCAGTGCCAGGCCGTCCACGTCCGGCAGGTCCAGTTCGATCACGATGCCGTGATACGGGCGGCTGTGCAGGATGACCATTGCCTCGGCCGCGCTGGAGGCCGCATCGAACTGGCGCTCCGGGCTGGCCAGCGCGGCCATGATGGAGTCGCGCGTGACCGGGTCGTCCTCGATCAGCAGCAGCACCCGTACCGGCGGCGTCATTTGGGCGGTCATCTCGGCGAACACCTGGCCGAGCGTGTCCAGGCCGGCCGGCTTGGTGGTATAGCTCGCCACGCCGTGGCGTTCCGAGAGGCTGGGCCGGTCGCGCGCCGATATCACATGCACCGGAATGTCGCGCGTCTGGGGCTCGGCGCGCAGGCGTTCGGCGATCTCCCAGCCATCGATGTCGGGCAGTTCGAGGTCGAGCGTGATGGCATCCGGCCGGTAGCGCTGCGCCAGCTTGACCCCGTCCTCGCCGCTGCCCGCCGCCAAGGTATCGAAGCCGTGCTCGCGCGCCAGGTTCTGGAGCGCGTTGGCGAACACCGGATCGTCTTCGATGATCAGCACCAGCGGCGTGGTGGAGGCATGCGGCTGCGCCGTCGCCATTGCCGTTGCCGGCGCAGCATAGGCGGGCAAGGCCAGGTCCGCCGGCAGGCGCGGCGCGGCGCCGGCCAGGTGCTGCGGCAGGTAGAAGCTGAAGGTGGTGCCCACGCCTTCCTCGCTCTGCACGGACAGCTCGCCGCTCAGCAGGCGGGCGATCTCGCGGCTGATCGCCAGTCCCAGGCCGGTGCCGCCGTAGCGCCGTGCGGTGCCGGCATCGGCTTGCTGGAAGGCCTCGAAAATGAGGGACTGTTTGCCGGCGGCGATGCCGATGCCGCTGTCGCTGACCGAGAACCGAATCACCAGCGGCGCGCGCTGCAGCGCCAGGTTGTCGGGGCTCCAGCCGGAACGGGCGATCGCGGCGGTGAGCGCCACCCCGCCCTTGCTGGTGAACTTGATCGCATTCGACAGCAGGTTGGTCAGCAGCTGCTTGAGGCGCTGGCCGTCGGTATTCAGGGTGGCCGGCAGCGCCGCCGAAAAATCGAGCGTGAAGCGCAGTCCCTTGGCTTCGGCCAGGTAGCGGAAGGCCTTGTCGAGTTCCCCGGCCAGCTGGATCAGGGCCACCTCCTCCATCTCCAACACCGCGCTGCCCGATTCGATCTTGGACAGGTCGAGGATGTCGTTGATGAGGCGCAGCAGGTCGCGTCCGGAGCCATGCATCACGCGTACCATTTCGAGCTGCTTGCCGGAGAGGTTCTGGTCGCGGTTCTGGCGCAGCTGCTCGGCCAGCAGCAGCAAGCTGTTGAGGGGTGTGCGCAGCTCGTGCGACATATTGGCCAGGAATTCGGATTTGTACTTGGAGGTCAGCGCCAGCTGCTCGGCCTTTTCCTGCAGGCTGCTGCGGGCTTCCTCGATCTCGCGGTTCTTGCGTTCGACCTCGGCATTCTGTTCGGCCAGCTGGCGCGCCTTGCGTTCGAGTTCCGCGTTGGTCTTCTGCAGCTCATTCTGCTGCAATTTGAACTCGCCCTCCAGCAACTGGGCTTGCTGGCGCAGCAGGGTCTCGGTGCCGGCCGCCGTCTCGATCGAATTGAAGACGATGCCCAGGCCCTCGGCCAGCTGGTCGAGGAAGTTCAGGTGGATCGCCTGGAACTGGGCGAAGGAAGCGATCTCGATCACCGCCTTGACCTGGTCTTCGAACAGGATCGGCAGCACCACGATATTGCGCGGGCTGGCCTGGCCCAGTCCCGAGACGATCTGCACGTAATCGGGCGGCACCTGGCCGATCAGGAGGCGCTTCTTCTCGTAGGCCGCCTGGCCCACCACGCCCTCGCCCGGCAGCCATTCGCTGGACAGGTTCTTGCGCTCCTGGTAGCCATAGCTGGCGATGAGTTTCAGGCGCGCGGGTGCGCCGCTCTCCGGCGTGCTCTGCATCAGGTACAGCACCGCGTGCTGCGAAGCCACCAGCGGCGCCAGCTCCGACAGCAGCATGCGCGAGACGGTGACGATGTCGCGCTGGCCCTGCAGCATGCGGGTCAGGCGCGCCAGGTTGGTCTTGAGCCAGTCCTGCTCGGTATTGCGCTCGGTGGTTTCGCGCAGGTTGCGGATCATCTGGTTCAGATTGTCCTTGAGGTCGGCGACCTCGCCGCGCGCGGCCACCTGGATCGAGCGCATCAGGTCGCCCTTGGTCACCGCCGTGGCCACCTCGCCGATGGCCCGCACCTGGGTCGACAGATTGGCCGCCAGCTCGTTGACGTTGTCGACCAGGTCCTTCCAGCTGCCGGCGGCGCCCGGCACCACCGCCTGGCCGCCCAGCCGCCCTTCCACGCCCACTTCGCGCGCCACCCGCGTGACCTGGTCGCTGAAGGTGGCCAGGGTGTCGACCATGTCGTTGATGGTGTCGGCCAGCGCCGCCACCTCGCCCTTGGCCGGCACCATCATTTTTTGCTTGAGGTTGCCGACCGCGACCCAGGTCACCACCTTGGCGATGCCGCGCACCTGGTCGGTCAGGTTGTCGGCCATCAGGTTGACGCTGTCGGTCAGGTCCTTCCACACGCCCGAGACGCCCTTGACCTGGGCTTGGCCACCCAGCTTGCCCTCGGTGCCCACCTCGCGCGCCACCCGCGTCACTTCGCCGCCAAAGGCGTTGAGCTGGTCGACCATGATGTTGATGGTGTTCTTCAGCTCCAGGATCTCGCCCTTGACGTCGACCGTGATCTTGCGCGACAGGTCGCCGTTGGCCACGGCGGTGGTCACGGCCGCGATATTGCGCACCTGGCCGGTCAGGTTGCTGGCCATGAGGTTGACGTTGTCGGTCAGGTCCTTCCACACGCCCGCCACCGCCGGCACATTGGCCTGGCCGCCGAGGCGCCCTTCGGTGCCCACCTCGCGCGCCACCCGGGTCACCTCGCCGGCGAAGCCGCGCAGCTGGTCGACCATGGTGTTGATGGTTTCCTTCAGCTGCAGCACTTCGCCGCGCA
>CAMLFK010000049.1 GCA_946479255.1 uncultured Oxalobacteraceae bacterium
CCAGCACCACGACGGCGCCCTGCTCGAGCAGATCGACCTGTCGACCTGGGTCACCATGTCGATCCAGCGCGCTGTTGAGAAAGTTCAGTCGCGTCTGCAAGATGGCCTGTCCTTCCTGGCAACCGTCGGTTCGACCGCACCGTTTATCGGTCTGTTCGGTACCGTGTGGGGTATTTATGGCGCGCTGACCAACATCGGCATGACCGGTAACGCGTCGATCGACAAGGTTGCAGGCCCAGTGGGTGAAGCGCTGATCATGACCGCAATCGGTCTGGCAGTCGCGGTTCCTGCGGTTCTGGGTTACAACTGGCTGCTGCGTCGTAACAAGACCGCAATGGAAGACATCCGTTCGTTTTCGGCTGACGTTCACTCGGTACTGATCTCGGGTGCAATGTCGACCTCCGAAGCTGGCCGTGCTGCCGGCGCTAAAAAGATTGGATAAATCATGTCGATGAGTGTGGGCTCCGATAACGGAGGCGAAGATGCAATCATGTCGGAAATCAACACGACGCCGCTAGTCGACATCATGTTGGTTCTGCTGATCATCTTCCTGATTACGAGTCCGGTGGTCCTCAAACTGCAGAAGATTTCCTTGCCGAATGAGACCAACCAGGCAATCAAACCTACGCCGGAAGACGTGAACATCGTTGTCAATAAAGATGGCGACATGTACTGGAACCAGACCAAGCTGGAAAACACCGATGCCCTGTTCGAGTTTTTGAAAAAGGAATCGGTCAAGCTGCCTCAACCGAAGGTACATGTCCGTGGCGATCAGGAAACGCGCTACGAGTTCATCGGCAAGGTGATCTACACGGCACAGCGTGCTGGGATTCAGAAGGTCGGTTTCGTTACCGAACCACCTGACAAGGGTTAATTCCCGCTCCGCAGGAGAACACGGCCAGGGCCGGGCCAGCGATGGCCTGACCGGGACGCCCTGCCCTGCGGAGGAATCCCAACATTTGAAAAGGAAACACCATGAGTATGAATGTCGGTTCCAGTTCTGGCGGCGGCGCCGATCCAGAACCAATGATGGAAATGAACATGACGCCCTTGATCGACGTGATGTTGGTCTTGATCATCATGTTGATTATCACGATTCCGAAACAGAACCATTCGGTCAACCTGAACATGCCGGTCGGCAAGCCGCCAGAAAAGACGGTTGAACCGGTTGTCGTGACGATCGACGTCGACTTCGACGGGACGATCATGTGGGACGGCCAGATTGTTCCGGATCGTGCTACGCTTGAGCAGAAACTGATGGGTGTCGCTGCTCAGCCTGACCAGCCGGAAGTGCACCTGCGTCCGAACAAGCTGGTATCGTACAAATATGTCGCTGGCGTGATGGCGTCGGCCCAGCGTCTGGGCGTGAACAAAATCGGCATGGTTGGCAACGAGCAGTTCCAATAAATCGTTATTGACTATACGGACACGGCAGGCATTCCCTGCCGTGTCGCTTTTTGAAAGAAAGATTTCGAATGATCAAGAACCGTCTCGCACACCTCGGCCTCGCCATGGCCGCAATTGGTTTTACCGCAGCAAGCCCGATGCTCGGCCTGTCCACCGCAGTTGCCGCTGAGACCGTGAGCCCGGCAGTCGGCGCTCCCCTGCAGGCAGCGCAGGCGCTGATGAAACAAGGCAAACACAAAGATGCGCTGGCCAAACTGCGTGAAGCAGACGCCGCCGCCAAGAACAGCCACGAGAATTACCTGGTCGAGCGCGTGCGCGCCTCGGCAGCTTCGTCCGCCGGTGACTACGACACCGCGGCCAAATCGTTCGAAAAACTGATCGCCTCGGGCAAACTGAGCGCGGCTGAACGCAGTAACTTCGAAGATGGCCTGATCGGCATCTACATCCGCGCCAAGGACTACGGCAAGGCCAACGCCGCCATCCAGAACGCCATGAAGAGCGGCAACGATCCTAAATGGCGCGCCTACCTGCTGCAGAACTATTTCCATCAAGGTAACCTGAAGGGCCTGGAAAGTGAACTGTCGCAGATGGAAAAGAGCGGCCGCACCCCGAGCGAAGACCAGTACGGCATGCTCGCCAACCTGCAGAACAGCAAGGGTGACAAGGCAGGCTTCGTCAACACCATCGAAAAGCTGGCGACCCACTACCCGAAAATCAACTACTGGACCGACCTGCTGAACCGCGTGACGGCCAAGCCAGGTTTCGCCAGCCGTCTGTCGATCGATGTCTACCGCCTCAAGTTCGCCAACAACCTGATCAAGAAGCCATCCGAGTACCTGGAAATCGCCCAGCTGGCCCTGCAAGCCAAAGCCCCTGGCGAAGCCGTCAAGATCATCGAGCGCGGCTACAAGAGCGGTGTGCTGGGTGTGGGCGCTGAAGCGGCCCGTCACCAGCGTCTGAAGGACCTGGCCGACAAGACCCTGGCCGACGACCTGAAGAATGCCGCCACCACCGAAGCCGCACTGGTCAAAGCTAACGACCAGGACGGTCTGCTGGCCCTGGGCTATGGCCTGGTGCAAGCTGGCCAGGCCGAAAAAGGTCTGGCGCTGATGGAAGGCGCGATCAAGGCCGGCAAGCTGAAGTACCCTGAAGACGCCAAGCTGCGCCTGGGCCAAGCCTACTTCGTTGCCGGTAACAAGGCGAAAGCCCTGTCCATGCTCAAGACTGTCAAGGGCACCGACGGCACCGCCGAACTGGCCCGTTACTGGACCATGGCGATCAGCCGTCCGATGAACTGATCGGCCATAGCTTAGCGCGATCGCTGCCTGAAAAGCGCTGCCTGCATCTTGCAGGCAGCGCTTTTTGCTTTGAACGTATAATCTTGTTTTTCGTATCGTTCTTTTCGTATCTTTCGTAACGGACTCACAGCCCTGCCCATGAAGGTATTTCGCGGACTTCCCAACGACCGTGCGCGCGCCCCTTGCGCGCTAACGATCGGCAATTTCGACGGCGTTCACCGCGGCCACCAGGCCCTGCTGGGCCGCGTCCGCGCCGCCGCCGCAAGCCTCAATCTGGAAGCGGCGGTGATGACGTTCGAACCGCATCCGCGCGAATTTTTCGCCGAACGCAGCGGCGACCTGTCCAAGGCGCCCAACCGCATCGCCAACCTGCGCGACAAGTTGCAGTCGCTCTCCAACGCCGGCATCGACCGCGTCATCGTCGAACACTTCAACGCCCATTTCGCCAGCATCACGCCCGAGGAATTTACCGAGCGCGTGCTGGTCGACGGCCTGCACGTCAAGTGGCTGATGGTGGGCGACGACTTCTGCTACGGCGCCCGGCGCGCCGGCAATGTCGCCATGCTGATGGAAGCCGGCAAGCGCCATGGCTTTCACGTCGAGACCTTAGCCACCGTGATGCATGGCGAGCAACGCATCTCGTCCTCGGCCGTGCGCGCGGCGCTGGCCGCCGGCGACTTCATCCAGGCCAAGGAACTGCTCGGCCACGGCTATGCCATTTCCGGCCACGTGATCCACGGTCAAAAGCTCGGCCGCACGCTCGGCTTTCCGACACTCAATCTGCGCGTGGCGCACCGCCCTGCCCTGTCCGGCATTTTCGTGGTGCAGGTGCACGGCCTCGGCCCGGCGCCGCTGCCCGCCGTCGCCAGCCTGGGCGTGCGTCCCACCGTCGACGACAGCGGCCGCATGCTGCTCGAAGTCCATGTATTCGACTATGCCCAGTCCTGTTACGGCAAGCTGGTACGGGTCGAATTCCTGGAAAAAATCCGCGACGAAGAAAAGTACGGCGACCTCGACAGCCTGACCGCCGCCATCAGCCGCGACAGCGACAAGGCGCGCGCCTACTTTACCCGCCGCGCCGGCGCCCTGACCGCCACCGACCGAATTTGACGCTTGCCCCTCGGCCTTTCGCGCCGCCCGCCAGCGTCCACGGCATCCTTAGCAGTACACAAATTTAGAAGCACGCAAATTTTTTTGAAGAACAATATGTCCGATACCAGCAAACCAGTTGCCCAGAACCAGCCGCAAAAAGCCGCCAAGAAGCCCGAAGGTAACAAGAAGCCTGAGAGCAAATACCCGGTCAACATGACCGATACCCCGTTTCCGATGCGCGGTGACCTCGCCAAGCGCGAACCGGGCTGGATCACGCAATGGCAGGACAAGAAAATCTACGAGCGCGTGCGCAAGGCCGCCAAAGGCCGCCCGATGTTCGTGCTGCACGATGGCCCTCCGTATGCCAACGGCGACATCCACCTCGGCCACTCGGTCAACAAGATCCTCAAAGACATGGTGGTCAAAGCCCGTACGATCGCCGGCTTCGACGCGCCCTACGTGCCGGGCTGGGACTGCCACGGCATGCCGATCGAAATCCAGATCGAAAAACTGTATGGCAAAAACCTGCCGACCGCCGAGGTACTGAGCAAGGCGCGCGCCTACGCCACCGAACAGGTCGAGCGCCAGAAGAAGGACTTCATCCGCCTGGGCGTGCTGGGCGAATGGGACAATCCCTACCTCACCATGGCCTACGGTAACGAGGCCGACGAACTGCGCGCGCTCGGCAAATTGCTCGACAAAGGCTATGTGTATCGCGGCCTCAAGCCCGTCAACTGGTGCTTCGACTGCGGCTCGGCCCTGGCCGAAGCGGAAGTGGAATACCAGGACAAGCGCGACCCGGCCATCGACGTCGGCTTCGCCTTTGCCCAGCACGACAAGCTGGCTGCCGCTTTTGGGGTGCCGGCCCTGCCGGCGGGCGACGGCTTCATCGTCATCTGGACCACCACACCCTGGACCATTCCGTCCAACCAGGCCCTGAACGTCAACCCGGAAATCAGCTACGCGCTGGTGGAAACGACCCGTGACGGTAAACCCTTGCTGCTGATCCTGGCCGCCGACCTGGTCGAAGCCTGCCTGCAGCGCTACAAGCTCGAAGGGCGCAGCATCGCCACCACCCTTGGCGCCGCGCTGGAGGGCATCGCCTTCAAGCACCCGCTGCACGCGCGCGACGCCTTCTACGACCGCCTGTCGCCGGTCTACCTGGCCGACTACGTCACTACCGAAAGCGGCACCGGCGTGGTCCACTCCGCGCCCGCCTACGGCCAGGACGACTTCATCTCCTGCAAATCGCACGGCATGAAGGACGACGAGATCCTCACCCCGGTGATGGGCGACGGCCGCTTCGCCTCGACCCTGCCGCTGTTCGGCGGCCTGACCATCTGGGAAGCGTCCAAGCCGATCTGCAGCGCCCTGAGCGAAGCCGGCGCCCTGTTCGAACTGAAGATGTTCGACCACAGCTATATGCACTGCTGGCGCCACAAGACCCCGATCGTCTACCGCGCCACCAGCCAGTGGTTCGCCGGCATGGACATCACCCCCAAAGACGGCGGCCCGAGCCTGCGCGAAACCGCATTGAAAGGCATCAGCCAGACCCGGTTCTTCCCTGACTGGGGCCAGGCCCGCCTGCACGGCATGATCGAGAACCGTCCCGACTGGACCCTGTCGCGCCAGCGCCAATGGGGCGTGCCGATGGCCTTCTTCATCCACAAGGAAACCGGCGAGCTGCACCCGCGCACGCCGGAGCTGATCGAACAGGTGGCCCAGCTGATCGAAAAAGGCGGCATCGACGCCTGGCTGGCCATCGAACCGAAAGACCTGCTCGGTGAAGACGCCGCCATGTATGTCAAGAACAAGGACACGCTCGACGTCTGGTTCGATTCCGGCGTCACCCACCAGACCGTGCTGCGCGGCTCGCACGCCCAGCAATCGCACTTCCCGGCCGACCTGTACCTGGAAGGCTCGGACCAGCACCGCGGCTGGTTCCATTCGTCCTTGCTGACCTCCTCCATGCTCAACGGCCAGCCGCCGTACAAGGCCCTGCTCACGCACGGCTTCACGGTCGACGCCGAGGGCAAGAAGATGTCCAAGTCGCTCGGGAACACCCTGGCCCCGCAAAAGATCTGCGACAGCCTGGGCGCCGACATCCTGCGCCTGTGGGTCGCCTCGACCGACTACACCGGCGAACTGGCCATGTCGGACGAAATCCTGAAACGCGTGACCGAGGCCTACCGCCGCATCCGCAACACCGTGCGCTTCCTGCTGGCGAACACCTCCGACTTCGACCACGCCGTCAATGCCGTGCCGGCTGCCGAACTGCTCGAGATCGACCGCTACGCCATCGCTTCGATGGCCCAGCTGCAGCTCGATATCGCCGGCCACTTCGAGCGCTTCGAATTCCACCCGGTGGTGTCCAGGCTGCAGAACTACTGCTCGGAAGACCTGGGCGGCTTCTACCTCGACATCCTCAAGGACCGCCTGTACACCTCCGCGGTCGACTCGCACGCGCGCCGCTCGGCCCAGACCGCGCTGTGGCACATCACCCAGAGCCTGCTGCGCGCCATGGCCCCTATCCTCTCGTTTACCGCCGAGGAAGCATGGGCAGTGTTCGCCGGCGCCGAAGCGTATGCCGCCAGCGACGAGACCATCTTCACCCAGACCTTCTGGGAGCTGCCGCAGATGATTGATGCCGCCGCCCTGCTCGACAAGTTCGGCAAATTGCGCGCCGTGCGCGCCGAAGTGACCAAGGAGCTCGAAGACCTGCGTACTTCCGGCGCGATCGGTTCGTCCCTGCAGGCCGAACTGACCATCAAGGCCGCGGCCGAGAAGTACCAGATCCTGGCCAGCCTGGACGACGACCTCAAGTTCGTCTTCATCACTTCAAGCGCCAGCGCGGTCGAAGTGGCCAGCGAAGCCGAGGAAGCCATCGCCGTGGCGGCATCCAGCGCGCCGAAGTGCGAGCGTTGCTGGCATTATCGCGCCGACGTCGGCAGCCACGCCGAGCACGCGGGCCTGTGCGGCCGCTGCTTCAGTAACCTGTACGGCAGCGGCGAAAAGCGCGCCTTTGCCTAAGCCGCGAGCCCACTCTTACCCACCACAACAATAACAATCCATGCCAAGCAAAAAGAAACAGCTGTTCTCCTCCTCGCCGCAAGGCGGCAACAGCCTCACCCCATGGCTGGGCATCGCCTTTGTCATCGTCCTGCTCGACCAGCTGACCAAGATCGTGGTCGAGCGCCTGTTCGTGTTCGGCGAAACCCTGCCGGTGACTTCCTTCTTTAACCTGGTGCTGGCCTATAACCGCGGCGCCGCCTTCAGCTTCCTGACCAACGAAAGCGGCTGGCAGCGCTATCTGTTCACCGCCATCGGCTTCATCGCGGTCGGCTTCATCATCTACCTGCTGCGCCGCCACTCAGGGCAGCGCCTGTTCTGCTGGGCCCTCTCGCTCATCATGGGCGGCGCCATCGGCAACGTGATCGACCGCATCGCCTACGGCCACGTGATCGACTTCCTCGATTTCCATTTCGGCTCGCTCGGCCACTTCCCGGCCTTTAACCTCGCCGATACCGCCATCACCATCGGCGCCATCCTGTTCATCTACGATGAACTAAGGCGCGTCAACAAGCAGTAGGATCCAACCAGCCACCAGGAGCGTCGCATGACGATGGATTTGCAAGGTAAGAAAATCGTCCTCGGCCTGTCCGGTGGCGTCGCCTGCTACAAGGCCGCGGAACTGTGCCGCGCCTTGACGCGCGAAGGCGCCAGCGTGCAGGTCGTGATGACCGATGCCGCTACCCATTTCATCACCGCCGTAACCATGCAGGCCCTGTCGGGCAACCCGGTCCATACAGACCAGTGGGATGCCCGCATCGCCAACAACATGGCCCACATCGACTTGACGCGCGGCGCCGATGCCATCCTGATCGCGCCCTGCTCGGCCGATTTCATGCGCAAACTCGCGCACGGCGTGTGCGACGACCTGCTCTCGACCCTGTGCCTGGCCCGCCCCAGCGGCGTGCCGCTGCTGATCGCCCCCGCCATGAACGTCGAAATGTGGCAGAACCCCGCCACCCAGCGCAATGCCGGGCAGCTGCGCGCCGACGGCATCGCCATCTTCGGCCCGGCCGCCGGCGAACAGGCCTGCGGCGAAGTCGGCCTGGGCCGCATGCTCGAACCGCTCGACCTGCTGGACGAACTGATCGCCTCCTTCCAGCCCAAGCTGCTGGCCGGGCGGCGCGTGCTGATCACCGCCGGTCCTACTTTTGAGCCCATCGACCCGGTGCGCGGCATCACCAATCTCTCGTCCGGCAAGATGGGCTACGCGATTGCCCGCGCCGCGCGCGAAGCCGGCGCCGACGTCACCCTGGTGTCCGGCCCCACCACCCTGCCCACCCCGCATGGCGTACGCCGCACCAACGTGCAGAGCGCCCAGCAGATGCACGACGCGGTCATGTCCGCCGTCGGCGGCCAGCACGTCTTCATCGGCGTGGCCGCGGTGGCCGACTGGCGCGTCAAGAACGTCAGCGACCAGAAGATGAAGAAGCAGGAAGGCGGCGCCCCGCCGGTGCTCGAATTCGAACAGAACGCCGACATCCTCGCCGCGGTGGCCGCGACCACCTCGCTGTCCGGCTGGCCCTACTGCGTCGGCTTTGCCGCCGAATCGGAAAACCTGGTGGAGTACGGCGCCGTCAAGCGCGAGAAGAAAGGCATCCCGCTGCTGGTCGGGAACATCGGCCACCACACCTTCGGGGCCGACGACAACACCATCGTACTGTTCGACGAGACCGGCCACACCGTGCTGCCGCGCGCCGACAAGCTGACCCTGGCGCGCCAGCTCATTTCCGAGATCGGCAAGCGCCTCGAACAGCGCTCCCTGCTCAAATAAAATCGCCACAACAGAACTTCAAGCTTTACTTATTTAACTTATGAAAACCATCGACATCAAGATCCTCGACCCGCGCATGAAAGACCAGCTGCCGCACTACGCCACCGCCGGCAGCGCGGGCCTGGACCTGCGCGCCTGCATCGACGCTCCGATCACCATCGAAGCCGGCGCCACCGTGCTCATTCCCACCGGCCTGGCCATCCACATCGCCGATCCGGGCTACGCCGCCATGATCCTGCCGCGCAGCGGCATGGGCCACAAGAATGGCATCGTTCTCGGGAATCTGGTAGGCTTGATCGACTCCGACTATCAAGGACAACTGATGGTCTCCACCTGGAACCGCGGCCAAAAAGCCTTCACGCTCGAACCGATGGAGCGCCTGGCGCAGCTGATCGTGGTGCCTGTCATGCAGGTCGGATTCAACATCGTCGAAGAATTCGACACTACCCTTCGCGGTGCCAACGGTTTCGGAAGCACCGGCAAACAATAAAAAGATGGAGAAGTCTATGACCCGCATCATTGGTCTGCACCCTGCTGTGCCGGCAATCGCAATGGCGCTCTTGCTGTCCGCGTGCAGCACTCCTCGTCCGGCCCAGGCCCCCGTCGCCGTGGCCCCACCAGACCAGCCGGCGCCCGAACCGGCGCCCACGCTGAGCCCGCGGATGGCCGCCGCCGCCGACACGCTCACCCGAATGGCCAGCCTGCAGGACCGCCTGTACCGCGTGGCCGCACCGCTCCTGATCAACAACGCCGAACTATGCAAATCGCATGCGCGTAACCTGCTCGGCTTCACCGCCAAGAACCGCTACTCCTATCCCGGCGAATTCAACGAAGCCGCGCACGTCGCCTTCGGCATGGGCGAACGCTTGCAGGTAACGGGCGTACTGGCCGGCAGTGGCGCCGCGCGCGCCGGGCTGCAGCGCGGCGATGGGCTGATCTCGGCCGGCGGCAAGCCGCTGCCGACCGGCGCCAACGCCTCCACCCTGGCCGGCTCGGTGTTCGGGCCGCTGGTCAGCACCCAGGCCAACCTCGACATGAAGATCGAGCGCGGCGACAAGACCCGCTCGCTGACCATCCCGGTCACCCGCGCCTGCGGCTTCGGCGTTGAACTCGGCAACGCCGACAACGTCAACTCCTACGCCGACGGCAATCGTGTCATGGTCACGCGCGGCATGATCAACTTTACCCAGAGCGACGAAGAACTGGCCTACCTGATGGCCAAAGGCATGGCGCACAACATCCTCGGCCACGCTGGTTCCCAGCGTAACGGCAGCACGATCAGCAGCATCATCGACAACCTGATGAGCGTACGTCCCGACACCTCCATGCTGATCGGCAGTGGCGGCATCAAAGCCATGCCCCAAGATCTCGACGCCGCCGCCGACCACCTCAGCCTGTATCTGCTGGCGCGTGCCGGCTACAAGATCGACAACGCCGGCGACTTCTGGACCCGGCTTGCCTCCAGCTACCCGTCCACGGTACTGAACGGCTACGTCGCCAACCACCCGGCCACCGCCCAGCGCGTGGCCGCGATCGACAAAGCCGTGGCTGAAATCAAAACCAGGCAAAGCGCCAAGAAGCCGCTGGTGCCATGAAGCTGCTGCTGCCCGCCGCCGTCCTGATCCTGGCCATGCCGCTGGCGGCGCACGCCGCCCAGTGGGTCAAGATCGGCGACGCCAGCGGCAGCGAGTCCTACCTCGACAAAAGCAGCATCATCAAGAGCGACAAAGGCCGCAAGGCCTGGTCGCTGGTCTCCTTTGGCAAAGAGCAGGCCACGCCGGACGGCACGCCCTACCGCTCGATGAAAGCGCTGCACCTGTACTCCTGCGAAGAACGCACTACCACCTTGCTCAGCCAGGTGTACTACCCCGACGCCATGGGCAAGGGGCCGGTCGGCCAGAGCTTCAAGTATGAAAAATTCGGCCCGGAAGACATCGTCCCCGACAGCGTCGCCGACGGCGCCCTGCAAGTCATCTGCAAATCCCGTAAATAATTTCCAGAACCTAAAATCGGGACAGACCCGGTTTTAGAAGCAATCTTTTTGCAGGCAGTTGAAATTCATGGACAGCATCGACCTCGAAGTACTCAAAAGCGTCTCAGCCTGGATCGCCGCCGGTCAGCGCTGTGAACTCGTCACCGTCGTCAAGACCTGGGGTTCGAGTCCGCGCCCGATCGGCGCCACCCTGGCGATCTGCGAAGATGGCCGCGTGGTCGGTTCAGTGTCGGGTGGCTGTATCGAGGACGACTTGATCGCCCGCGTGCGCGAGCACGGCATCACGCGCAGCGCGCCGGAACTGGTCAGCTACGGCATCAGCGCCGATGAGGCGCACCGCTTCGGCCTGCCCTGCGGCGGCACCATCGAGCTGGCCATCGAGCCGCTCCACGCCGACAGCCGCATCGACGAACTGCTGGCACGCCTCGACCAGCACGAGCTGCTGGAACGCCGTCTCGACCTGGCCAGCGGCAGCGTGACCCTGAGCCGTGCGGCACCGGGCGCCGTCCAGCATGTGAGCGACAATGTCCTCTCCACGATTCACGGCCCGCGCTGGCGCCTGTTCATCATCGGCGCGGGACAGCTGTCGCGCTTCCTGGCGCAAATCGCCAGCGCGATGGATTACTACGTCACCGTGTGCGATCCGCGCGAGCAATACCGCGCCGGCTGGCAGCTGCCCGGTGTTCAGCTGGTGCACATGATGCCGGACGACCTGGTGATCGAAGCCCGCCTGGATCAGCGCAGCGCGGTGGTGGCCCTGACCCACGACCCCAAGCTCGATGACCTGGCACTGATGGAGGCGCTCAAATCCGACGCCTTTTATGTGGGCGCGATCGGCTCGCGCGTGAACAATGCCAAGCGGCGCGAGCGCCTCAAGCTGTTCGACCTCAGCGATGAGCAGCTGGCGCGCCTGCATGGCCCGATCGGCCTGTACATCGGCAGCAAGACCCCGGCCGAAATCGCCATCTCGATCCTGGCTGAACTGACCGCCATCAAAAACGGCGTGCCGGCCGGCCTGCAGGTGCGCCACGCCGCCGCGCTGGAAGCTTGATGGGCAAGCCCATGCAGATCAAGGTCGACCTGCCGGCAGGCTTTCGCGCCAGCGACGTACTTGCCTTTCACGCGCGCGATACCGAGGGCGTGGCCGAACAAGTGAGCGGCACCTTCATCCGCAAGGGCGTGATCGTCGACGGTGTGCCGGTACTGCTGGAGGTGGCCCTGGAGCAGGCGCATGCGATGTGCACCGTGCAGGCCGATGGCGTGCTGAACGCTCGCATCGAACAAGAGGCGCGCGAAGCCTTGACCAGCATGCTGGGCCTGCGCATCGATCCGGCGCCCTTCCTCGCGGCCGCGGCCAAGGACGCGCTCCTGGGCCCGCTGGTCCAGCGCCAGAGCGCCTTGCGCGTGGTGCAGTCGGCCAGCATCTTCGAAGCCCTGACCTGGGCCATCATCGGCCAGCAGATCAATCTGCCCTTCGCCATCTCACTGCGCCGCACCTTCATTCGGCAGGCCGGGCGCGCGCACAGCAGCGGCCTGTGGTGCTATCCGGAGGCGGCGGATGTCGCCCGCATCGATGCCGAGGCGCTCACCAGCCGGAAATTCTCGCGCTCGAAAGCCGAGACCTTGCTGCGCCTGGCGCAACTGGCCGACAGCGGCGCCTTGCCGCTCGCGCGCGATCAGGATATCGGCGAAGCCAGCGCCGCCCTGCTGGCGGTCAAGGGCATCGGTCCATGGACGGTGAATTACGCGCTGCTGCGCGGTTACGGCTATCCGGATTGCTCGCTGCATGGCGACGTGGCGATCCGCGCGGCCTTCCAGCGCCTGCTGGGCGAAGACAGCAAGCCGGAGATCGCGCGCACCGAGGCGCTGCTGGCGCGCTACAGTCCGCACCGCACCATGGCGGCGGCGCATCTGTGGGCCAGCCTGGCGGCACCTTGACCCCAATGCGAAAAAGCCGCTGATCTTTTGCAAGATCAACGGCTTCGAATTTGGTTGCGGGGACAGGATTTGAACCTGTGACCTTCGGGTTATGAGCCCGACGAGCTGCCAGACTGCTCCACCCCGCGTCTGATGTGATCATTATACGGCGGTTTCCGGGATTAGGCAATGTTAATAGAAGGCATGTATGCGATAGCACGGCCATTATCAGCCGCCACGGCGTTTTTGCCGCATTGCCGCACGCGCTGAATGCGGCGCGGCGGGGGTAATTCGGTGTAAAGTAAGCGGTAAATCATTTTCCCGGTTCCCTATGAAATTCTGCTCCGAGTGCGCCCATCCCGTTGCCCTGTTGATTCCTGAAGGCGACAACCGGCCACGTTATGTCTGCGCTCAGTGCGAGGCAATTCATTACCAGAATCCCAAGATGGTGGTCGGCTCCATTCCCATCTGGGAACAGGACGGCCAGTTGCAGCTGCTGTTATGCAAGCGCGCGATCGAGCCGCGCTATGGCTACTGGACCTTACCGGCCGGTTTCATGGAAAACGCCGAAACCACCAGCGAGGCGGCCGTGCGCGAAACCGAGGAAGAAGCCGGCGCCAATATCGAGATCGGCCCGCTGTTTTCCATGCTGAACGTGGCCCATGTGCACCAGGTGCACCTGTTCTACCTGGCGCGCCTGCGCGACCTGGCGTTCGCGCCCGGCATCGAAAGCCTGGATGTGCGCATGTTCGCCGAACATGAAATCCCATGGGACGAGCTGGCCTTCCCCACCATCCGCAAAACACTGGAACTGTTTTTCCAGGACCGCGTCAAAATACGCGAAGTGGGCGGAGACTACGGTTTCCACAGCCACGACATCGTGCGCCCGATGCGCTTCGAGAGCGAACCGAAAAACCAATGATCCCCTGGCTCGAGTCCCACTCACCGTTTCCTGACGTGTCCGAGGCGTTGACGATGGACGCGCCGGGCTTGCTGGCGGCCGGCGCCGACCTGTCGCCGCAGCGCCTGCTGGCCGCATACAAGCGCGGCATCTTTCCCTGGTTTTCCGAAGGCCAGCCCATTTTATGGTGGAGCACCGATCCGCGCATGGTGCTCAAGACGGCCGACTTCAAGGTCAGCGACAGCCTGCGCAAAACTCTGCGCCGGGTCGAGCGCAGCATGCACGAGGGCGGGCGCTACCAAGTACGTTTCGACAGCGCCTTCGAAGACGTCATGCACGCCTGCGCGGCGCCACGCAAGGATGGCCCCGGCACCTGGATTTCCGAAGACATCATCAATGGCTACACCGGCTTGTACGCGCTTGGCTACGCCCATTCGTCCGAGCTGTGGCTCGACGGCGAACTGGTCGGCGGCGCTTACGGCGTGTGCATCGGCCGCATGTTCTATGGCGAATCGATGTTCGCGCGCGCCACCGATGCGTCCAAGATCGCCCTGGCCTACCTGGTGGCTTTCCTGCGCCGCCATGGCGTGCAGATGATCGATTGCCAGCAAGAGACCTCGCACCTGGCCTCGCTGGGCGCCGCGCCGATTTCGCGCGCCGCCTTTTTGAAGCATCTCGGCACGGCGATCGGCGAGCCGCCGATTGAAGACTGGACGCCTGGTCCGCCGCTTTAAAGCGCGCGCTGTAGCGCGCTTGTTACGATAAGTGAAAACGCCAAAGTTTAGCTACAATGGCTTCAACTTTGGATGAAAGCCGGGGCCCGCCCAGGGCAAGTAAGCAACCACGTCGCATTGAAAGTACATGCATGACGCACTTAAACGACCTGCCTTTCTCGACGCTGCAGTTTTACACGACGGCGCCTTATCCGTGCAGCTACCTCGATGCGCGCCAGGCGCGCTCGCAGGTCGCCACGCCCTCTCACCTGATCAACGCGGACGTCTATTCCGAGCTGGTCAAGAACGGCTTCCGGCGCAGCGGCATCTTCACCTACCGGCCTTACTGCGAGGGCTGCCGCGCCTGCATCCCGGTGCGGGTACGCGCCGGCGAGTTCAGCGCGAACCGCGCCCAGCGGCGCGCCTGGAAGCGCCATGAGAACCTGATCGCCTCGGTCGCCAACCTCAGCTTCTCGGACGAACACTACGCGCTCTACCTGCGCTACCAGACCACGCGCCACCTGGGCGGCGGCATGGACCAGGACAGCCGCGACCAGTACGCGCAATTCCTGCTGCAAAGCCGGGTCAACACGCGCCTGGTGGAGTTCCGCGAGCCGGACGGCACCCTGCGCATGATATCGATCATCGACGTGCTTTCCGACGGCCTGTCCTCGGTCTATACCTTCTTCGACCCTGAGGTGCCGGGCGCGTCCTTCGGCACCTTCAACGTCATGTGGCAGATCGCCCAGGCGGCCGAACTCGGCCTACCCTACGTCTATCTGGGCTACTGGATCGAGCAAAGTCCCAAGATGGCTTACAAGATCAATTTCCGCCCGCTGGAAGCGCGCATCAATGGCAGCTGGGACGTATTGAACAAGTAACACTGCCGCGCGGCAATTTATAACAGGGACAGGTAAAATGCGGACAACAGAATTCACCTAAAGCCGCCATGTCCCAAAAACTGCTGTACGCACTCACCCGTCCCCTGATGTTCTCGATGAGCCCGGAGACGGCGCACAACGTCACCCTGCCCGCCCTGCGCAGCGCCGCCGCCATCGGCTTGACTTCCCTGTTCACCAAGCCCAAGCCCGATCCGCGCACCGTCATGGGCATCACCTTCCCCAACCCGGTCGGCCTGGCCGCCGGCCTGGACAAGGACGGCGCCTATATCGACGGCCTGTCCGCGCTCGGTTTCGGCTTCATCGAAGTGGGTACCGTGACCCCGCTGGCACAGGCCGGCAATCCCAAACCGCGCATCTTCCGCCTGCCGAGCAAGCGCGCGGTGATCAACCGCATGGGCTTTAACAACGGCGGCGTGGATGCGTTTGTGCGCAATGTGCAGGCCTCGCGCTTCTACCAGGAAAAGCAGGGGGTGCTCGGCCTGAACATCGGCAAGAACGCCGTCACGCCGATCGAAAATGCGGTGGACGACTACCTGGTCTGCCTGGAGAAGGTCTACCCTTACGCCAGCTACGTCACGGTCAACATTTCATCGCCCAACACCAAGAACCTGCGCCAGCTGCAAGGCGGCTCCGAGCTCGACGGCCTGCTGGCCAGCCTCAAGGACGCCCAGCTGCGCCTGGCCGACCAGCACAAGCGCTACGTGCCGCTGGCCCTGAAGATCGCCCCGGACGTCGACGGCGACCAGATCAAGGAGATCGCGGGCGCGCTGCTGCGCCACAAGATCGACGGCGTCATCGCCACCAACACCACGCTCAACCACCGCAGCGTCGACCGCGTCAAGCACGGCCTGGAAACCGGCGGCGTGTCGGGCGAGCCGGCCTTTGAACTGTCCAACATCGTGATCCGCGCGCTCAAGGCCGAACTGGGCAACGAGATTCCGATCATCGGCGTGGGCGGCATCATGAAGGGCGAAGACGCGGCCGAGAAGATGAAGCTGGGCGCGCAGCTGGTGCAGCTCTACACCGGCCTGATTTACGCGGGTCCCGCACTGATCAACGAATGCGCCAAGGCGGTACGGTCTTAAGATGCAGATGACCACCCTGAGCTGTCATTCCCGCGGCGGGAATGACAGCTTTAACGCTGATGGTACTAGACCGAATTACTCCGCGTCCGCATTGACCGCCTTATCAATCTCCGCCTTCGACAACTCCGGCGCAAACTGCTGAATAAACCGGTACGCATACCCCCGCAGATAAGCCCCGCGCCGCACCGCCAGCCGCGTCACATTCGGCGCGAACAGGTGCGATGCCTCGACCGCGCGCAAGCCCTTGTCACGTCCATGGTCGAACGCCATCGAGGCCACCAGCCCCACACCCAGTCCCAGCGACACATACTGCTTGATCACGTCCGAATCCATCGCCGTCAGCACGATATCGGTCTTGACCCCAGCCTGCGCGAACGCGGCATCGATATGCCCGCGGCCCGTAAAACCCACGTCGTAGGTAATCAAGGGCCACTCGGCCAGGTCTTCCAGCTTGATCGGCGACTTGGCCAGCAGCGGGTGCCCTTCCGGCACCACGATCAGGTGGGTCCAGCGGTAGCACGGAAACGAGGCCAGGTCGGGAAACTGCGACAAACCCTCCGTCGCGATTCCCAGGTCGGCCTTGCCCGACAAAACCCACTCGGCGATATGCTCGGGCGAACTTTGCTGAAGCGCGATGCGCACCTGCGGGAAGTCCTGGCGGAAGGCCTGTACCACCTTCGGCAGCGCATAGCGTGCCTGAGTGTGGGTGGCGGCAATGGTCAGGGTGCCGGTATCCTGGCCCGCATACTCGATGCTGGCCTGCTGCAGGTTTTCCGCTTCGATCAGAAGCTTGTCGATGATCTTGAGGATGCCCTTGCCGGGATCGGTCAGGCCGGTCAGGCGCTTGCCGTTGCGCTCGAAGATGACCACGCCCAGTTCTTCTTCGAGTTCGCGGATCTGGCGGCTCACGCCAGGCTGCGACGTGAACAGGGCATTGGCCACTTCGGTCAGGTTGTAGTTGCGCCGCGCCGCTTCGCGGATCGAACGTAGCTGTTGGAAGTTCATATGGCCGCTCCCGGATCGACAAACACTTGCATGCGGCGCGGCTTGATCACCAGGGTCTCGCCATCCTTCAACTGCATGGCGCGGTAACGCTCGTTGGGGATCACAGCCTCGATCAGGTCCTGGTTGTCGGCGCGCTCCAGGTCGAGCTGGGCCAGCGGACCGATCGCATGCGCGCGGCGCAGCTTGACCACCACGCCTTCGGCGCCCGGCACATAACGCTCCACATCCAGGTCGTGCGGCCGCACATAGGCGATGCCCTTGCTGTCCCGGACCTCGGCGTGATCCGGCACCGTGAAACTGGCGTCGCCGCTGGCCAGCACGCCTTCGTGCACGCGGCCGTGGAACAGATTGACGTTGCCGAGGAAGCCGAAAACGAAGGGCGAGGCCGGGTTGTTGTACACATCATCGGGCGTACCGAGCTGCTCGACTTTACCCTTGTTCATCAGGACCACGCGGTCGGCCACTTCCAGCGCTTCTTCCTGGTCGTGGGTGACGAAGATGCTGGTCACGTGCAGGTCGTCATGCAAACGGCGCAGCCAGCGGCGCAGTTCCTTGCGCACCTTGGCGTCGAGCGCGCCGAACGGTTCGTCGAGCAGCAGCACGCGCGGCTCGACCGCCAGCGCGCGCGCCAGGGCGATGCGCTGACGCTGGCCGCCGGACAGTTGCGGCGGGTAGCGGTCGGCCAGCCAGTCCAGCTGCACCATCTCGAGCAGCTGCTTGACCTTGTCGCGGATCTGCTGCTCGGACGGCCGCTCGGCGCGGGGCCGCACGCGCAGGCCGAAAGCGACGTTCTCGAACACGGTCATGTGCTTGAACAGCGCGTAGTGCTGGAACACGAAGCCGACCTGGCGCTCGCGCACATGGCGATGCGAGGCGTCTTTGCCGTCCAAAATCACGCGGCCCGAGTCCGGATGCTCCAGGCCAGCGATGATGCGCAAGAGCGTGGTCTTGCCGCAGCCGGAAGGCCCCAGCAGCGCGGTCAGTTCGCCGGTCGGGAACTGGAGCGATACATCGCCGAGCGCGACGAATTCGCCGAAGGTCTTATGAATATTATGTACTTCGATGGTCATGTCAGTGCTCCAGCTTGCGTGCGGCGTCAGCGACTTCATCGGTCTCGTGAAGGCGCCATTCAACAAAGGTTTTGATTGCCAGGGTTACCAGCGCCAGCAATGCCAGCAGCGAGGCAACCGCGAAGGCGGCGGCGAAGTTGTACTCGTTGTACAGAATCTCCACCTGCAGCGGCATGGTGTTGGTCTCGCCACGGATGTGGCCGGACACCACCGACACCGCGCCGAACTCGCCCATGGCACGGGCGTTACACAGGATGACGCCGTACAGCAGGCCCCATTTGATGTTCGGCAGCGTCACCCGCATGAAGGTGGCAAAGCCCGAGGCGCCCAGCACCAGCGCAGCCTCTTCTTCTTCGCTGCCCTGCGACTGCATCAGCGGAATGAGCTCGCGCGCCACGAAGGGGAAGGTGATGAAGATCGTCGCCAGCACGATGCCCGGCACGGCGAACAGGATCTTGATGTCGTGCTCGGCCAGCCAGGCGCCGAACCAGCCCTGCGCGCCGAACAGCAGCACGTAGATCAGGCCAGAGATGACCGGCGAGACCGAGAACGGCAGGTCGATCAGCGTGAGCAGCACGCTCTTGCCGCGGAATTCGAACTTGGCAATCGCCCAGGCGGCGCTGACGCCGAACACCAGGTTCAGCGGCACCGAGATGCCGGCCGCGATCAGGGTCAGCTTGATGGCCGAGACCGCGTCAGGATCGGTGATCGCGGCGATGTAGGCGTCGCCGCCCTTTTTAAAGGCTTCGACGAACACCGCGATCAGCGGCACGAACAGGAACAAGGTCAGGAACACCAGCGCCACGGACAGCAAGGTCAGGCGCACCCAGTTTGGCTCCATGATGCCGGAGACGGCCGGCAGTTCGCCGCGCTTGGGCGGCGCCGTCACAGCTGGCTTATCGAGAACCGCGCTCATTTCTTGCCTCCGCGGGTACGTGCCCAGTTCTGCAGCAGGTTAATGGTCAGGAGCAGTACGAAGGAGACCAGCAGCATGACCACGGCAATCGCGGTGGCGCCGGCGTAGTCGTACTGTTCCAGCTTGGTGATGATGAACAACGGCGTGATCTCGGACACCATCGGCATGTTGCCGGCGATGAAAATGACCGAGCCGTATTCACCAGTGGCGCGTGCAAAAGCCAGCGCAAAGCCGGTCAGCATGGCCGGGAAGATCCCGGGGAAGATCACCTTGATGAAGGTCTGCAGGGGCGTCGCGCCCAGGCTGGCGGCGGCTTCTTCGAGTTCGCGCTCGGCGTCCTCCAGCACCGGCTGCACCGTGCGCACCACGAAAGGCAGGCCGATGAAGGTCATCGCCAGGACCACGCCCAGCGGCGTAAAGGCGACCTTGATACCGAGCGGTTCGAGGTAGCGGCCGATCCAGCCGTTGGTGGAATACAGCGCGGTCAGGGTGATGCCGGCCACCGCGGTGGGCAGGGCGAACGGCAGGTCGACCAGGGCGTCGATGATGCGCTTGCCGGGGAACTCGTAACGCACCAGCACCCAGGCGACGATGCCGCCGAAGACCACATTCATTAATGCGGCGATCAGCGAAGCGCCGAAGCTGAGCCGGTAGGATGCCATGACCCGCTCGGACGTGACCGCCGCCCAGAACGCTTCCCAGGTCATGGTGAAGGTCTTGAGGAAAACAGCCGAGAGGGGAATCAGGACGATCAGCGCTAGATAGAAGATCGTGAAGCCCAGCGACAGGCCGAATCCGGGGATAACCCGGAATGGCGCGCCGCGGACAGGTGGGGATGGTGGCATATGCCCTCTTATTACATTAATGTCTAATAAGGCGCAATTTTGACCGTAGAACGCATAAAAGCAAAGGAAGCTTTTATCATTACCTTAGACACTAAACGTACTTAGGGGCAGGAAACCTTTACTAGTGGATCAATTTCGCTGCCACGGCGGTCAAGGTCATCGCCAGCACGCCGCGCAGGATTTTTTCCGGAATGGCGCGCGCGAACCAGGAACCGATTGTGATGCCAGGAATCGAGCCCAGCAGCAGCATGGCCAGCAGCGCCCAGTTGATCGAACCGAGCCACCAGTGGCCGAAAGCGGCGATGGCGGTCAGGGGCACGGCGTAGGCGATGTCGGTGCCGGCCACTTCTGCCGCACTCATGCGTGGATACAAGAGCACCAGCAAGGTGGCGCCCACGGCGCCGGCTCCGATCGAGGAAATGGTGACTAGGCAACCGAGAATGAAGCCGCACACCACGGTGGCGGTGCTGAGCTTCTGGCCATGCAACTGGCGTTCCGGGTGGGCATTCAGCCAGGCCAGCATCTTGCTTTTGAATAGCAGCGCGACCACGGTCAGCATGACCGACCCGGCAATCGAGTAGCGGATCATCTGGCCGATGGATTTATCGACCGTGCCGAAGTACTTGAGCGCCAGGGTGGTGAGCACAGCGGCAGGCAGAGCGCCCCAGCACAGCAACTTGACCACGTCCCAGCGGACGGTGTCGCGAATGCGGTGGGTAAAGGTGCCGGCCGTCTTGGTGACGGCGGCAAAAGCCAGGTCGGTGCCGACGGCGACCGATGGCGGCACGCCGAACAGCAAGGTCAGCAGCGGCGTCATCAGCGAACCGCCGCCAACGCCGGTCATGCCGACCAACAAACCAACCGCGAAACCCGAAATGATATAAGTAAGTAGCATGCAAAGTCCCCAAAGTTACCGCAAGGGTAAAGGGACTCAGCTGTAAACCATACAACGAAAAGCTTATTTGCTTATGCCTGCCATTTGGACAAGCCGGGTTTCGCCCTCGATTACTTGTTCGGCTGGGGCGTCAGGCGCAGGTAAGGCCGCGGAGCGGTAAAGCCCTTCGGATACTTTTGCTTGATCTGCTCAGGGTCCTGCACGGTCAGCGGGATGATAACGTCGTCGCCGTCTTTCCAGTTGCCAGGCGTGGCCACGGTGTAGCCATCGGTCAGCTGCAACGCGTCGATAACGCGCAGCACTTCGTCGAAGTTGCGGCCAGTGCTCATCGGATAGGTCAGGCTCAGGCGAATCTTTTTCTTCGGATCGATGACGAATACCGAACGCACGGTGGCCGTGGCCGACTGTTCCGGATGGATCATGTCGTACAGGGTGGCGACCTTCTTGTCGGCATCGGCGATGATCGGGAAGCCGACCACGGTCTGCTGGGTTTCTTCAATGTCGGCGATCCAGCTGCGGTGGCTTTCGGCAGGGTCGACCGACAGCGCGATGGCCTTGACGTTGCGCTTGTCGAACTCCGGCTTGAGCTTGGCGGTCAGGCCCAGTTCGGTGGTGCAGACCGGCGTGAAGTCGGCAGGATGCGAAAAAAGGACCACCCACGAGTCGCCCGCCCACTCGTGAAACTTGATGGTGCCCTGGGACGAGTCCTGTTCAAAATCTGGTGCGGTATCGCCCAAACGTAAAGTCATTCTGTTCTCCAAAAGTTGGGTTAATGTTTTTATGACGCTTCAGCCAAGATTGAATTTTGCGCCATTTCGGCCAGCCGGTGCAGGTATTTCTGGCCCTCGGGCCAGTTGCCGAGTCCTGACTCGGCGTTGATATGGCCGAGCCGGCCGCCTTCGAGCAGTTCGCTGCCCCAGCGGCGCGCAAACAGCGCAGCCGTCCCGGCCGGCATCCATGGATCGTTTTCACTGCTGATTAATATTGAGGGGCACGGCAGCGCATGGGCCGGCAGGCGCGCGGCCACGCCGAAGCGGTCCGGATGGGCCGGCGCCACCAGCAGGGCACCTGCCACCTTATCCGGATTGCGGGCAATGCTGGTGACCGTCGTCAGGCAGCCGAAGCTGTGCGCGATGAACAGTGCCGGGCGCGGGTCTTGCGCACGCAGCTGGTCCAGGCGGGCAACCCAGGCGCCCAATTGCGGGTTGTGCCACTCGTCCTGCTCCACCCGCGAAAATGTGGGGTGCAGCGCATGCCAGCGGGTCTGCCAGTGCTCCGGGCCGCTGTTGTGCAGGCCGGGAACAATGATGACGTGAAAATTGGATAAGACATCGTGCGCCATGGCCGCCTCCTTTGAGACAAGCATAAGGCGGCACGGAACAGATTGAAACGAAGGCTTTGTTATTTGCTTATCCGCTTATTTGCTTATCCGCTTCTTAATAAAAGCGGTTGAACAGCACCACCGCCCACGAGGCGCCGGCAATGAGTATCGACAGCATCACCGCCGCACTGCCGATATCCTTGGCGCGCTTGGACAGCGGATGGCGTTCCAGCGAAATACGGTCGACCACCGCCTCGATCGCCGAATTGATGAGCTCAACGATCAGCACCAGCACCAGCACGGCAATCAGGAACAGCTTCTGGAAAGAGGAAACCGGCAAGCCGAGGGCGATCACGGTGCCGATCACCACCACCAGCATCTCCTGGCGGAAAGCGTACTCGTGCTCCCATGCGGCTTTCAAGCCATCCATGGAATAAGCGATGGCGTTGACGATGCGCTTGAAGCCGCTTTTACTCTTAAATTCGCTCGGTGACTGATCCATGCTGTTTTCATATTGACAGGTGAATCAGCATTATGCCCCGCCCTCCGGCAGTGACAAGGACTTTGCGTTACCGCGACACCAAAATTGCCAAAGCTTTTCACATTATGGTATAAAGTATGGACATATACTGCACCGCACCAACCACATCATGAAAATCGAATCAGTTGAAGCGCCCAAGACATCGATTCAGGTGATCGAACGCATGGTCGCCCTGCTCGACGCGCTGGCCAACTATACCGACCCGGTCAGCCTGAAGGAATTGTCGCAAGTGTCGGGCCTGCACCCTTCGACCGCGCACCGGATTCTGAACGATATGGTGATCACCCGCTTCGTCGACCGGGTCGAACCGGGCACCTACCGCCTCGGCATGCGCCTGCTGGAACTGGGCAATGTGGTCAAGAGCCGCCTGTCGGTGCGCGAAGCCGCGCTTGATTTCATGCGTGCACTGCACAAGAAAACCCAGCAGACGGTGAACCTTTCCGTGCGCCAAGGCGACGAGATTGTCTACATTGACCGCGCCTTCTCGGAGCGTTCTGGCATGCAAGTTGTGCGGGCAATCGGCGGGCGCGGTCCGCTGCACCTGACCTCGACCGGCAAGCTGTTCCTGTCGGTGGACGAACCCAAGGCCATCCGCGCCTACGCCACCCGCACGGGTTTGTCAGGCCACAACAAGAATTCGATCACCGACCTGTCCAAGCTGGAGCGCGAACTCAGCTTGGTGCGTTCGCGCGGCTATGCGCGCGACAATGAAGAACTGGAACTGGGCGTGCGCTGCATGGCGG